>CAZSYS010000019.1:0-25173 GCA_964611365.1 uncultured Planctomycetales bacterium
CGCCCAGGCCGACGCCGTCGGTCTGAAGCCTGCGGGCCTCGGCGGCCTGTTCGAGGAACCGGTCGGTGTAGCGCGGATCGACGCGCCGGCACGCCCGGGTGGCCAGTTCGCCGATCCGTCGGTAGTCGGGATCCTCGGTGAGCTCGTCGAACTCCCCGGCCAGGATGACGAGGCGCAGGAGGTGGCGGAGGATCAGGCCCTCCTGCTTGATCAGGTCGCGCGAGCGGACGAAGCGGTAGAAGTCGCATTCGGCGTCCATGACCCCCCCGCCGATCCATTTGGGCTGGATGACCACCGGCTCGGGGGCCGCCAGGCGGGCTGCGAAGGCGATGCCCAGCATGTCCGGAAAGGTCGGCGGGCGTTCTTCTTCCTCGGCCAGTTCATCGGCCAGGCTGCCGTCGCGCCCGGCGGGAGGATCGAGTCGGGCGACGGTGACGCCCATCCGGATGAGCAGCGGCTCGAGCACCTGTTCCTGCAGCGGCCCCTTGGGCAGGTCGGGGATGCGCACGTGGCGCAGGATCGTCGGGGCCACCTCCAGCACCGCCTCCAGGGCCTGCATTTTCTCCTCGAAGCTGCTGCGGACAAGCATCTCCCGGAGCCAGTCGCCGAACAGCGGATCGACGCTGCGGAACTTCAACAGGCGGTGGATGGGCTCGTGCAGCTCGACATGGTCGTCCTCCTCTCGCCGCGTGAGGTAGCCCAGGGCCGCCAGGTTGGCCAGCATGAAGTCAAGCTGCTCCTGGAAGCCGGCCAGCCGCTCGGGGGTATTGAACCGCCGCCCCAGGAAGTCGCGCACGCCGCGCAGGGTGCCGGTCTTCGTGAGCAGGTAGATCAGCACCGGATAGGTGATCATCTGCCGGCTGACCAGCCGGGCCGGGCCGGCTTGGATCAGCGTGCGGAACTGCCCCTCGGTCCAGTACTGCTCGGTGCTGCGGCGGCTGGGCTTGCGGCGCTCCAGGTCCTTGCGGGCCCGCAGCAGGCCGGGGTCCTTGGAGTTCGGATCGATCTGCTCGTACTTGCGACGCCACTTGGCGATCCGGGCGTCATCCTCGTGGGCCAGCACGTAGACGTAGCCCTTGTCGTCGAACTGCGGCCGGCCGGCCCGCCCGAACATCTGGTGGGCGGCGGAGGCGGGGATGAGCTTCTTCTGGCCGGTCTTGCCCTTGAGCAGCGTGCTGAGTACCACCGACCGGGCCGGCAGGTTGATGCCCGCCGCCAGGGTCTCGGTGCAGATCACGAACGGCACCAGCTTGCGGTTGAACAGGTCCTCGACGATCTCCTTGTGCTTGGGGAGCACCCCGGCGTGGTGCACGCCGACGCCGCGGATCAGCATCTGCCGCAGCTTGGGGCCGACACCCTCGGCCAGATCGTCGCGGGCCTCCTCCAGACGGGCCTCGATGGCCGCCCGGGCGGCCGGGCCAATCAGCGAAAGACCTTTGAGTCGCTCGGCCACTTCCCAGCACTCGTCGCGGTTGAAACAGAAGACCAGCGCCGGCGTGCGGTTGGCGGCGTCATCCTCCGACACCATCTGCGGCAGGTGCTCGGTCAGCAGCAGGTCGCCGACCCAGACGTATTCCAGGGGCACGCGGCGCTGATCCGACAGCACCACCCGCAGGTCGCGGCCGTGCTGGCGGTTGAGCCAGATGGCGAACTCCTGCGGATTGCCGACCGTGGCCGACAGCAGCAGCACCCGGACGTGGCGGGGCAGCAGGACCAGCGACAGCTCCCAGACGATGCCGCGCTGGGGGTCGTTGAAGCTGTGGAACTCGTCCATGACCACGGCCGCGGTGTCCGAGAGGTCCGACAAGGCCGGGTCCGGCGAGAGCAGGTGGTTGAGCAGGATCTCGGCTACGACCACCCGCACGACCGCATCGGGGTTCTCGCGGCGGTTGCCGGTGATCAGGCCGATGTCCTGGCGGGCAAAGCCCCACCGCTCGGCCAGGTCCTGGATTTCGCGGAACTTCTGGTCGGTCAGGGCGATCAGCGGCGTAGTGTAGTAGAGGCGCCGGCGGGCGTGCAGGGCCTCGAACACCGCGGCCTCGGCGACCAGGGTCTTGCCCATGCCGGTGGGCGCGCAGACCATGACCCCGCCTGAGGCCTCGAACCAGGCCAGCAGGGCCTCCTCCTGGTAGGGGTAGAGCTCAAAAGCCAGGGTTTCCAGGAACTTCGAGCACAGATCGCCCCGGTCCATCGCTCCAGCATGGCCGCCGGGCCTTCAAAAGTCGAGCCGACCGCGGATCGCGCGCCTGCGGGCGGTTGCATGGCTGCCCTCGAGGGACGGGCGTCGGTTGCTTCGACCGTCCGTCGGGGATCCCCTTGATACGGCTTGCGGAGGCTCCCGCCGGGCCAGGAGCCTCCGCAAAAACAGGCAGGCGGGCCGCCCGTTTCAAGGCGACCCGCCATGCCGCGTATCAGACGGAAAACCTGGTTCGTTCCGCCAGGCCGGCGGAAGCGTCGGCGATCAGGCGACCCGACGGCGCAGGAACAGTCCGCCCACGAGTCCCAGCAGCGAGGCCGCCGGCTCGGGGATGCAGACCTTCTGCGTCAGGTCGTAGGTGCCGGTTTCCGAGCCGACGTCCAGCGTGCCGGCGAACCAGCAGAAGCCCTCGGCCAGGCTCAGCTCCGAGCCGGCCAGCTTGAACTCGATGTTCGTCGAGCTCGCCGGCGGCTGGGGATTGAAGCCGTCCAGGGTTCCGTAGAGGTAGACGCCGGGGTTCAGGTCGTCGGCGTAGTGGTAGTGCTGGCCGATCACGGAGAAGCTCGGCCCGGAACCGGCGAAGTTCCAGTGCCCGTCCAGTGCGATGTTCAGGCCGGTGGTGTCCACGCCCTGGATCGGATAGGGCAGGTAGTTGGTCTCAGCGTAGCTCCAGCCGCCCGGGCCCGTGTCGATGTAGATGCCGTAGTTGCCGGCCCAGTTGTCATTGGGCCCGACGCCCGACGGCGCAGCCTCCAGCGTGATCCGGAAGTAATGGTACGACCCGTCCCAGGCATACTCGGCCGAGAGGATCTCCCGCGCGGTCTTGGCCAGACCCTCGTCCGGGTCCACCACGACCTGGGTCAGCAGGGGCGCCGCCGGCCAGGTGAACGACGATGCCCCCATGGTCGCCGCTGAGGCCATCGTTAAGGCACTCAGCGCGGCGACTGTCCGCAGACTGCTTCTGCTCATCTCCGACTCCTCCTTCTGTTGGACTGGTTGCCCCCCCAGCCGCTCTCACACAACGAGAGCGTGGGAACTGCATGTCGCTTTCCATTCTATGGAAACCTGCCACGCGGATCAATCCCAGAATGCGATTTTCTTGTGGTTTTTGGTTTTTTTTCGCGCCTTTCGCGGTGAAAGCCTCCCGGAGGCCAGGCGTCATAATCAAGTCATACCGCGATCGATCCGACTGTCCCGATACGGAGCGCCGGACATGAAACCGTCCATGGTCGCGTACGTCACGTGATCGAACGAAGCGCGCGAATATGAAGCGCAGGATCGCTGTTCGTTCACCATGTGCCGTGGTCTCATGGCCTGCTCGGAGTCCACGGCAGACAGGCTATGTCGAATGAATCTGAAACATCTGTCGCGTAACTGATGCGCAATCAGGGGCGATCACCAGCCCCTCCTTGCCGCCTTTGCCCCACCCGGCCACGGCGGACCCGCAGGCGCGGGCAGATTTGCTCCGGGAACCCCCGACCGGCGCGGGCAGTTTTCCCCGCCCCCATGGCCGGCCGGTGGGTCGAACCGGGCTCTCCCGATCTTCCGTCGAATCCAAGTTGTTGTTTATGAATGGTTTAAGGATTACAGCGGGCGGCGAGGAGGCAGTGGCACGCATCCTGCACTGCCCTCATGTGGCCGCGAGGCCCGCGAGTCGGCGGAAGCACGGATCCCAAGGGAACCGAACCTGCCGCCGCCGGGGCCGGTCGCGGACGTCCTCATGCCTTTCCACTTCTTCACAACCGCGCCAGGGGTTTTGCCGCCTAACGGTGGCGAAACCCTTTTTTACGCGTCCGGGCCCCGAGGTCGCCAGCCGTCCGGACACCTCTGGCCGTGTCCCGAAGGCCGCCCGGCCTGGGGATGCCATCCGGACGCCAAAGCCAGGATCACAACCGGATCAGCGCCTCCTCGACCACCAACGGCACCGGCAGGCGAAGGGGTGAGTTCGATCCCCCGGGCAGGCGCAGCATGACCTGCATCTCGGCATCGCCCGAGGGGGCCCCGGCCGGCACATCGAGGCGATAGACGGCCACGGCCGCACGCGGCGGCGAAACCCGCCGGGGGACCGGCCAGTCGAAGGGCAGCTCCCACGCCGCCGCCTCGCACGCCGGAGAGAACGCCAGCTCCGGCGTCTCCCCGGGACAGACGCCGAGCGTGTCCCCGGCCGCACGCCCCCGGATGGTCAGCGTCACCGGCGGCTCGGCCGGCTGCAGGGTCAGGCCGGCCGGCCCGTGCAGATACGTCGGCATGTCCGGCTCGAGGGTCAGGACGGTCGATTCGCCCACCTGCAGCGGCTCGAGGGTCTGGCCGAACGCATCCGTCACCTGCGTCGGGCGCTCTCCGCGAAAGGCCAACAGACCGCCCCTTCCGGGGGCGCAGGCGGCGACCACGTCGTTCCGCCCGTCGGTGAACCGGAACGCGTAAACGCCCGGGCCGAGGTCCACCGCCCCGGCCGGACGCATCGACCCCAGCGTGCGGGCCAGATGCGCGAGCGTCCCGTAGCCCGGCTTGAGCCGGAAGTCGTGACGCACCAGGCCGAAGCAGGCCTCGTTGTAGAACGGATCGTCTCCGTCGTTGCGGAAGTCGTACCAGGAAACGTTGCGCACCGCACCGCCGGCCAGAGCACAGAGATACACCCGGGCGACCAGCGAGGCCTGGTGACGCTCGCTGTAGCCGTCGATCAGCTGGCTGGGAAACCCCATCTCCGTCAGCCACACCTGACGGCCCCCGACCAGCTCGCGCGCCGCCTGGAGTTCGCGGATGAACTCCAGGTCCTTGAGCTCCCCGCGGTAGGGGTGAATCGTCAGGGCGTCGAAACGTCCGCCGGCGTCCATGACCTGGCGGATGAATGCGGTGTCGATGCCGGCGGTCGAGCAGCCCATGACCACCGCCTGAGGGTCCTGGGTCTTGATGGCCTCGTAAGCCCGGTTGAGCAGCACGGGGTACAGTTCGCGGGGACCCGACCAGAAGAAGATGTTCGGCTCGTTCCAGATCTCCCAGTGGCGGATGCGATCCCGGTAGCGGCGCACCACGGCCGCGGCCCAGTCGGCGTAGCGGCGGATGCCCTCGTCGCTGTAAACGTTCGTCCAGCTGTTGCCGTAGGCCAGCAGGCCGTACACGCTGATCCCGTGGCGGCCGGCCACGTCCAGCAGCTCATCGTAGAAGGTCCAGTCGAACTCGCCCGGCCGCGGCTCAGTGGCGTGCCACTGGATCTCCTCGCGCGTCCATTTGACCCCGGCCTGCGCCGCCAGGGCGGCCATGCGGTCCATCATCGCCGCGCGATCCGGATGGCTGCGGAAGCGGTAGAGGTAGAGCCCCACGCCGATCGGGCTTTCAGGGTCGGCGGGGGTCTCCGCCAGAGTCGAGGGAGGCCGGCAGGTGCCGATGGAGACCGGCCGGGAGGCAAATCCCGGCTCGAACCACTGCCAGGTCCGCTCGACGAGCCCCGGGCCGGGGTCCGGATCAACGAATTCCATCTCCACCGGCCGCCCTCCGGCCGGCAACTCGCACTCCCGCACCTGGCGGTCCGTCCGCCCGGCCAGGCCGCCGCGGTCGCAGACCAGCGTCCCGCGAACCGGCTGGTCGCGCAGGTTGACCGCCCGCAGCGTGAACCGCAGCCCGGAACCCTCATCGTGCACGTCCGGGATCAGCAGCACGGGCTGACCGGCGCGGGGCCGGGTCTGCACCTCGATCCGCCGGAGCTGGATGCTGCCGGAGGCCGGGCCCTCGCCGCGGTGCAGGGTCAAAGCGATCAGCCGCAGCGGCAGCCGGACCACGCCGTCGTTGGGGCCGTGGCGGTGCTCCCAGCCGCGCATGTCGCCCAGCGGAACCTCCAGCGTCTGCGGACCCTCCCCTTCCAGCCGGCCGAGGGTGCGCGTGAACTGCTGGAAGTGCGAGCCGATCGTGATCCCCAGCGTGTGTCCGCAGGACCGCCCTTCCACGACCACCCGCAGCGACTCCGGCTCCCCATAAAGCGAGCCGTCCATCGACAGCGACACCACCGTGGCCGGGTCGTGGAAGGCGTAGTGCCACTCCGTGCCCTCCAGCCGGTTGCCCGGCCCGCCGCCGGCCGACGCCCGCCGCAGGTGGTCGGGCTCGTACGTGCACCGCGGGGTCTCCTCCGGGGGCGCCGGCTCGACCAGGATCTCGACGTCGTCGATCAGCAGGACCCCCTGCTTCCCATCGCCGTTGTTCTCGATCAGCACGGCGAACCCGGTAAACGGCGGGCTCGGCCGGCCTTCGCCGCTGCCGCCCCAGCCGAACTCCCACCGGGACATGTCGACTTCCACCTGCTGCCACTCGGTGCGGGTGAACCGCACCCCCTTCTGGAACGTCCGCCCGGTGTGGTCCGTGGCCCGGAACACGATCTTGTGCCCCCCGGGCTTGCGCAACCACAGCCGCACCCGTGCCGGCCGGGGCTCCGGCAGCTTCCAGCCGGCCTGGACGTAGTTGCCCCCGCCGCCGAAATCGAAGTGCAGCCCGAGGCAGCCTCCGCCGTCCCGGCCCGCACCCGCCATCCAGGCGAGCTTTCCGGCCGCACCCGGGAACTCCGGGCCGTTGCCGAACGACCAGGCCGCCGCGGAGGATTCCTCCTCGAACATCTCGCGGACTTCCGACGCGGCCGCCGGCAGACCGGCCGCCAGGCACAACAGCAGGCATGGAAGGGTCATCGCGGGCATACGTCGTCCCCTGTGCTCCGGCCGAGATGCGGAACCAACCCGGTGCCGCGCCGCGTCGATATCCCCCGGCCGGGTTGATATCCCCCGGCCGGACGTTTGGCAAGCCCACGGCGTCGGCGGACCGGCCGTGCCGCGGCTCGCACGCCCGCCGGCGAAGGTTTACGCTGCCGCCGGCCAGGGTTTACGCTGCCGCCGGCGAAAACAGGCCGGCACGGGCACACCGGCGGGACTGTCGCCCGGCCTCCGGGTAGAATCCGCGGCACCGGTTCGACCGCCAGGTCGCGGGTCTGTGGTCCGCGTGTCGGGCACGAAGGGCTTCCCGCGCCGTCGCGGCCGCCCCGGGGAGCACAGGGATGGTGCATGCGCGTTCTGGCCCTGGAGCCATACTACGGCGGCAGCCACAAGGCCTTCCTGGACGGCTGGGCGGCGCACAGCCGGCACGATTTCGACATCATCGGCCTGCCGGCACGCAAGTGGAAGTGGCGGATGCGTCACGCCGCCATCACGCTGGCCGGGGAGGTCCGGAGCCGACAGTCCGCCGGGGCCTGCTGGGACCTGCTCTTCTGCTCCGACATGCTCAGCCTGGCGGAATTCCTCGGGTTGGCGCCGCTGCCGGTGCGGTGCCTGCCGGCCGTGGCGTACTTCCACGAGAATCAGCTGACCTACCCGGTTCGCCGGGAACGGGAGTGGGACTATCAGTTCGTGCTGACCAACCTGACCACCGCCCTGGCGGCCGCGGAGGTGTGGTTCAACTCCGCCTGCCACCGCGACGCCTTTCTGAACGCCCTGCCGGGCTTCCTCAAACCGATGGCGGACTTCGTGCCGCTGGGAGCTCCCGGGCTGATCCTGGACCGGTCCGGCGTTCATCCCCCCGGCATCGAGCCCCTGCCGCCCCGGCCGCCCCGCGAGCCCGGCCCCTTGCGGATCCTCTGGTCGGCCCGCTGGGAGCACGACAAGAATCCCGAGGAGTTCTTCGAGGCTCTCGGCCTGCTGGAGGCCCGGGGCGTATCGTTCCGGCTGGCCGTGATCGGCCAGGAGTTCCGCGACCGGCCGGCGGTTTTCGAGGCCGCCCGGCGCCGCTTTGCCGACCGGATCGATCACTGGGGATACAAGTCCGAGCGACGGGAGTATGCCGAAGTCCTGGCCTGGGCGGATGTGGTCGTTTCGACGGCCCTGTTTGAAACCTTCGGCATCGGCGTGCTGGAGGCGGCATCCGCCGGCGCGTTCCCGCTGCTTCCGCCCCGCCTGGCCTATCCGGAGATCTTCGGCCCCGGGGCGTCGGACGGATCGGCCGACTTCTTCTACGAGCCCGGCGCGACCGGGCTGGCCGAACGCCTGGCCGGGCTGGCCGACCGGGCGAACCGGGGCGACCTGTGGGACGGCGACCCGCACAGGGGCGTGCGCATCGCCTCCCGCTACCGCTGGGAGGCGCTCGCCGGGCCGATGGACGACGCCCTGGAGCGGCTGGCCGGAGCCGCCCGGTGAAGCCGGTGACGCGGCGTACGGCCCGCTATGCGGGGTGCACGCCCGGACCGGGCCCGTCAGCGGAGGATGGGATCGGCTTCGATCGCCCCGCGCAGCTTGATCAGCGCGTTCCGCTGGATCTGGCGCACGCGCTCCTTGCTCAGGCCGATGGCCCGCCCGATCTCGCGGAAGGTGCGCGACCGATCGGCGTTGCGGGGAAACCGCATGTCCAGCACGCTGGTCTCCAGCCGGGTGAGGTGACCTTCATTCCGGGCCAGGATGCGCTGCAGGCACTCCACGTAGACGCCGGTGCCCGGCTCCTCCGGGCGGAGCGGGCGCTCGTGGGCGCTGTCGTGCTGGACCGGAAAGAGGTTGCGGTGCAGGGTGTTGCGTTTCTTTCGGCGCATCAGGGCCCGGTAGATGACGCTGCAGGCGTAGGTGCTGAAGCGATAGCCCTTGAACGGATTGAACCGGTCGACCGAGCGGATCAGGCTCAGCATCGCCTCGCTGGCCAGATCGTCGCGGTCCGGCTCGTTGCGGCAGAAGCGGGTCAGCGTGGAGTAGACCAGCCCGAGGTTTTGCTCGATGATGTGGTTCCGGACGGCCTGCCAGCGGGCCATCCACCCCTGGCGCACACTGGGCAGCATGCGACCCTTGGGGCGAACGCCGGCGGCGCGAAAGGCGCAGGCGTGCAGGGCGACGAAGAGCTCCCGTTCGGTCAGCCCCGGCGGCGGGGCATGGTGGCGCAGAATCGCGTCGGCCAGTTCCGCCGCCCGGCGGGCGGTGGATTCGCGGTACAGGCTGGCGTGCGGAGCATACCAGATTCTGCTCGGTCGCGCGCGTGCCGCCGGTCGCCGGGATGGAGCTGCTTTCGATCTCATGGCGTCCATCTGCGAACCAGACGTGGTGTTGCTCCAACAGGTATATACCTCAGAAAGGCAGCCCGGGCCACTGAAAAGCCCCCGAATCGCGGCTGCAGAACGACTTGAGGCTGCGACCCGAAGGAGGGTGACGCATAGCCGTCCGAGGCGGACGGTCGACCTGGTCGCCGGGCTGGGTCGGTCGAACCAACGTCCCGCGACCTGCCGTCCCCGGCGGCGCCGTCGGTCGCCGGGCCGGCGGCTCGGGGCGGACGATCTGAAAGGATTTGGTTGTCCCTCCCCGCAGGCCGGTGGGCTTCAACCACCGACACAAGGAGTGCCAGGCATGCTCAAGTTGCGCCCCCAGATCGTTGCGACGGCCGTCATTATCTGTTGTGCGGTTTCGCGTCCGGCACCCGGACAATCGGCTCCATCCAGCCGGCCCGCCGGACGGTTCCTGGAGGCCAAGACCTTCTTTCAGACCAACGTCGCCTACGATCCGCGTCTGGCGATCGCGGTGGACGCCGTCGTCCTCCATCGGCACGGCGAAAGACCGCCCCGGCTGACGGGGACGCTGGAATCCTGGACCCGGCGGGGAGTGGCCGCAGGCCGCATGTTCTTCGCCGACTCCGACGCCGGCGGAAGCTACTGGAAGGGTCGATGGGACGGCCGCGAGCACGCCGACGAGGTCGAGCGGCGGGCGGACGGTGCCGTGGTCATGTGCGCCGGCGTTCGGCCGTACATGCTCCCGACCGAGGGCTGGACACGCCACCTGCAGGAGATGACGGTCCATTCCATTGAAGCCGGCGCCGAGGCGGTACTCCCCGAGGAGCCCCTGGCGCATCTGCACACCGGCTACGAGGCGGCCTTCAAGGCGATCTGGGAGACCCGCTACGGACGACCCTGGCAGCCGGAAGCGACTTCGCCCGAGGCGCTCTTTCTGACCGGTCAACTCAAGACAGAGCTCCACCTGGAGCTGGAACGCACCCTGGCCCGGACCGCCAAGGCTCACGCGGCCTCTCTGGGCCGGGAAGTAGCCGTGTGCCTGCCGGTGCACTCGATCTACAGCAATATCGCCGCGAAGCTGGTGGCCCCGATGGGGCTGGCGGTCGGCGAGCCGGACATCGACGCCTACGTCGGCCAGGTCTGGACCGGCCCGGTCAACTGGTGCCTGGCCCACTACTCCTCACCGGACAAGACCTTCTTTCTGTCGGCCTATGCCCTGTACGACTACTTCGACGCCCTGGCGGCCGGAAGCGGCAAGAAGCTCTGGATGCTGGTGGATCCGGTCGAGGACGACCCCAACCATACCTGGGCGGAGTTCGAGCAGTGGTACCGGCACTGCCTTGTGGCCATGCTGCTGTTCCCCCGGGTGAACGCCTACGAGGTCATGCCCTGGCCGGATCGCATCTTCCTGCCGGGCCAGGATACGGGGGGAGGGACTCCGGCGCCGGAGTCCTACCGGATCGCGCTGCTGTCGACCATCCAGGCCTTGCAGGACATGCCTCTGGGGGGGCAATGGCGCCAGCCGGACGACGGCCGCTCGCCGACCGGGGCGACTGCGGGCATCGGGGTGGCGGTGGCCGACAGCGCCCTGTGGGAATCGGAACCGCAGGGGACGCTGGACGGCCTGTACGGCCTGCTGCTCCCGCTGGTGCGCATCGGTGTGCCGGCCACGGCCTGCCTGCTGGAACGCAGCACCCAGGCGGGTTACCTCTCCGACTTTCGCGTGATCGCCCTGTCCTGCGAGCGGCTCAAGCCGGTCGATCCGGCGGTCAACGAGGCCCTGGCCGGGTGGGTCCGGCGGGGAGGCAGCCTGCTGGTGTTCGGAGCCGCCGACGGCCTGCGCGACGAGCTGTTCTGGTGGACCCGGGCGGGGCACGAGTCGCCGCTGCACCACCTCATGGGCCTGCTGCGGGTGCCCGTCGAGCAGGAGGGCTGGTCGAAGGCCGGGCAGGGGTGGGTCTTCCGGCGGGCGGAGTCTCCGCGGGTGTTCGCCGATCCTTCCGTGGCCCGGGACGTTTACCTTCCGCTGGTGGACGAGGCCGCCGCCCGGGCCGGCATCAGGGGCGGGCTGGCCCCGATGGGTGCCTTCTGCCTGCGGCGCGGTCCGTATCTGATCGCCCATGCCTCCTCGCGGCCGGTGCAGGTGACCGCCGCGTTGATCGACCTGTTCGACCCGGAGCTTGCGGTGCAGCAGGACGCCCGCCTGCCGGTCGGAGCCAGCGGGCTGTTCCGCGACGTCTCGGAGGCCATGAACGCCTCCGGCGGACCGGCAGTCCTGCACTGCACGCATCGCCTGATCCGCCAGGAGCATGATGCGGCGTCCTCCCGCCTGGTGCGGCTGTTCACCGCCGGGCGGGAACCGGCCGGACTGACCGCGGTGGACGCAGCCGGCACCCGGCTGGTCGTGGACGCCCGTGTCGAGGGGCAGACGCTGCGGCTGCGGTTCGACAACCAGCCGGACGGAGCCACCATCGAGATCCGCTGGCGTTAGCCCGCCGGCCCCCGACCCCGGGCCGGCCGGCGGGGTGTGCGGCGGCCCTTGTCAGCGCCCGGCGGGCGGATATCATCCACCGGCAGGCCGGGGCGGCATCCGGTCTCCGGCGGCAGGGAGGCTGACGTGTCCGACAAGGCGGTCTTCAACCATCTTCACGTCCACACCGACTACAGTCTGCTCGACGGCGCGGCCCGGATCCCCTCGCTGGTCGAGAAGGTCAGGGCCCGCGGCGGTGAGGCGGTGGCCATCACCGACCACGGCAATCTGTTCGGGGCGATCACCTTCTACCAGGCGGCCCTGAAGGCCCAGGTCAAGCCGATCATCGGCTGCGAGGTCTACATGGCCCCGGCCGACCGTCGCGAGCGCGACGCCCGGGGGATGAAGGAGGCCAGCTATCACCTGCTGCTGCTGGCCCGCAACCTGACCGGCTACCGCAACCTGCTGCGGCTGACCAGTCTGGCCTGGCGTGAGGGCTTTTACTACAAGCCCCGGATCGACAAGCAGATCCTGCGGGAGCATGCCGAGGGGCTGATCTGCACCAGCACCTGCCTGGGCGGCGAGATCCCCCAGGCCCTGCTGCGCGGCGACCGCCGGGCGGCCGAGGAGATCGCCCGCGAATACCTGGAGATCTTCGGCGAGGAGCACTTTTTCATCGAGCTCCAGGACCACGGGCTGGCGGAGCAGAAGCAGACCAATCCCCAGCTGGCGGACCTGGCGGCCCGGCTGGGCGTGGGACTGGTGGCGACCAACGACGTCCACTACCTGGATCCCGAGGACGTCGAGGCCCACGACGTGCTGTGCTGCATCAGCACCGGCAGGAAGCTGGACGACCCGGACCGGTTCCGCTTCGAGAGCGACCAGTTCTACCTCAAGAGCGCCGGGGAGATGGCCGCCCTGTTCCGCGACCGGCCCGAGGCCGTGGACAACACCCGCCGGATCGCCGACCTGTGCGACCTGCAGCTGGAGCTCGACCGCCGCCACGCCCCGGTGTACCGCGTTCCCGGGGGCCGGTCGGCCGACGACTACCTGCGCGAGCTGGTCTACGCCGGGGCCCGGGAGAAGTACCCCGAGCTGAGCGACGCGATCCGCGAGCGGATCGACTACGAGCTGGGCGTGATCGCCTCCAAGCGGTTCTCGAGCTACTTCCTGATCGTGTGGGACTTCGTCAACCACGCGCGTTCGCAGGGTATTCCCTGCGGCGGCCGCGGCAGCGCCTGTTCGACCGTGGTCGGCTACTGCCTGGGGCTCTCGGCGCCGGATCCGCTGCGGTACGGGCTGTACTTCGAGCGTTTCATGGACCCCGACCGCGACGAGATGCCCGACATCGACATGGACATCTGCCAGAACGGGCGTGAGGAGGTCATCGACTACGTCCGCCGCAAGTACGGGCACGTCGCCCAGATCATCACCTTCGGAACGCTCAAGCCGCGGGCGGCGGTCAAGGATGTCGCCCGGGTGCTGGGGCTGGGGTTCGACGAGGCCAACGCCATCACGCGACTGATCCCCGAGGACCTCAGGATCACCATCGACAAGGCCATCGAGCAGGAGCCGGAACTGCAGGGCCTGTGTGCTGAAAACCCCCGGGTCCGGCGGGTGATCGACATCAGCCGCCGGCTGGAGGGTCTGGCCCGGCACACCGGCGTTCACGCCGCCGCGGTGGTCATCGCCGACGAGCCGCTGGAACGGTTCGTGCCGCTGTATCAGCCGCCCGGATCCGACCAGCTGATGACCCAGTACGACGGCCCGACCGTCGAACTGTGCGGGCTGCTCAAGATGGACTTCCTGGGGCTGCGGACGCTGACGGTCATGGAACGCGCCCGCCGCCTGGCCGAGCAGAACCATGGCCGGAGCATCGACCTGGACCGGATCGACCTGGACGACCAGCGGGTGTTCGATCTGTTCCGCCGCGGCGACACCCGGGGCGTCTTCCAGTTCGAGTCCGGCGGCATGCGCGACGTGCTCATCCGCATGCGGCCCAACCGCATCGAGGACCTCATCGCCGCCAACGCCCTCTACCGCCCCGGCCCGATGGCCTACATCGATTCGTACATCGCCCGCAAGCACGGCGAGAAATGGACCGTCCCCCACCCGATCATGGCCGAGGTGCTCGGCGAGACCTACGGCATCATGGTCTACCAGGAGCAGGTCTCGCGCCTGGTGAACCGGCTCGGCGGCATCGAGCTCAAGCGGGCTTTCCGGCTGGCCAAGGCCATCAGCAAGAAGAAGACCCAGATGATCGAGGCCGAAAAAGGCCCCTTCCTCGACGGCTGCGCCGCCAAGGGAGTCGCCCGCGAGACGGCCGAGCGGATCTTCGCCGACATCCTCCAGTTCGGCGGCTACGCCTTCAACAAGGCCCACTCCACCGGCTACGCCCTGGTGGCCTACAAGACCGCCTTCCTGAAAACCTATTACCCCACCGAGTACATGGCCGCCCTGCTGACCTTCGAAATGGGCGACACCGAGAAGGTCGTCGAGTACATCGAAGAGTGCCGCAAAATGGGCATCCGTGTCGCGCCGCCCGACATCAACTCCTCGGAGAGGGATTTCACCGTCATCCCCGGAGGCCGCGACGGCAGGCCGCTCATCCGGTTCGGCCTGGGAGCCATCAAGGGCCTGGGCGACAAGGCGGTCGCGGCCATCCTGGAGGCCCGCCAGAAGGCCGGCCCCTTCCGGTCCCTCTTCGATTTCTGCGAGCGTGTCGATTCATCCGCCGTCAACCGCGCGGTGCTCGAGGCCCTGATCAAGTGCGGGGCTTTCGACAGCACCGGGGCGATGCGCAAGGGACTCATGACCGTGCTGGACGACGCCATCGCCCAGGGCGCGTCCCTGGCCGCCGACCGCAAGGCCGGGCAGATGTCGCTGTTCGCCGGACTGACCCCTGAACAGATGGCCGCCTGCCGCCGCGCCGTGCCCCCGCTGCAGTGGTCCGAGTCCGAGATGCTGGCCCATGAAAAGGCCACCCTGGGCTTCTACGTCACCAGCCACCCGCTCTCGATGCACGCCGAGACCCTCGACCGCTACGCCACCGCCCGCACCACCGACCTCCGGCGGCTGCGCGACGGCACCGAAATCACCCTGGGAGGAATGATCTCCAGGGTCCGGACGGTCGTGACCCGGTCCGGCCGCAACGCCGGCTCGAAGATGGGCATCATCCTCCTGGAGGACCTCGCCGGGCAGATCGAGGCCGTACTGTTTCCCAAGGATCTCGAACGGTTTCGCGACCTGCTGACGCCCGACGCGGTGGTTTTCCTGCGCGGACAGGTCGACCGCAGGCGCGAGGAACCCTCCCTTCGGGTCGCCGAACTGGTGCCCATCGACCAGGCCGACGAAACGCTCAGCAGCGCCGTGGTCATCCGGCTGCGCGGCGGGCACGCCGGCTCGGACCGCCTCCGCGACCTGCAGCGGATTCTCCGCAGCCATGCCGGCGACAAACCCGTCTTCCTGGAGATCTGGACCTCCGGGCAGCTGAAAATCACCCTTCGGGCCGGCCCGCGGGCGGCCGTCCGGCCGACCCCCGAGCTGCGCAAGGCGGTCAGGGACCTGCTGGGGCCTGATTCGCTGGAGGTCCTCGGCCCCATCCGGGCCCCCGCCCCCGCCCGTGGCGAGGTCGTGCCGGAGCGAAAAGAGCTTCCCGTCCCGCAGGAACCCCCTCTGGAGTCCCAGCCGGTCTGACACCTTCCCGCCGCTCCGGCAGCGAGAACGCTGCGTGCCTATAACGCAGGCATATCATCGTCTCCAAAGGTTTCGCCAAGCTGCTTTCTCGGCGGCTGCGGGTATACATGGAAGGCCGAACACCGTATAATGCCTAAGGAAAGCTCACTGGATACGTGATTCTGCCTATCGAGGCGGCGCTCGGGATGTCGGCCGACGGGCGAAACGTGCCTCCGGCACCGGGCATGAAGCACAAGTTCACGCAGAGGTAGCTCGGATGAATGACAATCCGCCGCTGGGCCAAACTACCGAACTGCCGTTCGATCTGCTGCGCGCGATCAGCCAGATCATGAGCAGTTCGCTGGATATCCGGGCCGTCTTCGACCGGGTGATGCGTCTGCTGGCCAGTGAGGTCGGCATCGAGCGGGGGCGCCTGGTGATCCTGGACGAGGTCAGCGGCTACCTGCGGATCGAGGCCGCACACGGCCTGAGCCCCGAGATGCAGCGCGCCGGCGTGTATGCCCCCGGAGAGGGCATCACCGGGCGGGTGTTCGAGACCGGCCGGCCGATGGTCGTGCCGGACGTCCGGGCCGAGCCGGCCTACCTGGACCGCACCGGCGGGCTGAAGTCCAGCGACCGGGCCTACAGCTTCCTGTGCCTGCCGATCCTCAGCGAGGGCCGGCCGGTCGGCGTGCTGAGCGTCGACAAGCCTCAGGAGAGTCCCGAGGCCCTGGAGCGGGACTTCAGCCTGCTGTCGGTGGTCGCGGCGATGATCTCACAGGCCATCCGGGTCCACTGGATGCTCCGGCGGGAAAAGGAGGAGCTGCTCGACGAGGTCGCCCGGACGCGGCGGGCGTCCGGCCAGACGCAACGTTTCTCGGACATGATCGCCTGCAGCCCGGCCATGACCGAGGTGTTTCAGATCATCGAACAGGTCGCGCGCACGCGGGCGACCGTGCTGCTGCTCGGCGAGACCGGCACCGGCAAGGAGATGATCGCCCGGGCGATCCATTTCAACAGCGACCGGCGGGACAAGCCCTTCGTGCGGGTCAACTGCGGAGCGCTCAGCGGCACGCTGCTGGAGAGCGAGCTCTTCGGGCACGTCAAGGGAGCGTTCACCGGCGCGATCCGCGACAAGATCGGCCTGTTTCAGGCGGCTTACGGCGGAACGCTGTTTCTCGACGAGATCGCCACGCTGGACGTTCCGCTGCAGGTCAAGCTGTTGCGGGTTCTTCAGGAGCGCGAGTTCGAGCGGGTCGGCGACGTCCAGACCATCCGGACCGACGTGCGGATCGTAGCCGCAGCCAACGTGGATCTCGAGCAGGAGGTGCGCGAGCGGCGCTTCCGCGAGGATCTCTTCTACCGCCTGAACGTGGTGGCCATCCGGGTCCCCCCGCTGCGCGAGCGGCGCGAAGACATCCCGCTGCTGATCGACCACTTCCTGGACAAGCACAACCGTGAGAACGGCCGCAACCTGCGCAGGCTCTCGCGCAATCTGGTCAACCTGCTGGTCCGGTACCCCTGGCCGGGAAACGTCCGCGAGCTGGAGAACGCCATCGAACGGGCCGTCGTCCTCTCCCGCGACGAGCAGTTCGGCGAGGAGCTGCTCCCCCCCAGCATCCGGTCCGGCGGAGGAGCGGGTGGGACCGCCGCGGCCGGGCTGGAAACCGTCGAAGGCCTGAGCCGGCGGCTGGTCGCCCGGGCGATCGACGAGGAGCCGGAAGGCACGGTCTGGGACCGGATCACCCGGGGGCTGGAGCGCGAGATGATCACTCAGGCTCTGGCCCGCTGCGAGGGCATCAAGATCAAGGCCGCCGATTTTCTGGGCATCAACCGCAATACGCTGAACAAGAAGTACAACGAACTGGGCCTGGATGGCGAAACCCGCCAGGAAGACCTGCCGGAGTGACGTTCACGGCGCAGCGTCGATCCGGCCATCAGCCGCGGCCGCGGACGGCCGGATCCGGCACCGCCGCCGACCGATCCGCTGGGCGTCGGCGGCGTCGCACACCGTGCGGTCGTCCGGCGGTCGGCAGCATCGCGGCGGTATCGCCGAAAGGCTCCTGCAGCCCGGGCACGACGTCGAGATGAAGGCCGTATCCGACCTCCGGCGGCGGTTCAAAACCCGTCAGTCGTCGAAACGCTCTGGGGTCGACCAGCTGGATGCTCAGCAGCGTGATCGCCCCCCAGGTGTTGCGGTCCACGATCGCCGGCCCGCGGCTTCTGGGGGGTTTGTCGGGAAACAGCCCCGGTTTCGGCTCCGCCACCGCCAGCACGATTTCCAGGCCCGATCCGTCCTGCCCCGGGGCCAGAGGCCGCCGCGACCCGTCGGGCCTGCGTACGCCGCTGAACACGCCCGTTTCGCCGACCACCAGGTATTCTCCATCTTCCCAGCCTCTTTCGGGCGCCGCCGGCAGGCCGGTCAAGGCGTTCAGGCCGCCGACCACGGCTTTCACGCCATTGGGCTTCCACCACCGGCCGGTGATGTCCACAATCATGACCTCCTGCGGCCGAAGCGGCACCAGCAGCATCGCCGCACACGCCCCCTGCCCCTGGCAGCAGGTTAAGCCCTGCCTTCCCGAACCATCGAAGACCGGCAGGGGCGGCAGGTCAGACAACGTCAGGCAGTCCGAGGGCGTTTCCGGGATTCCCTTCAGGAAACGCAGCGTAAGACTCGCGTCGAGATGAACTTCCGAGCTATTGATGTCAGGCTTGAGCATGGTGACTCTCCCGCGCCACAGCCGCCGCGACGGAAAACCGTCTCAGTTGCGCAGCCGCAGCGAAATACCTCTTCCCAAGCCTGGCTCAGGGGTACGACAACCCGTGTCGGCCCCCCCCATCTTTTTGCTCCCACCGGGGCGTTTCTCGCTTCCATTGGTGTAGTACGTCGAAACATCATGACTTCTGCCTTGCGGATTTCACGTCAGCTTTGCGCTAAGACGAGTATCCGTCTTGACATGGGGAGCCCTTGGGCGGTGGGGCCGGCGGAAGTCAGTCGAACGACACGCCGGCCGCAGGGGCCAGGCCCAGGATGTGCCGGCGGGCCTGGTCGTATTCCTGCTCCCCGTCGCAGTGTTCGATCATCAGCGGGGCGTCATGCGTCAGGGCCCCCAGACGCCGCACATAGGTCAGCAGGTCCAGCCGGCCCCGGCCGGGCGGCACCTCGCGGAAGTGGATGTTCATCTCCGCGTCCCAGACCAGGTCCTTGGCGTGACAGCTGACGATCCACGGCCCCAGCTTGTCGAAGCACTCGTGGATCAGTTCCGTGTTGCGGTAGTAGCGCGTCGGCGAATTGACCAGGTTGGCGACGTCCAGATGGATGCCGAAGGCGGGGCGATCGACGGCCTTGAGCATCCGCAGGGCGCCGTCGGGCGAGTCGGGATGCGCCCAGCCCATCATCTCGTAGCAGAACTTTGCCCGGCGGGGCCGGACGGCGTCGATGATCTTGCGCGCGTTTTCCACGGCCGCATCGAAGTGCCGGTCCGTGAGATTGTCGGGGTGGGGACCGAACCACAATTCGGTGCTGAAGGAGCCGGCGATGTCCACGCAGCAGCGGGCGCCGATTTCCTCGGCCAGGGCCAGTCCTTCGGTGACGTTTGCGAGATGGGCGGCGCGCCGGTCGGGGTCGGCGTCCATGAGGTTGCACCAGCGCCCCACCTCGGCGATGACCACGTCATGCCGGGCGAAGGCTTCGGCGAAGGCGGCGATCCTCGGCCGGTCGCCAAGACTGACGTTGGGGCAATAGGCCGCGCGGTAGCCGACCGCCCGATGGGCCGCCGCCAGCTCGGCCGGATCCTCGGTCTTGACGAACACCGGACCTCCGAGCCGCACAGAACCTGCCGGCCTCACGGGGGCGGCGGCGGCCGGCCGGGTGTCGGCGGGGGCAGTCTCGGCCGCGCCGGGGCTCCGGGCAAGGGCGGCACCGGCCGCGATCGCGGACAGTTTCTGGAGCATTCTTCGGCGGGACTGCCGCTGATCAGCCATGATCGCCTCCTTTGGAGCCGGCAACCGCCGGCAACACGCCCGCCCGACCGCCCGCCTGAACCGGCCGCCTGAACGCGCCGGACGGCACCGCCGGCTGCCGGCGTGCGGGTCACCAGAACTGCCAGTCGCCGGCGGCCAGCACGTAGAGGTACAGCGCCAGGTTGGTGACGCCGTGAACAATGACCAGGAACAGGATGCTCTTCTTCCAGTAAAACAGGCCGTTGAAGGCGAACCAGCACAGCACGCTCACGCCCCACTGGGCCGGATGCTGCAGGCACGACAGCAGCGAGGTCCCCAGGAACGAGAACCAGGTGAACTGCCCCAGCGGCACGCGGTCGAAGCGGTTCCAGTCGATCAGGGCGCGCAGCAGGAAGGCCCGCCAGAACAGTTCTTCGACCAGGGGCACGGTGGTGGTGGCCACGGCGATCCGCAGAACGGCCTGCGACCACCAGGCCAGGGGTGTCAGCCCGACGGTCGGATCGACGACCTCCGGGCCGGCGGGCCAGCCGCCCTTGAACGGCGCCAGGACCATTTTGAAGAGGTCTCCGCCCAGGCCCAGCCGGTTGAACAGATACTGCCCGCCGACCCACAGGCCGGCCGAAAGCACGCCGCACACCAGGGCCGGCAGGACATGCGGCCGACCCAGCGGCGGGAGATGCCGGCGGAAAAGCCAGACCGCCCACAGGCCCACGAGGCCGCGGAACGCGATCGGCACCGCCAGCCAGGACGCCGGAAACCGTTCCTGAAGGGCCAGGGCCAGCAGATAGGCCATATACGGGCCCATCAGGACCACTTCCGGCTGGGCTTTGATCAGCCGTCGCACCCAGGGCGGATCGCCCTCGAACGTCGGGACGGGGAGCGGATCGAGCATATGTTCCTTTCGAAGCCTCCAGGTCGCAGAAGGGCCTGCCGCCCCCGTCTGGCCGGGCGACCGAACCGTTCATGCCGCCGTGCCGTATCACCAGGCGTGTGTTATACTCGCCCGTTCCGGCCGCACCAAAGGCGGCCTCAGGAGAACAATGCCGCATGGACCGTTTCCGGACCTGTGGGTCCGTAGTGTTGCTGTTTCTGGCGGCCCCGGCCGGCGCCGCCCCGCCGGCGCCCTCGCCGTCGATGTCCGCCCGGCGCACGCCGGTCGTGGAGGCCTTCGAGCGGGCCCGCGACGCGGTGGTCAACATCTCGGCGACCCAGATCATCGAGCGCAGCGTGCGTTTCACCCCGTTTGACGACTTCTTCGACTGGCCCCTGCCGGGCGAGCGACGGCGTCAGTTCCAGACCAACAGTCTGGGCAGCGGTTTCATCATCCACCCCGACGGTTACGTGGTGACCAACGCCCACGTGGTCGCCCGGGCGAAGGACCAGAAAGTGATCTTCGCCGACAAGACGGAGTATCCGGCGGTCCGGGTGGCGGTCGATGAGGAGCACGACCTGGCGATCCTGAAGATTCAGGGCGACAAGACCTTTCCGGCGATCACGCTGGGGCGCAGCCACGACCTGATGATCGGCGAGACGGTGGTGGCGATCGGCAACCCGCTGGGATTTCAGCACACCGTGACCGCCGGGATCATCAGCGCCCTGGACCGCACGCTGGAGATCGACGACCAGACCGTCTACCAGGGCCTGATCCAGACGGACGCGCCGATCAACCCCGGCAACTCCGGCGGGCCGCTGCTCAACGTGCTGGGCGAGCTGATCGGCATCGACACCGCCATCCGCGGCGACGCCCAGAACATCGGCTTTGCGATCCCGGTGGACACGCTCCGCAAGCTGGTGCCCGAGATGCTGGCGGTCGAGAAGCTCCGCCGCCTGGAGATCGGCATCCGCCTGGCCTGGAAAAGTCCGACCGTGGTGGTCGAGTCCTCCGGCCCGGCGGCCGAGGCCGGCGTGGAGATCGGCGACGAACTGCTCCGGGCCGACGGCAAGCCGATCCGCCACGACGTCGACTACTACATCCACGTGCTCAACGCGAAGGAACAGACGCCCGTGGTCCTGGAAGTCCGTCGCGGCGACCGCCGGCTGACGGCGAAGGTGACGCCGCGGCGCATTCCGATCCCCGACGGCGCCAGGCTGATGCGCGAGAAGTTCGGCCTGACGGTCGTGCCGCTGGCCGCCCGCGACGCCCAGGCCCTGGACCTCCCCGGCGGGCTCAGAATCACCCAGGTCGAGCCCGGCAGCCCGGCCGACCGCGCCGGGCTGGTGCCCAACCTGATCGTCGTGCAGCTCGGCCGGCATTTCCCCAAGGATCTGGAGGAAGTCGGGCTGACCCTGGAACACGTCCGCCGCGGCGACAAGGTGCTGATCCGGGTTTACGAGGTGCAGCGCAACTTCGTCGTCGCCCACGGCGGCATGCTCATTGCCCGCTGACGGCGGCGACCGGCGGCCGCCGCCGGCACGGACCGCACCCGGCATGAAGATCATCGTCGCTCCGGATTCGTTCAAGGAATCGCTGCCGGCCGCCGAGGCCGCCGCGGCCATCGCCCGGGGGCTGGCCCGGGCCCGCCGGGACGCCCGGATCGAACTGGTTCCCATGGCCGACGGGGGCGAAGGCACGGTGGATGCCCTTCTGGCGGCCACCGGCGGGTCCAGGCACACGGCGCGGGTCGCCGGTCCGCTGGGAGACCCCGTCCAGGCCGTCTGGGGGCTGCTGGGCGACGGCTCGGGCACGGCGGTGCTGGAAATGGCCTCGGCCTCCGGACTGGCGCTGGTGCCGCCGGACCGTCGCGATCCTGCGGCCGCCTCCACGCTGGGCACCGGCCAGCTGATCCTCGCCTGCCTGGCGGCCGGAGCCCGGCGGGTGCTCATCGGCATCGGCGGCAGCGCCACCAATGACGGCGGGGCCGGAGCGGCCCAGGCCATCGGCGTCCGCTTCTTCGACGGCCTGGGCCGATTGCTCCCGGACGGCATCGGCGGCGGACGCCTCGACGAGGTGACGCGGATCGACCTGAGCAGGCGACATCCGGACATCGGACGGGTGCCGATCACCGTGGCCTGCGACGTGGACAACCCGCTGTGCGGACCGCGCGGCGCCAGTGCCGTCTTCGGCCCGCAGAAGGGCGCCGGACCGGACCTGGTCGCCCGCCTGGACCGCAACCTCGCCCATCTGGCCGACCTGGTCGAGCAGGCCCTGGGTCGGCGGCTGCGGGACATTCCCGGGACCGGAGCGGCCGGCGGGCTGGGTTTCGGCCTGCTGGCTTTCTTCGACGCCGGCATGCGGCCGGGCGTGGAGATCGTCATCGAGGCCGCCGGTCTGCGGGAACGGATCCGCGGCGCGGATCTGGTGGTCACCGGCGAAGGGCGGATCGACCGGCAGTCGATGATGGGCAAGGTCATCGCCGGCGTGGGCCGGGCGGCCAGGGAAGCCGGAGTGCCGGCGGTGGCCCTGGTCGGCTGCGTCGGCGACGGGGCTGAGGAGACCCTGGAGCTGCTGCGAAGCTACCGCCCGATCAATCCGCCGGGAATGCCGCGGGAAGCGGCCCTGGCCCGCACCGCCGAGGCTCTGGAAGAGGCCGCGTACCGGCTGCTGGCCGGGGATTGAGTTGCCGGGGGATTATCCGCCGGCCTGCCGGATCAGGTTGAGGGCCTCGCGGTGGTCGGGCTCGATGCCAAGGGTCTTCTCCAGGGCGGCGCGGGCCTGGTCGGTCCGGCCGGCCTGCAGGAGGATCGTCGCCCGGGCATACGGGTAGTCGGCGACCAGAGGCTCGATCTCCTCGGCACGGGCGAAGGCTTCCAGGCTCTCGTCCAGCCGCCCCATGCGGGCCTCGGCCAGCGCCAGGTTGTACCAGTAGCGGCCCTGCCCCGGGTCGCGGGCCACGGCCGCCCGCAGGGCCTGGGTCGCCTCCTCCAGGCGGCCCATTTCGGCGTACAGCAATCCCATGCTGTAAGGGTGGACGGCCTGGCGGGGCTCCAGCTCGGAGGCCTTGACCAGCTGAGCGAGGGCTTCGTCGAGCCGGCCGGCCCCGCTGAGTGCGACGGCGTACCCGTGGCGAAACGGCGCGCTGCCGGGATCCCATTCCACCGACCGGCGGAACCACTCCAGGGCCTGGTCGGTCCGGCCCCAGGTGGCCAGGAGTCCGCCCCAGCGGAAGGCTCCGGCCGGCTGATCGCAGGCATAGCCCAGGCATGCGGCCAGTTCATGCATGGCCGGGGAGTCCGGCGGAAGCCGGTCCCGCAGGGCCCAGGCGGCCTTGATCCGCACCAGCCGGGCGTGCGAATCGACCAGAGGCCGTATTGCCTCGGTCAGGGTCGGGGCCAGCGGCTCCAGGGTCTCGACCGCCGCGGCCTGGACCAGCGGCGAAGGGTCCGCCAGGCACTGCACGAGCGCCTGCCGGACCCGCTCTCGCAGTGCCGGATCGCGGGCCTCGTGAACCGCGTCGCGCAGGAAGTTCACCTGCACCGCCCGCCAGGCGGGGTTTTCCTCGGCGGCGAGCATGTCCAGCAGTTCCGGCAGGCGGTCGTACTCCTGCCGTTTTACCGCCGCCAGCACGCGGGCCCGGGCGCGCGTCGGCCGCTCCATGCGTGGGCCGTACCACTGTCGGCAGTAGTCCAGGGCCCACTCGGCGGGTTTGTCAGGGTGGCAGCGGGTGCAGGCGTTGGGGACGCCGGATTCGACGGTCAGCAACGGGTCGGGAACGGTCTGGCCGTGGTCATGCCGCCAGTGGCGGGCCATGTAGACCGTCTGGGGCATGTGGCAGTCGGTGCACAGGGATCCGCCCTTACCCGGGGGGTGGTGTCCGTGTTCGAGCGGGTCGATGGCCGCCCGGCTTCCGGCCGGGGCCGCGTGGCACTGCATGCACAGGGCGTTGCCCTCCAGGCGCGGTCGGGCCGAGTGCGGGAGGTGGCAGTGCGTGCAGCGCACCCCGGCGGCGCGCATATAGCTGAGGGAAAACACGTTGTACTCGAAATCCTCGTCGAGGATCTGCCCGTCGGGATGAAACGTCTCCCCCAGGTCCGGCAGCTGCATGTCGAAGTGGTCGATCATTGCCTCGCCCGGCCGGAAGCTGCCGGTGAGGTCGCCGCGGCGAGTGTGGCAGGAGGCGCAGACGGCCAGCTGCTGGTCGGCGGTGAGGCGCGGCACGGTCCGGTCGCCGAAGTAGCCGCCGTCGGGATGGGCGTTCTGCCATTCGACGTGACGGCGCAGGGGGCCGTGGCACTGTTCGCAGCCGACGCCGAACTCCAGGTACGTCGAGGCGTAGCCGTCTTCCTGCGGGCGGTAGTTCTTTCGGAACGCCGTGGTGTGACAGACGGCGCACATCGAGTTCCAGTTCATGCCGCGCTGCGACCAGTGGCCCCACTCCCAGTGGCGGCGGTCCTCCTGGCCGAAGACGTTGAACCACTCGTCGTCGCGGGGGTCGAAGGCCAGTTCGGTCATCTGCCACCGGCCGCCGGGAAAGGGGATGAGGTACTGCCACAGCGGCGACACGCCCAGGGCATATTGCGGATGGAAGGGGCGGGTCGCTCCGGTCGCATCGACGGTGGTCAGCGTGTAGACGCCGTCCATGACGGCGGCCTGGGCGATCTGGCTGCCGTGGACGATCCGCCGGGGCGGGTCGAACGCCCGGTCATCCAGTTCCGGTCGCAGCGGTCGCTGGGCCAGGGCGTGGTGGGAGCCAGCCCACTCGTCGTAGACCTCCCGGTGGCAGGGCCGGCAGGCGGCTGAGCCGGCGTATTCGGGGTAGGTGGCGGCATCGAAGGTGCCGGGATAGGGCACATGGGTCGTGGCCGGGACCGAGGCCGGCACCGGCGCCGGAAGCGGAGCTGCAGCAGAAGGCGAGGCGTCGCGGCGGCACGCCGAGGCTGCCGCGGCGGCGGCAGCGCCGCCGCCCCGCCCCCGCCGCAGCC
>CAZSYS010000020.1:0-24985 GCA_964611365.1 uncultured Planctomycetales bacterium
GATCCAGGGTCCGCATTTTACCCCCGTTCCGCACAGTCCGCCAGGCATTCCCGGACGTCGGAGGACCGCGGGGCGCCGGCCTGCGTTCGGAGGCCCGGCCGGCGATCCGTCGGCGCGGCTGCGCGGGCGCCCGCGGCGCCGTCGGCAGAAAAAAAGATGGAAACCCGGTGGCGGAATTCGATACAATGGCGGAGGGCCGCAGGGTCCGGCCGCGTGGCTTGACCCGGTTCAATACATGATGCCAAGGGGGTCGGGATGACGGGTTGCACGTACCACGGGCGGCACCGGGCGGGACCGGCGGCCGGCGGGCTGCTGTTGCTGCTGGCCTTCGCCGGGGCCGTGCGGGCCCAGGATCAGCCCCTGCCGGTCGATCCATACGCCGATCTGACCGACCTGTGGCGGCTGACCTTTCCGATGGCCGGATCCACGGGGCAGGCCTCCAGCTACGACCGCACCGGCGGCAACGCCGATGCCATCTTCTGGTATTACCAGCGCACCGGGCCCAAGCGCGTGGTCATGGCCGACCTGGCCGGGCCGGGGTGCGTCGGGCGGATCTGGGTGACGGCGTTCGACTGGAACACGGCGCGCATCGAGATCTTCGTCGATAACCCCACCGTGCCCGTGGTCAGCGCCCCGATGCGCGATTTCTTCGGCAGCGGCGCCCTGCCGCCGTTCACGCCGCCGCTTTCAATGCCCTCCACCGGCTCGTGGGTCTGCAACCTGCCGATCCCCTTCCAGCACAGCTGCCGCATCGAGGCCGTCGACGCCCGTACCGACAACCTCTGCATCTATTACAACGTGACCTACCGCACCTATCCGCCCGGTACGGTGCTGCCGGAGGTCTTCCAGATGCCTCCGACGGCCTCCCAGCAGGCCCGCATCAGCCAGTTCGCGGGCCAGTGGGCCGGCCGCGGGCAGGATCCCAAGGGCACCACCCCCGGCCAGCAGAGCGTGACCGGAGCCCCCTACATCGCCCCCCACGGCGGCAGCGCCGTGCTGGCCAGCCTCTCCGGCGCCGGCGTGATCACCGGCATCCGCCTGTCGGTCAATCCCCACAACTGGGACAACGAGCGCTGGTCGCGGCTGCGGATCCGCTTCGACGGGGCCGCCGAATACGCGGTGGACTCGCCGCTGGCGGCCTTCTTCGGCTGCGGCTTCCCGACGGCCGACGCCCAGGGCCTGCCGCTGGGCACGATCAACGGGCAGATGTACTGCTATCTGCCCATGCCCTACGCCGCCGGGGCGGTGGTCGAGCTGGTCAACAGCAGCTCCACGGTGATCAGCAGCGCGCCGTACACCATCACCTACGTGCCCCGCAGCGCCGGCGAAATCGGGCGATACCGCTTCCATGCCTCGGCCCGCTCCCAGACGCCGATCGGCGGTGGCCAGCCCGCCTACCGCATCCTGCAGACCGGCGGCCGCGGGCATTACCTGGGGTGCGTGCTGTCGATCGAGTCGCTCGACCCCGGCTGGGGACCGCTGGAGGGCGACGAGCAGATCTACGTTAACGGCGAGCCCCGGCCCTCGATCCACGGCACCGGCACGGAGGATTACTTCAACGGCGGATTCTATTTCCTCGACGGACCGGTTTCCTGGCCGTTCAGCGGCTGCTCGGTGATCAGCCAGAGCTGGCCGCTGATCATGTCGGCCTACCGGCTGCAGATCACCGACGCGGCGGTGTTCGACAACGGCGTGATCGTGGACATGGAGCACGGCGGCGTCAACGAGGCCAACGGCAACTACTGGAGCACGGCCTGGTACTACCGCGACGACGGCGCCGGCCCGCCCCCGCCCGTTCCCGCCAACCCGCCGCGGCCGGCCGGAAGCCTGGTCAACGGCGACTTCGAGAACGGCTTCACCGCCGCCGGCGAAGGAAGCGGCTGGGTCGGTTTCATGTCCCGGGATCTGTACGGCCGCGAGCTGAACGTCTTCTCGCCGGCCACCGACCAGAAGTACTCCGGAAACACCTCCCAGCGCATCCTGCTGCGTACCCCGCATGTGGCCGACCTGGTCAGCGGCATCGCCCAGCAGGTGCCCGTCAGCCGCGGCACGACCTACCGGGTCACCGCGCGGCTGCGGCTGGGCCTGGGGTCGGGACTCTCGCCGGGCCACGCCCTGGCCCGCCTGGGCCTCGGCGTGAACGGCCACACGTATTTTGAGGACCCCGGCGTGACCTGGGTTACCGCCCCGACCGCCCCGGACACCTGGCACACCGTGACCGCCCAGGCCACCGCGACCACCGACCACCTGGCGGTCTTCGCCGCCGGGGTCCGCCCGGTGACCTGGCCGGCCGGCGACGCGACGCTGTGGATCGACGCGGTGACGGTCGAGCCGACGACCGGACCGCCGCTGCCTCCGTCGAATCTCGCAGCCGCCGCGGAAGACGGCCAAGTGCGTCTGACCTGGGAGGCTTCCGCAGGGGCCGACAGCTACCGGGTCAAGCGTTCCACCGTCTCGGGCGGGCCCTACACCACGGTGGCCGAGGGCATCGCCGGGACCAGCCACGTGGACGCCGGCCTGACCAACGGCACGACCTATTACTATGTGGTCACGGCGGTGAACGCCCACGGCGAGAGCGATCCTTCCAGCCAGGCCTCGGCCACGCCGGGCTCGGCCCCGCCTCCGGGCGTCGTGGCGGAGGACTTCGAGACGATGCCCGCCTGGTCCAGCGGGTACGACGCTGCCTGGGGCGGGCCGGCGAACTGGTCGGTGGTCGCGGGGGGGCAGTCCGGCAATGCTTTGCAGGCCACGCGCTCGAGCCAGGGCTCATCGGCCAGGGTGAAGGTCTTCCAGCTGACTCCCTCGGCCGCCTACACCCTGTCGGTCTGGATCCGTTGCCCGGCCTACACCGCCAACCCCTGGTGGGCCGAATGTGCGTTCAAGATCGGGACCTTCACCGCCGAGGATCTCGACCAGAACGGCGGCTCCTGGACCATGGTGCAGAAGTTCGCCTCCGACGGGACCAACGGCAACGGCAACAGCTGGACCCAGTACAGCCGGCCGGTGACGGTCGGCCCGAGCGGACAGTTGAGCGTGGGCTTCAAGCTCGGTTCCTCCGGCGGCGCCGCCCCGGCCGTGCTCTGGGACACGCTGCGGCTCACCCCGACGGTCATGCCACCGGCCATCGGCCTGTCGCCGACCTCACTGTCGGCCGTCTGCACGGAGGGCTCCAATCCGGCGGCCGGGAGCTTTACGGTGGCCAACACCGGAGGCGGCACCCTGACCTACAGCATCACCGATGACGCGGCCTGGCTGAGCTGTTCGCCCTCCTCCGGCACCAGCACCGGCGAGGCCGACAGCGTCACCGTCAGCTACGCCGCCGCGGGCCTCTCCCCCGGCACGTACCAGGGGACGGTCACCGTCAGGGACCCGGCGGCGAGCAACAGCCCGCAGCTGCTGCCGGTCACATTGACGGTCCAGCCTGTCTTGCTCCCGATTCCCGGGGATATGAACGCCGACCGGAGGGTCAACGAGCAGGACGTGGCCGCGTTCCTGGGCTGCGTGACCGGAGCGGGGCAGGGACCGCCGGGCCCGGGTTGCGGTCCGGGCGACATCGATGCCGACACGGACGTGGATCAGGCTGATTTCGGCCTGCTGCAGCGGTGCCTGCATCCGCCCGCGGAGCCGGCCGACCCGGCCTGCGCCTCCTGATGCCCGGACCGTGGTGGACCGGAATCCGCTGGAGGATGGTCACTTCCGGCGCCGCAGCAGCAGTGCGCCGAGTCCCAGACCGAAGGCCGCCGCCGGCTCGGGCACGTAGACCAGCTTCACGTTGTCCCACTGTGACTGGGTATTGGAGTTCTCGCCGCCGAGCACCAGCTGCTGGAAGGCCGCCGCGGCTCCGCAGTCGAAGGCTCCGGGGGTGATCTCCAGCCAGCCGGGTGTCGGACCGTTCTGAGGCACAGCCGTGGCCCAGGGAATGTAGACGTAGGCGCTGTACTTGCCGGGCACCTGGTAGCTGTAGTCCAGCTGCAGCGTGACCCACTTCTTCCACCAGTCGGCGTCGTAGTCGGGCCCGACCTGGCCCGGCTCGTAGAACTCGTAGTCCGTCGCCGCCCGCCAAATCTCATTCCCGGCGGTGTTGTCCCGGGCGCGGGTCTGACCGGTGCCGCCGCCGTGCACCTGGCCGCTCATGAATCCCTGGACGAACGCGCCGCTTCCATCGGCCATGACCGCGGCAATGCCCGCCAGGTCGAAGGCGTTGCCGGGGAGACCGAATGGGAACAGGGTTCCATCCAATGGGCGCAGATTGGGCACGTAGATGTCGGCCTGCAGAACGAAGCCGTTCTGTCCGCTGGCGCTGTTGCCCAGGTTCAGGCCGGCGACATTCAGCAGGGCCTGCGAACCGCTGGGCAGGAAGAGGTTGGCCGCGCCGCCGCCGGAGGGCTGGCCGTCGATCAGCACCGGGCCGGTGGGGTCGGTCGCGGGGTTCACCCAGGAGGCTCCGGCGCCGCTGAGCGTCCAGCCCTGCGGGCCGGTGTCGAACGTCCATTCCTGCGTCCACGGTCCGGCGTAGGGGGCCGCCGTCGCCGCCGCACAAAACATGGCCGACAGAACCGTCAGGATCTTTCCTGGCATCGTCTCCACTCCTTCTGGGCCGCTTGAATCATGCAGCCTGTCTGGTCGGCTGACCGCGCGAGGCGGTCCGTCTTCCGGCATGCGGCCGGTCCGGATCCGGGAACCCGCGTGTATGCAAAACGTCCCCTGCCGACCGCCCTTGCCGCGCCGTTTGTGCCAGACCGGCCCGGGCGATCCGCTTTCGAATCCACCGCCACGTACTTGCCGGCAGGGGCCGGGCCGCAGGTGGGCCATCGCGACCTCTTCCCTGCCGAGAGGGACAGGCAACCCAGGGTCCCACCGGCCGGATCGACGCGAGGCGACCCGCCCGGCGCGGCAACCCGCGCTGCTGATCCACAGGATTAATCCCTCGATTCGGCCGCAAGTCAAGCGGGGCGGTAGGTGTTTTTCCGGACTTTCAGGGCTTCCCAGGACTTCCCGGGGCGATGGGGGCGGGGGCGGCCGACGTTGAACCGGCGGTTTCCCGGACGGCCGGTCCGACGGTTTCCGGGGGCCGGAGCTGTGCCGGGAGATCAGCGGGGCTGCTCGATTTCCGCAAACAGGAGAGTTTCGCGGGCCGACGGATGCTCGACGCGGCGAACCACCGCCGAACGAAAAACCGGGGGATCGGCGTTGCCGTCCGAGGCGGCGCAGATTCTCGTTCCCGGCGAGACGTCGTTCTCCCGGCCGGTTCGCAGCACCACGCCATCCAGCGAGCGTTCGACCATCAGGGCCTCGCGCAGCCGCCGGCCGCGATGCACGTGCCAGCGAACCGGGGTCTGCGCCAGCCAGCGGATGGACCGCCGCCGGTCGAGCACCTCCCGACCGGCTTCGCGCCGATCGGGCTTCAGCGAACGCGGAGGCTTGAGAAACGAGGACCGCCTGACCGGCCCGACGTATTCGGCCGCAACCAGCGTGAGCAGCCCCGAGAGCGGCTCAACCCGCCGGACCGCCGCCTCCCGCGTCCAGGCGCGCAGGTCGGGGCGTCGCCTGGGCGAAATCACCGCACCGATCGGCGGGGTGTCGGGTTTCTCGACCAGCAGTCCGATTCCGTGCGCGGACCACTCCACCAGCCAGCCGCAGCGATAGGGTTCTCCGGGGGTCTGACGCCACCACACCTCCCGGTAGTCCGCCATGCGCTCCGAACGCCTCCAGCCCTCCCCACGGGGCGGATTCCTGCGACGATCCCGCTTCATCGGTTCAGTCCCCGGTAGATGACCCCTTCCGGAGGTTCCTCAAGGTTCCAAGCCGCCAGGCCTCCAAACGCCTGCCGAACACCCGGGCACGGGCGGCCGCAGCTTCAGACCCGGCTGCCCTGCCCTAATTCCCAGTCGGGCCGAAACATGAACCAGTTGAGCGAATAACTTTCCGCGAATCCGGACACCCCGCGGGCCCGGCAAAGGTAAAGCCTTATTCGCGGCAAGATTCGCCGCAGGGGCGCGACGGTCGCGGGTCTCCGTGCAAGTCAACGCCGGCGCGGATTCGCCGGGCGTGCGGTCGAAGTGGACGGGACCCGGCCGCCGGGATGTCACGCCTGCCGGCCTGCAGGTTGCCCTTGGCCGGCAGGCCGTCCTCCGCCGGCAGGCTGCCCTCCGCCGTCCGGTCGGGTCCCCGTCGGCCGGCGGTTGCCCCTGGTCCGAGGGAGGCCGGGCCGGTTCGCCGTGTTCCGGGGAGCGATCAGGGCCGGATGTTCACCGCTGTCGCCGACAGCGTCGCCTCGCCGCGCTGGACGCGGTCTGCGAGCCGCACGACCTCCTCGTGCAGCGCATCGAGCATCTGCGGCTCATCGACCGTGCGGACCTGCCGGCCCTGCACGTAGATCACGCCGCGGCCCCGGCCGGCGAAGACCGCGACATCCGCCCCCTCGGCCTCGCCGGGGCCGTTGACCACGCAGCCCATGACCGCCACCTTGACCGGCACGCGGACGTCGGCCAGCTTCTGGCGGACCTTCTGCACCAGCGGAATCAGATCGACCTCGATGCGCCCGCAGGTCGGGCAGGCGATGAGGTCCGGTTCGGCGCGGGCCCGCAGGCCCAGGCAGCAGAGCAGTTCCCGGCCGTCCCGGACCTCGATTTCCGGGTCGGCGGCGTAACTGATGCGGATGGTGTCGCCGATGCCCTCGGCCAGCAGGGTGGCCAGGGCGGCGATGCTGCGGATGCGCCCGGTTTCCGGGGGGCCGGCGTGGGTGACGCCCAGGTGCAGGGGATAATCGAAGCGGCGGCTGATCGCCCGACAGGCCTCGATGACCACGACGGGGTCGGGGCTCTTGGCCGCCAGAACCACGTCGTGGAAGTCCTGCGCCTCGAAGATGCGGATGTATTCCTCGAGCTTGCGCACCATCAGGGCGACCAGATTCCCGCGGCGGTCGGCGGCCAGGGCGCTCTGCTCGGCGGCCCGGACCTGCTGGTCCCGGCGCTCGACCACGCTGCCCTCGTTGACGCCGATGCGGATGGGGATGCCGCGTTCGCGACAGGCGCGGATGACCTCGTTCACCTGGGCGCGGTCGCTGATGTTGCCGGGATTCAGGCGGATCTTGTGCACACCGGCAGCGATCGCCTCCAGTGCCCGGCGGTAGTGGAAGTGCACATCGGCCACGATCGGCACCGGCGACTGGCGCAGGATCTCCGGGAGGGCGGCGGTATCCCCGGGGTCCGGAACGGCCACGCGGACGACGTCGCATCCGGCCGCGGCCAGCCGGTGGATCTGGGCGACGGTGGCGTTGATGTCGCGGGTCGGCGTGCTGGTCATGGACTGCAGGCAGACCGGAGCCCCGCCGCCGACCGGCACCTGGCCGATGAGCACCCGGCGCGTGGGCCGGCGGGCGTCCGACAGCGGCGCGCCGCCCGAGGGAGGTTCCAGCGTGGTCATCCGTGCGGGGTCTCCGGGATCGCGAACCTTCCGGGAATCCGGCGTGATTATAGAAACGCCGCCGCGCAGGGGCCAGCGGAGCCCCCTCGGGCCGGCAGGGGCATCGACCGGCGCCCGGCCAGGGCGTTCTCGACCTGCTCCAGGTCATCGACGAAATCGGCGGTCGTGCGGTCGAAGCGCGTATCGGCCTGCATCCGCCGGATCACGGCCGGCCGCTGCACCGCCCGCACGAAGGTCGCGGCCCAGGCCCGCGGATCGCCGGCCGGCACCAGCAGGCCGTTGCGTTCCGGGAGAATCAGGTGGCGCAGACCGGGGGTGTCCGAGGCGAGCACCGGTGACCCGTTGGCCAGCGACATCAGCACTGCGAACGGGGAGTTCTCGTGGATGATCGAGGGCACGAGCACCGCGTCGATGCCGGCGTGTTCGGCGGCCAGCGCCGCGCCGGTCAGCAGCCGGCGGTGCGAAAGGTAGCGCAGGACCGCCGGGCCCAGGGCCGCCAGTCCGTCGCGCAGCCGATCGTCGCCGTAGGCCCGGATCTCCAGCGGCATGCCGTCGGGCAGGAGCCGGACCGCCTCGACGATCGTCGCGAAACCCTTGAGCGGATCGAGGCCGCCGAAACAGGCGAAGCGCAGCGACTCGGCCGGAGTCTTGGCCGGGCGCAGGATCGTCTCCGGCGGCAGTCCGTAGACCAGCGGGGTCACCCGCTCCTCGCGGGCTCCGAAGCGGATCAGCCGCTCGCCCAGCGAAGGGCTCGGGGCGACCACCGCGTCCAGGCCGCGAAGCAGATGTCGCATTCCGGCGTGCAGCTCCTGGGCGTCGATGGCCTGAGCCAGGCGCACAAACCGCGGCCACAGTCGCCGGCTCAGGCCTGCCGGCAGCATCCGGCCGAGAAACCGGCCCGGGCCGCGCGTGTCCCGCATCACGCAGTCGGCGCAGCGGGCCGCCGACTCCGGACCGGCGCAGACCTCCGGCCGGCCGGGATACAGGCAGAAGTTGAAGCAGATCATGCCGAAATCCAGGGCCGTCAGGATGGTGGGCACGCCCGAGTCCAGCCCGGCCCGCACCGCCGAGAGCATGCCCTGGATGTTGTGCACGTGGATCACGTCCGGCCGGAACGACCGGATCACTTCCGCGGCCGCCTGCCGCAGGGCCTCGTTGGGGTGATGGGTGAAGCGGGCCTCCTCCGGGCCGATCAGAGGATGCAGCACCAGGCGTCCGTCCTCCGCCGCCGCCTGCAGATCGCCCAGCCGGCGGTCCCGGCGGGTGCAGATCACGGCCACGCTCCGCCCGCGGCGCAGCCACTCGCGGGCGACCTCGATCGAGAGGAAGACCCCGCCGCTGGGCAGCGCCGCGTCGAAGAAAGGCGAGATCAGCAGCGTCCGTGTCGGGCGATCGCTCATCGGCGTTTATCCGGCCCGGGTTCGCCGGGCGGCTCAGGCAAACGGGTGCGTGCATCGCCGCACGCGGTCGAAGCCGAACACCGGTCCCAGGGCCACCAGGGCCGCGGAACGCGCGGCGTCGGAGACCGGCCGGCACAACCACCGGGGCCTGCAGCCGCGCAGCCGTTTCAGCGGCCAGAGCACCCGGTAGGCGGCCTCGGTCAGCAGCCGGGCCTCCGGGTCGCGCTGATGGCGGCGGAGCAGACCGTAGAGCTCGCGGTTTCGCCGCCGGCCGCCGACCGAGGTCTTGTTGACCCCCGTGACCCGGTAGACGCTGAGCACCTCGTCGCAGACCGCCAACTGCGCGCCGGCCCGGGCCATCCGCCAGAACAGGTCCCAGTCCATGCCGTAATGGAGCGACTCGTCCAGCCCGCCGACCTGCTCGTGCAGGCAGCGCCGCCAGAAGCAGCTGGGCTGGTGGATCGGGTCGTGCACGTCCAGGAAGGCCAGGTCGCCGGCGGTGACGCGCCGCACGACCGACCGGCCGTCGGGATAGTCGTAGCGGCAGGCCCCGCACAGCACGTCGCAGGCCCGGCTTTCGAAGCGTGATTGCACCGTCGCCAGCGCCCCGGGCAGCAGCAGATCATCGGCGTTGAGCCAGCCGAGGATTTCGCCGCGGGCGCGGGCGAACCCCTTGTTGAGCGCGTGACTCTGCCCGCGATCCGGCTGGCTGACCCACCAGGCCAGGCGGTCGGCGTACCGGGCGATGATTTCCCGCGAGCCGTCGGTGGAACCGCCGTCGACGACAATGTATTCCAGCCCGCCCGATGACGGGTCCACGACCTGCCCGAGCACCGACTCGATCGCCGCGGCGATCGTTGCGGCCTGGTTGAGGCATACGGTCACGATCGATATCGATGGCCCTGGCATGGGTACGGATCGGGTGTCGCCCGCAGGCATCGGGTCCGAGGAGCCGCCGCCGGCCCCCGAGGCGGTCGGGTGCGGTGCGCGCGGCCTCGACCTCGCCCCGGGTGTTATCGGCTGATCCGCGCCGGGGACATCAGCGGCGGGGAGGACCGACAGGATCCGCGTCGCGACCGGGCGGGGCGGTCGCCGTGCCGGCCGGCCGCCGGGCCCCCAGCAGCCCGGCGAAGTAGTCCCAGGCCGGAGCCCGGCTGCCGTCCGGCCGGACCAGGTAGAAGCCGCGTACCTCGTCGTTGGCCGGTCGCCGCAGCCCGGAGCGGGACTCGTTATCGTAGACCTGCCAGTAGACGACGTAAGGGCAACCCCAGGCCAGGGCCGTCTCGGTGGTCATGCGGATCACCCGCATGGCCTTCTCGCCGTCGGCCGAGGGGTCCTGGGCGGAACGCACCTCCGGCCAGCCGAACTCGCCCACGTAGACGTTGCGGGCGCCGAAATCGAGGCTGTCAGGTGCCTTGGAGGCGATGTGGTCCAGAGCCCGCCGGAACAGTTCGCGGCCGGCCTCGGGGTCCTCGGCGGCCGCGCCGATCGTGTCATAGGCCGAGTAGGAGTAGAGGTCGCAACGGGTGTGCGGCAGCACGTCGTTGGTCACCGTCGGCCGGTCCTTCATCGCCTCGGCGACCAGGTTCACCTCGCAGGCGTGGTACACCCGGACGTTGCGGGCCCGCGTTGTCCGCCGCCCCTGCTCGACGCCATCCTGGCGGGCATGGAGCCAGCGAATCATGCCCTCGATCGCCAGCCGCTGCGGCTCGGCCTGAGCCGCTGAGCCCTGCGCGCCGCGCAGGGCCCAGTCGCCCTCCCAGTTCTGGAGCACGAAGGTCTTGCCCGTGCCGGCGTAGGTCTTCAGCAGGTAGCCCGTCAGCTCGGCGAACTGCCGCCGCTCCCGGTCGGCGTCGGCTTCGGTCACGCCCTCGCGCCAGTAGTGGTCATCCGCGCCGACGGCATAGGCGGTGAGAATGAACGTGGAGAACGGTTTGGCCAACAGCTTGCGGTACGAGGGGTGCCGGGCCGTCTCCACCAGGCTTTTGAACTCCGGCCAGCCCGCCGCCGAAGGGTACGATTTCGCCGGATCGTGGAGGTAAACCTTGATCACGCGCATGCCGGTCTGCAGGACGCGGTCGGCGCCCTCGTTGAGGAAGTCTCCGTCGGTGAACCGGTAGGCGCCACGGACGTGGACGCAGCCCAGCCGATCGGCCAGGTCGGCCCGGCGGGCCCCGCCGGCCTGCAAGGCACCGGGCCATCCCCACGCGACCCCCCAGGCCGCGATGACCAGACTCAATCGCATGCTGCCGGTCATCTTCGTTCTTCCATAGGGTCTGTGCGGCACGCGTCCGCCGCCTGCTTGCCCGCCTGCGGTCCCGCGCCGCGTTCCGGGCCCCTCCTGCCGACAGCGCGGGCTAGCATACCCTGCCCCGGCCGCCGCGGACAGCAGGGGCATTCGCGGGCACGGGCCGTGTTTTCCGACTCGCGCGGCCGGCGGCCGGCAGCGCGGCTCAGGCCTGTGACGACGGCGAATCCCAGACCTCCAGCACGCGCTCGGCGATTCTCTCGGCGCTCTCGTCGTGGCCGGCCTCCACCCGCCGCAGGACCGGCATGCGCCGCATCCAGGTGCGCTGGTGCTTGCCCAGGCGGCGCGAGTTGATCTTGATCCGCTCGACGGCCTCCTCCAGCGTCCACACGCCTCTCAGATGGGCGATCAGCTCGGCATATCCGACGGCCGCGGCGGCCTGCGGGCCGATGCCGCCGGGTGCAGACAGCAGGGCCCGCACCTCGTCCAGCAGTCCTTCCTCCATCATTCGCCGCACCCGGGCGTTGATCCGGCGGTTGGTCTCCTCGACCGGCCGGCACAGCGCCGCGAGGCGGCAGTCGCAGCTCGGCCGGGTCGCGTTCCACTGGGTCTGAAGCCGGCTGATCGGCTCTCCGCACGCGTGGTAGACCTCCATGGCCCGTTCGATTCTGCGCAGATCGTTGACGTGGATCCGGGAAGCCGCCTCCGGGTCGACCCGGGCCAGTTCGGCATGCAGGACGGCAGGCCCCTCCAGCCGGGCACGCTCGCGAAAACGGCTGCGAAACTCCGGATCGGCCGGCGGCCCCTCGAAGACCCCCGACAGCAGTCCGCGCAGGTAGAGCATCGTTCCGCCCACCGCGATGATCGGTTTGCCGCGGGCGGCGATCGCGCGGATGGCCGCATCCGCAGCCTCCAGATACCGGGCCAGGCTGTAGTTCTCGAAGGGTTCGACCTCGTCGATCAGGTGGTGCGGCACCTCGCGCCGCGCCTCGGCCGACGGCTTGGCCGTGCCGATGTCCATGCGGCGGTAGACCTTCATCGAGTCGATCGAGAGGATCTCGCCGCCCAGCCGCCGGGCCAGCACCAGCCCCACGGCGCTCTTGCCGCCGGCCGTGCAGCCGGTCAGGATGTTCACCCGGATCGCCATCTGGGTCATCCCCACGCCATCTGGGTCATCCCCAAACCCCAAGAGTCACCATCCAGGCCTTCCAAAACCCCGGAAACCTTTGCCGGACCGCCCCGCACGCGGGCAGGCGCAGAACGCAAAAACGGCCGCTCACCTTTCGCGGGCCGTACCGTTCCTCCCCGGGCTACCCCCTGGGCGTATATCGAGGCGTGGCACTTCGCCTCGGGCTGTCCCCTGGACGCACACCGGGCGCCGGGCGCATATCGGGGCAATATCGTTGCCCGGACCGATCCTCGCCGAGAACCGGCCGGTGGGCAAGACCTGCCGGGATGGCATCTGCCACCTCTAAGCGACGGTCAATCAATGAGTTGCGCCGGTCGGAGGTCGCCGGAACGTGGCCGGCCTGGCACGGCTTTGGGGTCACCGGAATTCTCTTCTGATCACAAGTATTCACCGGATAGCATCTTGCGCGCATTTCGCCGAGTGGCACGCTGGTTGCTACGACCCAAGCGCCCGAATGAGGTCGCAAGGACATGAAAACCGTTGAGCGGTCTTTTGAAGGAGGTGCGCGATGTTGTACGGGATGACCTGCAATCGTTCGAACAACGGCCTGGACCCGCTGAGCCGATGGACGCGGAACATGGATGAGTTGTTTGCCGGGGCCCTGGGGACCGGCGGGTTTGCGGGCGTGCGGGTGGACATCCGCGAGGACGGGGAGGACATCGTCATCGAGGCCGAGGTTCCGGGACTGACCAGGGATGACATCGAAATCTCGGTCGAGAACGGCGTGCTGACCATCAGCGGCCAGTACAAGGCCCCTGAGGAGTCCGAGAAGAGCTGCTACCACCTGCGGGAGCGCGTTGCCGGTCGCTTCAGCCGATCGTTCCGTCTGCCGCCGACCTCGGACCTCGACAGGGTGGAGGCCGGCCTGCAGAACGGGGTGCTGACGCTGACCATTCCGACCCGCGAGGAGGCCAAGCCCCGCAAGATTCCGGTCAAGTGATCCCCGTGAGATGCAAGGCCGTGCCGGGGGCTGCCCGAGGGGACCGTCACCCTGAGGGCGGCCCCCGGCCGCCTGGATGCTCCAAACCGCGGGGCAGCACCCGTCCCGCACGGGACTTCCATCCCGGGCCCGGTCCTGTCGAGCGACCTCCCGAGCGTTGTCACCCGACATCTGCTTGCATCCGCGGCTCGCAGCTTACACACTGAACAGCGTGCCTGCACCCGTTCGGCGAGCGAAAGCCGCAACGGCGGGCAAGCCACGTCTCCTGCGCGGAGCCGGATCATGACCGGATCTCGAATGATGCTTTCCGCGGCGTTCGTGCTGGTCCCGGCCCTTGTCCCATTGCAGGCGGAGTTCGCGATCCGCGACGGCGACACCGTGGTCTTTCTCGGCGACAGCATCACCGCCGAGCGAGGCTACAGCCGGATGATCGAGAACTACACCCTGTTGCGTTATCCCCGGCGCAAGGTGCGTTTCATCAATGCCGGCTGGGGCGGCGACACCGCCGCCGGCGGCGCCCGGCGGCTGCAGCGTGACGTGCTGGATGCCGGGGCCACGCTGGTCACCGTCGCTTACGGCGTCAATGACATCGGCTGGGGTGCCCGGGCCGACGAGGCCCACCGCCGGGCATATCTCGACGGCATCCGCGACATCGTCACCGCCTGCCGGCAGCGCGGGGTGCGGGTCTACATCTGCTCGGCGGCCGTGACCGCGGCCGATCCCGACGTCAGCGAGCACGACTTCCTGCAGCGGATGTGCGACGACGGGATGGAACTGGCCCGCCGGCTGGGAGGCGAGGCCATCGACGTCCAGCGCATGATGCGCGACATCCTCCGGCGGGTGCGCGCCGCCGGTCACGAGAAGCAGCCGCCGACGCTGCACGCACCGGACGGCATCCATCTGAATGACCTCGGGCAGCTGGCCATGGGGTTCGCGATCCTCAAGGGCCTGGGAGCCCCCGCGGAAGTCTCAAGCGTGTGGGTCGATGCCGCCGCCGGCCGGGTGGTCGAAGCCGGCGGCTGTGAGGTGTCGAACCTGCGGGCTTCCGCGACCGGCGCGGCCTTCGACCGGCTCGACGAGGGGCTGCCGCTGAACTTCGGTCCGCTGGGGGCGCTGAACTTCCGCTTCATCCCGATCCCCGAGGAGCTGAACCGCTACATGCTGAGGATCGATGGGCTGTCACCGAGCGATTACCGGCTGACGGTGAACGGCCGGGTGGTGGGCACGTGGTCCCACGACCGGCTGGCCGGCGGGATCAACATTTCCTCGGCCACGCCGGACGGCTGGGAGCCCGGCGGCCCGTGGGATGCCCAGGCGGCCACGCTGCTGCTGCTGACCGAGGCCCGCCACAAGCTTGCCCAGTCGCTGAAGCTGGCGCCCGGCTACATCGGCGGTCATCCCGGCATCCCGGCCATCGAGCGGGACGCGGCGGAGATCAATCGCCGGATCGAGGATCTTCAGCGGCTGGTGGCCGGGCCGGTTCGGTACCATTTCGTGCTGGAGCGGACGGAGCCCTGGCCGGCGCGCCGGGGGGGCTGAGGCCCATGCCGCGGGGCATCACGGCCGGGCGGCCCTGGCTTCCGGCCCGCCGGGAGTCAGCGGTACCGGCCGAACTCCCGGATGGCCTCGAACATCGCCAGGACGTTCTCGACCGGCGTCTCCTCGAGAATGGTGTCGTGGCTCGCACCGGCGACGTAGCCTCCGCCGGGCATCATGATCTCAAGCACCTCGCGGGTCTTTTCCCGGACGGTCTCGGGCCGGCCCTCGATCAGTACGTGGTGCGAGTCGACGGCCCCGTTGAACACCATGCGATCGCCGAAATCGGCCTTGAGCCGGCGCAGGTCCATGCCGTGGCAGGACGGTTGCACGGCGTGCACGCCGTCCAGGCCGATTTCGATCAGGGCGGGAATCAGGGGCGCGAATCCGCCGCAGCAGTGCATCATCACCTTCAGACCGTAGGCATGGCCGAGGTCCACCAGCCTGGCCAGGTGGGGCACGAGGAAGCGGCGGAACATGGCCTCGCCGATCAGCGGGCCGTGCTGGCTGCCGAAGTCGTTGCCGAAGAAGAAGATGTCGATGACGTCGGCGGCCGCGTCGAAGATCCGCCGGCTGGCGGCCGCGTAGTAGTCGACCAGGTGCCCCAGCAGCGCATCGACGACGTGGGGCTCGTCGTACATCCGCAGCAGCAGCTCCTCCATGCCCATCAGGTCGATGGCGTCGTGCCAGAAGGGCGACCAGTCGCCGCCCAGGACGGCGTACCGGCCTTGCCAGGCGGCGGCCGCGGTCCGGATGCCGGAGGGATCGACCCAGGCCGGGTCGGGCCAGGGATAATCGTGGATCTCGCGGAGGCCGGCGCCGGCCAGGGGGTGGCTCATCGGCTGGCCGTAGCCCAGGCCGGTGCGCTGGACGCCGAACACGGTGGCGTACGTGGCCCCGGGCTCCATCGCCGGCCGCGGACCCGTCCAGCCCGCCCAGACGCGCCGGAAATCGTCACCGAAGAGCTCCCGCAGCCCCTCGTCGTCCAGGGCCAGCACGCGGCGGCACTTGTTCCAGAAGCCTTCCGAGGCGCCGCACCAGCAGGGGACGCGGTCGGGCTCCCGGTGTTCGAAGGCCGTCAGCACGCGTTCGCGGGAGGTCATGGGCAGTGGAAGACCTCCTCCATCGGGGCCCACCACTGGCCGGGGGCCCGCGTGTCCAGCGGCTCCTGACAGGGGGAGCAGAGCTTCCACCACTCCTGCGTGACCGGGTCGGCGGCCATTTTCGCCATGTCGGCCTCGAAGTCGTCGCCGTGGTATTCGAAGTAGCCGAACAGCCAGCCGTCCCGGTGGTAGATCGAGTAGTTGCGGATGTGGCAGGCGGTGATCATCTTCAGCACGTCCGGCCAGGGATCGGCGTGCAGCCGCTTGTATTCCTCGAGCCGCTCGGGCCGCACCCGGATGACCATCCCATAGCGTTTCACGGCGGGCTCCTGTCGAGGGAGCACTGCGGGATTGCCGGCCGACCAGGGGACGGAAAGCCGGACAAGGAAAGCATATCGCTGACCGTCGGGGGGTCAACACCCTGCCGGGAGCTGCCGGGCCGGGGCTTATGAGCCGGCAGTCGTGGCCGGGGTGAACACCGGGGGTGGACCTTCGAGCCACCGGATCTGCTGGCGGCGGGTCTTGCGCCGGTTGAACAGATCGAGCACCTCCCGGCGCCGGGCCTCCTCGAGGCGGGCGACGCCGCGGTCGTCCAGCCAGCCGTTGGAGGTCGCCACCGGCGTGTCGTAATGCTCGACTCCGAAGCGCGTGTAGTCCAGGCGGGTCACGGCCTGCCAGTTGCAGGACCACAGCACGTTGCGGCAGTTGGGAAACAGGCCGTAGGGCCACACCGACGGCCGGCTGTGGGAATCCTGATAGCAGCCATGGGCCATGATGGCATAGGGCGGCACATCCAGCCAGAACGTCCTGTCGTCGAAGGTCATTCCGATGCAGTCGCTGGCCAGAAAGGCCAGGCCGGCGCGGCGGGTGGTGGTCGCGCGGGTCAGTTCGGCGGTCAGGTGCATGAAGTGCGGTGCGGCGTAATCGGGCCTGGGTGCACCGGTGATGGCCCCGTCGCGGATCATGAACGTCTCATCCCAGACCAGCGCGTCGATCTCGTCGCCGTACTCGGCCAGCAGGGCCTGAAGATACGCCAGATACCAGCGGCGCACCTCGGGATGGGCGGGGTTCTGGCAGGCGCTGCGGCCGCGGGTATCCGGGCCCTGCCAGCCCCCCCAGGTCAGGATCCTGTCCTCGGAGAAGCCGCGGGCGGCTTCACAGGTGGTCAGCCCGTCGGCGAAGTAGAGGCCGACGCGCAGCCCGCGTTCCCGGGCGTACCGGATCCTCCGGTGCATGTCCGCCCGGGTCATGGGCACCGGTACGGAGGTGGGGAAGCCCTTGTCGCGGACGGCCTCGGCATTGGGAAAGGCGGTCCAGGAGTCTTCCAGCCTGCCGGTGGCGGCATCGAAGGTGTAATCGCCCACCAGGCCGTACCAGCCGTGGAGGGTGAAGAGGATCTTCGAGCGATCCTCGCGCGGCACGAGGCGTTCGACGGCGTCGATATCCTCGAACCAGCCGGTGCCGCCGTGGCTGAGGTAGTCGTAGTGCTGCCAGGCGATGTCGTGCAGCCAGTCCGGCCCCGGGGGGATGTCGGCCAGGGCGGTGGCGTACCAGGCGGCCATGGCCTTTTCGGGGTCGCCGGCATGGATGACCGTCCAGCAGGTGCGCGTCGCGGGGCCTTCCAGCGGGACCCTGGTGCCCTGGTAGACCCAGCGGAAGTCGCCGCCGGTCTTCGCGGCCGCGTCCGGGAGGCGCAGGCAGGTCCCGAAGAACGGATCGGCGACATGCGTCAGGCGGACGGCCGGGGTGCCGCCGGCGTGGCTGAGCATGGGAATCGCCAGGTGCCCGGCCGGCTCGCCGGGCGGCGGGACGTCACCGGCCAGAGGCCATATCCACCGTCGGCCGGCGGCCGCGTCCAGCGTCTGTCCCTGGCCATCCTTGCGCGGGACGAAGACACGCTGTCCTTCGGCCGGAGGGGCCAGGGGGTTGCCCAGCGACACCATGACGTCGACGACGACCGGTCCGTCCTCCGGCGTGATCGTGACCGCCCGACGCAGGACGGTGCCGGCGGCCTGCTGAGTCAGCGAGATTTCGTATCCCACGCGGAACGCCGGCGGGCCGGCGACGGAATACTCGAAGGCTGCCCCGTCGGTTGTCGGCGAGCAGCGCGCATCGCCGTCCGGCGCCGCTGGAACGGGTGCGTCATCTCCCCATCGCAGGACCGGGTCTTCCGGCGGCTTTCCGACCTGCGGCCGGCCGCCGCCGGCGGTGGCTAGCACCAGATCGCGTCCGGACCGGTCGGCCAGCCCCAGGATCCGGCCGGAGCGGTCCAGGCGCAGCGTCCAGTCGCCGGCCCGGACAGCGATTTCGTCCGCCGGCAGGGATGCCGCGTGCAGACCCGCCGTCAGACCCGCCGTGGTGATGAAGGTCAACAGGGCTCGCATGGTTCTTCTCCCCGGCCGGCGGCGCGGGTTCCGCAGCCACGTCGCAGGGCGATGGCCGGCGGCCGTTCAGACGTTGTCGGCGAACAGGCGTTTCATCCGGCTGAAAAACCAGTAGCCGGCGAAGAACATGACCGGGGCCATGATCAGCGTGCCCCAGAAGATGCTTCCGCGCGGAAAGTGGCCGCCGACGGACCCCTCGCGGGCCCCCATCAGGCACTCCTGGTAGGAGATCAGCAGGTAATACAGGGGGTTGATGCCCATGAAGGGACGCAGCGGCTCGGGAACCATCTCGATCGACCAAGCGATGGGGCTGATCATCATCAGCATGAGGATGACCACGCCCACGATGTTCTGGAGGTCGCGGAAATAGACGTTGAGGCTGGAGAGCACCCAGATCAGCCCGATGGTGAACATGATCTGCAGGGGCCAGATCAGCAGGATCAGCAGCGCCCAGGGGGTCAGGTGGCCCACCGCGGCCACGGCGATCACGAGCAGGAACGTGCCGACGACCTGGGTGCACTGGCTGGTGAGCACCGCCCGTACGGGGATGAGCTCGATGGGGAAAAGGGTGTTCTTGATGAGCGAGGCGTTGGCGGTCACGCAGGCCACGCCGGATGACAGGGCCTCGGAGAAACCCAGAAAGGGGATCAGGCCGCAGAAGATGAAGACGATGTACTCGGTGGTGCCGCCGAGGTTGAAGCGGATGCGGAAGACCGAGCCGTAGATCAGGGCATAGATCCCCAGGAACAGCAGCGGGTACATCACCAGCCAGGTCAGCCCGAGGACCGACCCGGCGTAGCGCCCCCGGATGTCGCTCCAGCACACCCGCCAGAGAATCAGCCGGTGATTCCAGATGAGTTGGAAAGGATCGCCCAGCCGCCTGAGGTTCATGTCCGTTCCCGGAAAACCGCCGGCGGACCGGCATCTGCCGGACGATCGGCAACTGCCGGATGATCGGCGGCCGCCGGTGCGGCGGCGGCCGTGCCGGTCCGCTCCCGGGCGGCGGTGATAGGCAAAGCCGGCGGGGCTGTCAAGGAGCGGTGCGGCCAGCGAAGTTTCGCCCTGCCTGTGCCGCGGCGTCCGGGGCTCCGCGCCGGTCGCGGGGACGGGCTCAGCGCAGCACCTGCAGGGTGGTGAACATCGTCAGCCAGACGACGTCCAGGAAGTGCCAGTAGGTCGCACATCGGCGGACGCCGGCCTGGAGTGCCGGGCCGCAGGGCCCGCGAATCGCGCGTTCGGCGATGATCAGCAGCGACACCAGCCCGCCGATGACGTGGGCGGCGTGCAGGGCGACCAGGAGCAGCACCAGCCCGTAGACGGGCATGTTGCCGGCCCGGGCGGCCTGATGGGCCTGCAGCAGCCGCAGCAGGGCGGGGGCCTGCACGGCCACGAAGGCCCCGGCCAGCAGGACGGTCGCTGCCAGCCAGGCCCGCAGCCCTCCCGGGCAGCCGGCGCGGGCGGCGGCGGTACTGCGCCACATGGTCAGGCTGCAGAGGATCATCAGCCCGGTGCTGGCCCACAGTGCCGCCGGCAGGCTCAGGCTCCCGGGGGGCGGAGCGTTGGGGCTTCGGGTCCGGACGAGCACGTAGGCGACCATCGCCGCCAGGAAGAGCATGGTCAGCGAGGCCAGGAACAGGGCCAGCCCCAGCTTCCCGGCGTCGCGGGCCGGGGGCGGATCGTCGGGCCGGAGGGGCGGGGTCATCGGCGGGCCTCCGGCGGGCCGGCGGGGGGGAACTTCCGGGCGGCGCGGTCGCTGGGCTGCGGACGGCGGATCATGACGGTGCGAGCCTCACGTTCGGGGGCACCTCGAAAGTCTCCTGGTAGGCGGCGCTGTCCATCAGGGCGATGGAGATGAAGAGCGTCACGAACAGCAGGGCCGCCACCAGCACGATGGCGTTGAACGGGCTGTCGTAGCGCAGGTGCATGAAGTACAGTGCGACCAGGGCGGCCTTGGCGGTGGCGATCAGCAGCGCCAGCCAGATGTTGAACCAGCCCAGGTTGACCGTCGTCACCGCGACGGTGACCACGGTGAGGACCATCAGGCCCGCCCAGACCGCCGCCAGGACCGCCAGCGGCACGACGTGGCCGACGGCCGGATGCGGCGGAGCGGGATTCCGGGATGTCGTCCTGTCGTTCATGTCGCCTCCCGCGACCCGGTCAGTGGATCAGGTAGAGCAGCGGGAACAGGAAGATCCACACCAGGTCCACCAGGTGCCAGTACAGACCGACGAAGTCCACCGGGGTGTAATAGACGCTGCCGAACGCTCCGCCGGCGGCCCGGATCATGATCCAGCCGATCAGCCCCAGGCCGACGACCACGTGCACGCCGTGCAGGCCGGTCATCAGGAAATAGACGCTGAAGAACAGGTGCACGTTGCGCGGCTCGCGGGCGGCGTGTTCATGCTGGGTGCCGACCGGGTCGCGAGCCAGGCCCGCGGGTCCGACCGCCGAGGGCCCGATGCGCGGGGCGTCGTGGTCGGCGGGGGCGGTGGTGGTCGTCGCGACCGGCGGCGGAGGCGCTGACGCCGTCGCCGTCGCTGCGGTGCCGGAGTCGTCCGGGCCTGCCGGGGACACATGCCCGGCGGCGGCGTCAGCGGAGCCGTGGTCATGGTCTTTGGGCGCGTACGCCCGGCCCCACAGCAGGCCGTGTTCCCACTTGGACTTGTACTCGACGTATTTGATGCCCAGGAATCCGAGCCCTCCCAGCAGCGTCAGCGCCAGGCAGGCCACCGTTGCCCGGCGGCGGTCGAGCTGGGCGCTGCGGACGGCCAGGGCCATCGTGAAGCTGCTGCAGATCAGGATCAGGGTGTTGATTCCGCCGAGGGTCCGGTCCAGGTAGCGATGGGCGTAGGCGAAGATCTCCGGGTGGTTGGAGCGGTAGACCGCATACGCGCAGAACAGTCCGCCGAACATGAGGATCTCGGTGGCCAGGAACACCCACATGCCCAGCTTGCCGGATTCGAACTGCTGTCGCGGCGAGCTGTAATGGTGGGCCAGGTGCGGCGGGTGGCCGTGATCGCCGGCCTGCTCGTGGGCGGCGTATGCCTCGCTCATGCGTTCTCGTGCCTCGCTGACCCGGTCAGGCCGGGGTTGCGGTCGCGTCTTTCTTCACGAAGCTTCCGGTCCGCGGATCGTATTCCCAGGCCTCGACGTCGTAGGGGTCGCCGGCCGTGGGGGTGGTCGCGAAGTTGTCGTGGGGCGGCGGTGAGGCGCAGTGCCACTCCAGGGTGTTGTCCCCCCACGGGTTGGCCGGGGCCCGGCGGCCCCGCAGCAGGGCGTGGATCCAGACCGCCAGCACGAGAAACAGCCCGGCGGCCATGAGGTAGGAGCCCAGGCTGGAGATCTGGTGGTAGGGGGCGAATTCGGGCTTGTACTCGGCGTAGCGGCGCGGCATGCCCCTGGCTCCGGCGACGAACAGCGGGAAGAACGTGAAGTTCTGCCCCAGGAACACCAGTACCGCGGCCGCGGCGGCCCAGAACTCGCTGTACATCCGCCCGAACATCTTGGGCCACCAGTAGTGCATGGCCGCCAGGAAGGCGAACAGGGTGCTGCCCATCATCACGTAGTGGAAGTGGGCGACCACGAAGTAGGTGTCGTGCAGGTGGATGTCGGTGGCCAGGGCGCCCAGGAACAGTCCGGTCAGCCCGCCGATGCCGAACAGCAGGATGAACCCCAGGGCATAAAGCATCGGCGCCTTCAGCCAGATCGATCCGCGGTACATGGTGGCCAGCCAGTTGAACACCTTGATCGCCGAGGGGATGGACACGCTGAAGGTCAGCAGGCTGAAGATTGCGTTGGCCATGCCCGACTGGCCGCTGGAGAACATGTGATGCCCCCAGACCAGAAAGCCCAGCAGGGCGATGGCGATGGAGCTGGCGGCGATGAACCGGTATCCGAAGATGTGCTTGCGGCTGAAGGTGGCGATGACCTCGCTGATCACGCCCATGGCCGGCAGGATCATGATGTAGACCGCCGGGTGGGAGTAGAACCAGAAGAAGTGCTGGTACAGGATCGGGTCGCCGCCGAGCTTGGGGTCGAAGATGCCGACGCCCAGGGCCCGCTCGGCGACCAGCAGCAGCAGGGTGATGGCCAGCACGGGGGTGGCCAGGATCTGGATGATGCTGGTGGCGTACAGGGCCCACAGCAGCAGCGGCATGCGGAACCAGGTCATGCCCGGCGGGCGGAGCATGTGGATCGAGGCGATGAAGTTCACGCCGGTGAGGATCGAGCTGAACCCCAGGATGAAGGCCCCCAGCGTGGCGGGGATGACGCGGGTGGTGGTCTCGGTGCTGTAGGGGGTGTAGAAGGTCCAGCCGGTGTCCAGCCCGCCGGTCAGCAGCACCAGCACGAAGAACACCCCTCCGGCGACCCAGCAGTAGAAGCTGGCCAGGTTCAGCCGCGGGAAGGCGACGTCGCGGGCGCCGAGCATCAGCGGCAGGACGAAGTTGCCGATGATCGCCGGGATGGCCGGGATGATGAACATGAAGGTCATCACCGCCCCGTGGAGGGTGAACATCTGGTTGTAGAAGTCGCGGTTCTTCGTGGCGTCGGCCATCAGCGTGGGGCCCGGGGTGATCAGCTCGGTGCGGATCAGCAGGGCGAACACCCCGCCCAGGAGGAACGACGCCAGGATGGCCGCCAGGTACAGCAGGGCAATGCGTTTGTGATCCAGGGTCAGCAGCCAGGAGAGCACGCCCCGGCCGGCGGCCAGGTAGCTTTCCGCCGGTTCGGGCACGGCGTATCCGGGGGCGACGGCGCTCATGGGGCACCTCCCGTGTCCGGCGCGGAGGACGGCGACGGCCCCGTTGCGGGCTGCTGAGCCTGCGACCTGTATCTGTCGCTCAGCGACTTGAGCCAGGCGACGATGGCCGGGATGTCGTTGTCGCGGATCTGTCCGCGGTAGCCGGGCATGGCCACGCCGGCGTAGCCCGCCACGATGCGGGCTCCGGGGTCATAGATGGACTGACGGACGTAGTCCTCGGCGCTGAAGCCCTCCCCGAGCAGGTCGCCCAGTCGCCGGCCGTCGGCGAATACCCGGCGCCCCTCGACGATCTCGTCCCAGGCGTTGCGGAACGTCGGGCCGATCACCCGCGTGCCGTCGATGGAGTGGCACTGTCTGCAGCCGCGCTGCTCGTAGAGCTGGGCGCCGCGCTGCACCGGCGAGATCCGCCCCTCCCACTTCGAGGCCTCCTCGAGCCAGCGCTGGTAGCCGGCGGCGTCGTGCACGTACACCCTGGCGACCATGGCCGAATGGCTGGTGCCGCAGTACTCGGCGCAGAACAGGTCGTAGCCCTCGGTGTCGTTGACCTTCGTGGCCTGAAACCACGTCCGGTTGAACCGGCCGGGCACGCAGTCCTTCTTGATCCGGAAGGCCGGTATGTAGAGGCTGTGGATCACGTCCTGGGAGGTCAGCGTCAGCCGCACCGGCCGGTCGACCGGCACGTGCAGGTTGGCGTCCACGTGTCCGTTGGGGTAGGTGAAGGCCCAGGCCCATTTGAAGGCCGTCACGGTGATGTCCATGGCGTTGGCCGGCGGCGTGGCCATGTCCATGTAGCCCCTGAGGCCGAACACGAAGATGACCACCACCAGGATCGCCGGGATGATGGTCCAGGTGAGCTCCAGGGCGGTGTTGTGGCTGGCCGAGGGCCGGGAAACCGCCCCGTCCCGCCGCCGGTAGCGGACCACGAAAAGCACCATCAGCACGGTGATCAGGGCGAAGAAGAAGACCGCGACCGCCAGGATGAAGTAGAACAGCCGGTCCACGCGGTGGGCGTAGGTGGACGCGTCGGTGGGCATCCAGAAGGAGTCGCCGAACTGTGCGAGTATGCCGGCGGTCATGGTTCCTCGTGCACGGGCGGCTCAGGCCGCAGCCGGCGGCGCCGACGCCGCCCGGCGACGCGCGTCGCTCACCCAGCGCGGCACCAGCCAGACGGCCATCACCGCCACGGTCAGAGCCGCGCCGGCGGCCATGAACCGGTTCGCCACGATCCCGTAGCGACCGGCCCGGGGGTCGTATTGAAGGCAGTAGAGCAGCACGTGGTCCATGGTCGATCCGACCCTGCCCTCGGAGGCCTCGACCAGCGACAGCCGCAGCGTCCGGGGGGCGAACTGGACCCCGTACAGGTAGCGCGACACCCGCCCGTCGGGCGTGCAGACGACCAGCGCCGCCGCGTGGGCGAACTGCTTCTCCCGCTCGATCCAGCGGTAGCGGAAGCCGATGGCGTCCGTCAGCCGGGCGATGCTGTCGGCCGTGCCGGTCAGGAAGTGCCAGCCGGCGGCCGCCTCCGGCCGCTCCATCGCCTTGATGTAGTTCTGCTTCTTGAGCCGGGCCAGGGCCGGCGTCTCGCGGGGGTCGAAGCTCACCGTGACGACCTCGTAGGCCTGCCCCGGCGTCCAGTCCAGGGCCTTCATCGCCTCCATCTGGCCGTTGAGGATCAATCCGCAGAGCATCGGGCAGCCGTAGTAGACCGTGGTCAGAAGCACCGGCCGCTCGCCGCGGAAGTAGTCGCCCAGCCGGACCCGTCGGCCGTCCTCGTCGAGGAACTCCAGCTCCAGCGGCAGCTGATCCCCGAGTTTCTCCTCGATCCCCACGCCGGTCAGCTCCTCGACCGGCTGGGTGGCGGGTTCGGGGATGGTGATCGGCTGGGGGGCCTGGGCCAGGACCGCCGCCGTCCACCCCAGACCCGCCACGATGCCGACCGTCCCAGACGGCGGGCCGTGCCGCTGGAAGGCGGCGCCGGAATTCGAGCCCGCGTGGCGG
>CAZSYS010000021.1:0-24927 GCA_964611365.1 uncultured Planctomycetales bacterium
GAGGGCCCGGCGAAGCTCATCCTGGCTGCCAATGCGCCGGCCCCGCACCACCCGGTTGGTTTTCCCCGGCCGCCCGGGGTAAGATCCGCGTACAGGCTCAGGCTTCTGGCTAAACTGTTTTAGTTATGGCTCATGAGGACCATCGGGATGAAGATCATCTGTGATCGCGAAACCACCCTGGCCGTGCTGGAGCGCTTCCGCCGGGCCGGGGCGGCGCTGTTCGCGCCCAACGGCGAGCTTACCGCCGAGATCGAGGGGCTCTGCATGGGCGCCCAGGCGTTCGCCGAGGCCCACGGACTCGACGAGATCCACCTGGCGGTGGGCATGACCGCGATGTACGCGGACAACCCCCAGTTCCGCAAGATCTCCCCGGGCTGCCGGATCGCCGAGGACGTCTCGGGGCTGACCGGCGGCGACGTGCGGGTGGGCTGCGAGCTGTGGCTGCGCTACCTGCGGGCCTGCGCCGATCTTCCGGGCACCTTCCCGGCGGTGCGGATTCTGCCGTTCATCGACCACGGCTGGGTGCCGGATCCCGACGACTTCGCCCTGCTGCACGACGAGAGCGTCGTCGATCGCATGGCGATGATCATGTTCGACGCCAGCAAATACGACCACGAGGAGAACATCGAGCGCACCGCCGCCTACGTACGGCGGTTCGGAAAGCGGGTGGTGATCGAGGGGGCCGCCGACAAGATCTACGACCCCAAGGACATCGCCCGGCTGCGCCTCTCGCGGGAGGATCAGCTCTCCAGGCCCGAGCTGGTCGAGGACTACGTCCGCAGGACCGGCGTGGACCTGATCGTGCCGAACCTCGGCACCGAGCACCGCAGCGTCGGCGTCGGCACGGCCGAACGCCGTTACGAACGCCAACTGGCCCGGGCGATCCGGGACCGCGTCGGGCCGATCATGGCCCTGCACGGCTCCAGCTGCCTCGGCGGACGCGTCGGGACCACCTCCGAGGACGGCATCTGCAAGGTCAATTTCTACACCGCCATGGCCGTCGGCGGCGGCCTGAAGATCGCCGGCCTGCTGGACAGGCACCGTAAAATCGTCGAAAGCCGGAACCTCTGGATGCTCAGCGAGTCCTATGCCCACGACGTCCGCCGCCGCCACGTCGCCGGCGTCGCCGAAGAGATGCTCGCCACGCTGGGCTATGCCAGACTGGCCGCAGGGAGGGCCTGACCGTGGCGTTCACCCCCCCATGGCCCGCGACCGGGGTCGGCGCCCTGCGCGACGGGCGGCCCGTCGAATGGTCCGGCACCATGCCCGCGCTGGTCTACTTCGGACAGCACCGCATGGAGGTGGTCGACGACCGGCCGATCGTCTGCACCGACCAGGATCTGCTGGCCCGCGTGGACCGCGTCCACCGCTGCGGCACCGACGTCAAGATCTTCCAGCAGGGCCGGCCCGACCAGTGCGAGGAATCGCTGCTGGAGGAGCTGCGGTCGATCTTCGGCCTGACCGTGCCGGCCGGCGACGCCCCCTTCACCGCCCTGTCCGATCTGGCCCGCGGCGGACCGCCCGACCCGGCGATCCGCGACCCGCTGTACCTCGCCCTGGCCGAACGCATCGCTGATCTCCCGTCCGCGGAGCGTGCCGGGCTGCCGCAGCGCATGCGGCGGCTCTGGGGCCGGATCCTGGGCCACGAGACCGTCGTGACCATCGAACGCGTCGGCTCGGCCGTCCGCACGCTGCGCACCGGCATCGGCTACCTGGAGGGCGTCGATCTGCCGGAGGCCTACCTGGCCTTCGAACCCGGCCAGCAGTGTGTCCTGCAGAGCCGCATCGCATACTACGACCCGCCGCCGCCGGACTGCCCCGACGCCCGTGGCGTGCAGCTGCTGGGAGGCAACATCACCGACCTGGCCATGAACCTCGGCGGCGCCTACGCTGCCCGCGTCCGCCTGACGCCGGAGATCATCCGCAGCGGATCGGTGGTGCGGATTCCCGCCGGCGTCCGCCCCGAGGCCGCCGCCCTGGCCGAGCCGACCGCCTGCCTGCTGGACTGCTTCCAGAAATGCACCCATGAGCTGGGTCAGGACGCCGCCGGCTCGATCCTGCTCAAGGGTGTCCGGCCCGGCGGGATCACCTGCGTGATCGGCAGCGGGGCCATGGCCCTGATGTCCGGCCTGCTGGCGACGCTGGACGACCCGGTGGTGAAGATGGGCCGGGCCCTCGAGGTGGTCTTCGTGGTCCGCTCTCCGGCCAAGGCCGACTTCGTCCGGCAGATGCTGCCGCAGGTGCCGCTGCGCACCGTGGTCTGCGCCGAGGCCGGCGAACTGCCCCAGGCCGTCCGCCGGCAGTACGCCCCGGACCACCAGGCACGCTTCGGCCGGCCCTTCCGCGGCTTCGACGACGTCATCCTCGCCGCCGGCGACGCCCGCACCGTCGCCGCCGCCCACGAGATCATCACCCACACCGGCGGCCGGCTGATGATGTTCGCCGGAACCCGCGGCCCCTGCACGCTGGAAAGCGGCGTCTGGCACTACGGCAACGCCGGCGTCATCGGCACCAGCGGATGCAACACCCGGATGATGGAAGTGGCCCTGGGACTGTTTGCCCGCAAGAGCCTGGACCCCACACCCCTGGCCGGACGGGCCTGGACGTTCGACGACCTGCGCAAGCCCGGCGGCATCGAGGCTTTCTTCGCCGACAAGCATCTGCGGCCCTGCCTGGTGCCGAACGCGTAACCGGCCCCTGCGGCCGCGGATTCGAGGAACCGATCATGGACCTTCAGCTTCAGGATCGCCCCGCGGTGGTCTTGGGCGGCGCCGGCGGCATCGGTGCCCGCATCGCAATGACCCTGGCCGCCGAGGGCGCCTGCGTGACCGTGGCCGACCGCGACTGCAAGGCGGCCGAGGCCCTGGCGGCCCGCCTGGGCGGCCGTGCTCTGGCCTGCGGCTGCGACGTGAGCGACCGCGACGAAGTCCGCGCCGTCGTCGGCCGGACCGTCGAGCGCTTCGGCGGCCTGCAGATCGCCGTCCAGGCCGTGGGGCTGACGCTGGCGAACTGGCTGCCCGACATCACCGACCGCGACATCGACGTGACCTTCGGCGTCAACATGAAAGGCTCGATCTTCGTCGCCCAGGCGGCCGTGGAACCCATGCGCGCCGCCGGCTACGGACGGCTGGTGTTCATCGGCTCCGGCAGCGGCATGAAGGGTTCGGCCGGCATGGCGGTCTACTCGGCCAGCAAGTTCTTCCTGCGCGGACTGGCCCATGCGGTGGGACTGGAAGCCGGACCCGCCGGCGTCACTGCCAACGTGGTCTGCCCCTCCGACGTCTACCCCGAGGGCGACGACCCGGCCATGACCTGGCACGACCCGACGCTGGTGCGCATCAGCTGCGAAAAGGAGAACGTCCCCGACTTCGACGCGCTGCGCAAGCGACGGATCGCCCGGAATCCCGCCCGCCGGGCCTGCACCGCCGAAGACGTCGCCTGGCTGACGGCCTTCCTCTGCTCGCCCCTGGCCGGCTACATCAACGCCCAGACCATCGGCGTCAACGGCGGCGGCCTGCCGACGTGACCGACCGCACGGGCCGGCGCGATTCACATCCGGCTTCCGCGGCCCTGCGCGCCGACCTCGGCGATCCGTCCCGCCATCGCACCCCGTCGGCCCCGGCGGAACCCATCAGCGCCCCAGGACTCGGAACACGTTGTCGTGCCCGGGCACGATCTCGTCGGCCACCTCGAGGATGTCGCTCAGCGAGGACTGGGCGGCCGCCAGGTCGAAGACCTGCTCATGCACCCGGCCAGCCTGGAAGTACTCCCGGGTGGCCACGGCGTCTCCGGCGATCACCGTGGTGAAGCCCGTGGATTCCAGCAGCAGCCCCGCCGATCCCGGCGTCGCTCCGGCCAGCGGAAAGAGGTGCACGTGGCGGCTGAGCCGGTCCTCGGCCGGTCGCAGCCGGTCCAGCAGCCGCCGCTCCTCCCGCAATACCCCGGAAACCCCGGCGTCGTCGCCGTTTTCCTCCTGGCGGGCGATCAGATCGTCCAGATGGGCCCGCACGGCCTGGATCTCGACCTCATGCATCAGCCAGGCGGCCCGCTCGAACAGGACCAGTCCGCGGCGGTGCACCGGCCGGAAGGTCGTGAGGAAAACCGCGTCGATCTGGGCGGGCTTGAGCCCGGCCTGCTCGTCGAGACGGGCGGCTACCAGCTCGGCCGGCAACCCGGGATCGACCAGGATGCTCGTCTCGCCGTCGCGCACCAGCACGGTGGTCGCATGCGCCGTACGGACCGGCTCGCGCTCCCCCCTGAAGGGATTACGGCTCAAGGTGCCGATGCTCACCACCCGGCATTCCACCGACATGCTTCAGCCTCCCGCGCAGGCCGACCGGATCACCGCCACCAGCCCCGCGGCGTCGTGCGGGCGGGCCTCGACCGGCTCGCCCAGCCCCAGGCGCCGCACCGCATCGCTGGTCACCGGGCCGATGCTCGCCAGCCGCACCCCGGCCGGCAGCGACCGCCCCGCGGCCGAAAGCATGGCCGAGAGGTTGGCCGCCGAGGAGGGACTGGTGAACACCACCCAGTCCGGCCCGCCGGCGTCGATGCAGTCCAGCAGCACCGCCGGAAGACCCTCCGGACACACCGTGCGATAGACGGCCAGGTCCTCGCAGACCGCCCCGCCGGCCTCGAGGCGCCGCACCAGCTCCGCCCGGCCCGCGGCGGCCCGCAGCAGCAGAATCCGCCGCCCGCCGGCACCCGCGGCCGTCAGCGACTCGGCCAGCGACTCCCCCACCGCCTCCGGCGGCACCACATCCGCACGGATCCCGTGCTCGGCCAGCCGTGCGGCGGTCGCCGGGCCCACCGCCGCGATTCGCACCGGCGCCAGAGCCCGGGCATCAAGCCCCAGGGCCGACAGCCGGGCGAACAGTGCATCAACGCCGTTGGCGCTGGTCAGAACCAGCCAGTCATAGTCCGCCAGCCTCCGCAGGGACGCGTCCACGGCCGTCCAGTCCTCCGGCGGCTCCAGCTTCAGCGACGGGGCCCCGATGACGTGGGCCCCCAGCGACGCCAGCCGTCCGACCAGCCCCGGCGCCTGCTCCGGCATCCGCAGCACGGCGACCGTCAGGCCGTGCAGCGGCCGGCGCTCAAACCACTCCAGCGACGCCCGCAAGCCGACCACGCGGCCGATGAGCACCAGAGCCGGCGAACGCACACCCGCCGCCCGGTCGGCGATGTCGCCCAGCGTGCCCACCACCGTGCGCTGAGACGGCAGCGTCCCATGCTCGATGACCGCCGCCGGCGTGCGGGCGTCCAGCCCCGCGGCCATCAGCCCCGCGCAGTTGTCCGCCAGTTTCCGCACGCCCATGTAGAATGCGACGGTGTCCATGCGTGCCAGGGCGGCGAAGTCCGGCGGCACCGGGTCGTCGGGCTCGGCGTGACCTGTGGCCAGGGCGAAGGACCGTCCCAGCCCGCGGTGGGTCAGCGGAATGCCCGCCGTCACCGGGGCGCCCAGAGCCGCGGTGATGCCCGGAATCACCTCGAAGGCGATTCCCGCCTCCGCCAGGTGCAGGCACTCCTCCCCGCCCCGCCCGAAGACGAAAGGATCGCCGCCCTTGAGGCGCACGACCCGGCGGCCCGCCCGGGCATGGCGGACCAGGGCCTCGCTGATCCGCTCCTGCGGCCAGGGATGGATCCCCGGGGCCTTGCCCACGAAGATGTGCTCGGCCCCCGCCGGGGCCAGATCGAGCAGTTCCGGCCCGACAAGCTTGTCGTAGAGGACCACGTCGGCCTGGGCGACGCGGACCGCGCCGCGCAGCGAGATCAGCGCCGCATCGCCGGGCCCGGCGCCGGTGATGGCCACCGTTCCGGGTTCAAACTCGCCGACCATCGCGGCCAGTCGGCTCAGCGGCGATGCGATACCGAACAGCCCGTCCATGCACGTTTTCCGCCGGCGGCCGGGTCGGGGGGCCTCAGGCCGCCGGAACCACCGGAGGAGGCTCGCTCAGCCCGATGCACTCGGCCAGATACCGGCACAGATCGTCCGTTTCCTGACGGGCGTGCTGGTCCACGGAGGACTGCACCGCCGGGGCCAGCTGCGGCACGGACGACGGCAGGAAAAGCACGTAACGCACCGTCACCAGGAACACCTCCGGCGAAGGCCGCACCAGCACGGTCAGCCGCAGCGGCCAGAGGTTGAACTGCCCTTTGACCAGCCGGTCGGGGACAAGCTCGCCGAACCCCAGCCAGGACCGCCGCCACAGGCCCCGGCGGAACTCCAGCTTGTAGCGCTCCCGCCGCTCCCGGGTGTAGTCGCCTCCCGGATACGATGCGTAAAAGGCCTCCAGCACGTCCATCAGCCGGTCGTAGGGAGCGACGCGGATCTGGTATTCCCAGGTGTAGCTGGTGCTCATGCCTTTGTCCCGCCGCCTTCGCGCCCGTACGGTCACTCCGCCGGCCGCCATGCCTGGGGGTTCACCGCGTGAGGCGGCATCCGGCCCTCCAGAGCGGCCGCCACGTTCCCGGCGGCCATCACCGCCATGCGCGTCCGCGTGGCCCGCGTCGCCGAGCCGATGTGACACGCGCAGACCACGTTGTCCAGCGACGTCAGGCCCCCGGTGAGCCGCGGCTCGTGCTCGTAGACATCCAGCGCCGCGGCGGCGATGCGGCCTTCCCGCAGAGCCTCCACCAGCGCCGCCTCGTCGATCAGCGGGCCGCGGGCGGTGTTCACCAGGCAGGCCGTCGGCTTCATCCGGGCCAGCTCGGGCCGGCCGATCAGGTGCCGGGTGGCCGGGGTCAGCGGCGCATGCAGGCTCACGAAATCGCTCTCCGAAAGCAGCTCCGGCAGCTCGACCCGCCGCGCCCCCAGGGTCTCCATGTCCGGGCGCGGCTCGGGGTCGGTGTACAGCAGCCGCATCCGGAATCCCGAGGCCCTCCGAGCCACCGCCCGGCCGATCCGGCCGGCCCCGACAATGCCCAGCACCGCCCCGTGGACATCCTGTCCCAGAAACTGCATCGGGCCCCAGCCCTCCCAGCGGCCCGAGCGGAGAAACCGGTCGGATTCGACGATCCGGCGGGCGGCGGCCATCAGCAGGGCCCAGGCCAGGTCCGCGGTCGTCTCGGTCAGCACATCCGGCGTGTTGGTCACCAGGATGCCGCGCCGCGTGGCCGCCTCCACGTCGATATTGTTGTAGCCCACGGCGTAGTTGGCGAACACGCGGCACTGCCGGCCGGCGGCCTCCATGACCTCCTCGTCGATGACGTCGGTCAGGTGGCACAGCACGCCGTCACGGCCGCGCACCTGCTCCAGCAGCCGGGCGCGCGACGCGGGCCGGTCCTCGGGCTCCACGTCCAGTGTCGCGCAGACGCCGCCCAGCAGGTCCAGGCCGGCCTGCGGAATCCGGCGCGTCACCCACACGCTGAACCCCTGCGTTTTCGGCTTCATCCGGCGTTGCCCTCGCGTCCGGGGGCAGTATACGGCCGGCCGGCGGACCGGCCAAGGAAGGTTCGGCTTCACCGCCGCCGGCCGGTGCGTATAATGAGCCCGCCCGCGGGGCAGGAGCGCCGCGGGCCGAGAGGCGGGGCATTCAGGCAGCCATCGCCCCCGGCGGATGCCAGACGCTCCAGGGAGATCCGCTCATGTCGCAGCCCGCGGTCCTGCTCGCGACCGACATCCCCGGCCGCCCCGTCCGTCGCGGCAAGGTCCGGGACATCTACGATCTCGGCGACCGCCTGCTGATCGTGGCCAGCGACCGGATCAGCGCCTTCGACGTGGTCATGCCCAACGGCATCCCCTTCAAGGGCGAAGTCCTCACCCGCCTGAGCCGGTTCTGGTTCGATCGTATCACCACCTGCCGCCATCACCTCATCGAGCTGGTCGAGCGCCAGGCCCCGCCGGGCTTCGAGCCCTGGCTCGAGCAGCTGGCCGGCCGGTCGATGCTCGTCCGCAAGACCCGCGTGCTGCCCATCGAGTGCGTTGTGCGCGGCTACATCACCGGCAGCGGCTGGAAGGAGTACCTCAGGAGCGGGTCGGTCTGCGGCATCCCCCTGCCGCCGGGCCTGCGGCAGTGCGACCGGCTGCCCGAACCGGTCTTCACCCCCGCCACCAAGGCCGAGGACGGCCACGACCAGAACATCCCGTTCGAGGAGGCCTGCCGGCTGACGGACCCCGAAACCATGACCACGGTCCGCGACCGCAGCATCGAGATCTACAGCCAGGCCTCCGAGTACGCCCGCCGGCGCGGCGTGATCATCGCCGACACCAAGTTCGAGTGGGGCTTCGATGACGGCGAGCTGATCCTCATCGACGAGGTCCTCACCCCCGACTCGTCCCGCTTCTGGCCGGCCGAGGAGTACCGGCCCGGGCAGGATCAGCCCAGCTTCGACAAGCAGTTCGTCCGCAACTACCTCGAGACGCTGAACTGGAACAAGACGCCGCCGGGCCCGATGCTGCCGGCGGATGTCGTCGCCGGAACCAGCCGGCGCTACATCGAGGCCTTCGAGAAGCTCACCGGGCAGAGCTTCCCCCGACGGGTGTAATCCGGTCGCGGCCCGGCGTAAACAGCCGGCGGCGCGGGAGCGGTCTGGACGTGAATGCAGACGAGCCGATTCTGACGGTCGAGGGGCTCGAATTCGCCTATCCCGACGGCACCCCCGCCCTGCGCGGCGCGAGCTTCAGCCTGCCGGCCGGCTGCCGGGCCGGGCTCGTCGGCCCCAACGGCTCGGGCAAGAGCACGCTGCTGATGTGCCTGGCCGGACTGCTCGTCGGCCGCGGGCGCATCCGCCTGGCCGGACGGGAGCTGCACGGCATCCCCCCCCACAGGGCCCGGGCGGTCGGGCTGGTCTTCCAGAGCCCCGACGACCAGCTGTTCATGCCCACGGTCCGCGAGGACATCGCCTTCGGACCCCGCAACCTCGGACTGCCGGAGCCGGAGGTGGGCGACCGCGTGACGACCTCGGCGGCGCGCATGGGCGTGGCCGGCGTCCTCGAACGCCCTCCGCACCACCTGTCGATGGGCCAGCGCCGCAACGCCGCGGTCGCCGGCGTGCTGGCCATGCAGCCGGCGGTGCTGATGCTCGACGAGCCCTCCAGCAACCTCGACCCGCGCGCCCGGCGGCGGCTGATCGAGGTGCTGCAGGGCCTGGACGCAGCGCTGCTGATCGCCTCGCACGACCTGCGGATGGTCCGCCGGCTCTGCGGGCTGGTCCTGGTCATCGACGAGGGCCGCATCGTGGCCCGCGGCGGGCCGGAGCTGCTCGCCGACCCCGGACTGATGGAGCGTCACGGCCTGGAGGCCGTGCATGCCGACGCCTGAAGGCCGATCCGCCGGCTCGGGGGACGCATCCCCCGCCGGCTGCGGGAACATGCCATGGATATCCGCCAGCGTATTGCCGAAGTGATGCGGCAGGAGGCGGCCGCCATCGCCTCCGTCAAGGTGACCGACGCCTTCGCCGACGCCGTCCTGGCCCTGCGGGACTGCACCGGCAAGGTGCTGACCACGGGCATGGGCAAGGCCGGTCACATCGCCCGCAAGTTCGCGGCCACTTTGTGCTCCACCGGAACCCCGGCGGCGTTCATCCACCCCGGCGAAGCCGCTCACGGCGACCTGGGCCTCATCGGCCGCGACGACTGCATCGCGGCGTTTTCCAACAGCGGCCAGACCACCGAGGTCATCGAGCTGCTGGAGCTGGGCCGCCATCTGGGGCTCAAGACCATCATCGGGATCACCTCCCACCCGCAGTCCCGGCTGCGCCAGCTCAGCGACGTCATCCTGGACATGGGCGAAATCCGCGAGGCCTGCCCCCTGGGGCTCACGCCCTCCTCCAGCATCGCGGTGATGCTGGCGATCAGCGACGGGCTGGCCCTGGCGCTGATGGAACTCAAGGGGATCACCCGGCAGGACTACGGGCTGCGCCACCACGGCGGGTACCTGGGCCGCAAGGCCCGCACCGACAACCTCTGATCGATCCCGCGCGGGGACAAGAAAAGCGGCCGGCGCCCCTGCGCCGACCGCCAATCATGACGGAATGCCTGATTCTCAAGCGTCCCGCGGCCGACCGGTGCCGGGCCGCCGGACGCGGATCTCACACCGTAAACCGGCGCACCATCTCCTGCAGCCGCCCGGCGATCCGGGCCATCTCCCGGCCCGCCGACTGCGTCCGGCCCGCGCCCTGGGCGGTCTGCTGAGCAGCCGCGTCGACCTCGGCGATGTTCCGGCTGATCTCCCGGCTCATGCCGGCCGCCTGGGCGACCCCCTCGGCCACGCCGCCGGCGGCGGTGGCGGTCTGGGCGATGTTCTGCGCGATCTGGCGGGTGGTGATGCTCTGTTCCTCCACCGCCGAGGCGATGGTCCGCGAGTAGTCGTTGATGTTGCGGATCACGCCGCCGATCTGCCCGATCGAGTCGACCGTCTCGGACACCGAGGACTGGATCCCCTCGATCGAACGGCGGATCTCGCCGGTGGCCTCGGCGGTCTGGCGGGCCAGTTCCTTGACCTCGCCCGCCACCACCGCGAAACCCTTGCCGGCCTCGCCGGCCCGCGCGGCCTCGATGGTCGCGTTCAGGGCCAGCAGGTTGGTCTGCTCGGCGATGTCCTGGATCACGGCGATGACCTTGCCGATCTCGTCGGCCGCGGACCCCAGGCTGGTCACGTTGCCGTTGCTCGCCTCGGCCAGGCGCGAGGCGTTCTCGGCCACGCCCGCGGCCTGCTCGGCGCTGCGGGCCACCTCGGTGATGCTGGTGGTCAGCTCCTCGACAGCGGCCGCGACGGTCTTGACGTTGCCGCCCATCTGCTCGCTGGCGGCGGCGGCGGCGTGCATGCTCTCGGACATGTGCCGGGAGGCGTCGGCGACCGACGCCGACCGGCCGGTGGTCTGGCGGGCCCCCTCGGCCAGATCGGTCGCGGTGGCGTTCAGCCCCTCGGCGGCCTGGGCCAGCGTGCGGGCGTCCTCCACGATGCCGCGCACCATCTGCTGGAGCGTCTCGGCCATGCCGTTGAGCGACCTGGCCAGGGCCCCGACTTCGTCGTGCGTGCGGACCTCGATCCGGCGGGTCAGGTCGCCGGCGGCGATCTGCGACATCACCGCCTCGGCGTCGCGCAGCGGGCCCGAGATGCGCCGGGCCACCAGGCTCGAGACGATCACCACGCACGCCGTCGCCGCCGCGGAGGCCGCCAGCACGTAGACGTAGATCCGTCCCCGGATCGAGGCGTACAGCGACTCCGCCTTGGCCAGCGCATCCTTGATGCGGTCCTTGGAAAAGCTCATCTGCAGCACGCCGTAGAGCTCCCCGGTCTTCCAGTCGGGGTTCAGGCGGCGCATGTCCGCGTCCACCCGCAGCGGCTCGTACATATCCAGGATGTCCCCGGTCTCGACGAAGAACATGTCCCTGGATTCGCCGGCCCGGGCCCACAGCTGCGGATCGATCGCCCGCCCCCTGGCCGAGGCATCCGAGGACAGCAGGATCCGCCCGTCCCGCCCGTAGAAGTGAAAGCCGCGGATCTCCTTGAGATCCTTCTGCTTCTCGGCGAAGCTCTCGAACTTGGCGTACTCGCCGCGCTGCAGAGAACCCTCGACCGCGGTCTTGACCTCGAGCATCAGGTCGGCGGCGTCCGCCTTCCTGAGCTCGCTGGTCGCCTGGGCCACCGTGGCCATGATCCGGCCGAAGCCCCGCGCATACAGCACTTACTGCAGACCGATCAGGGCCAGCGTGGTGCACGCGAAGATCGTGACGATCGCCGCGATAATCTTGCGGGAAATCCGGTTGGAGATGAAAGCCGTCATTGCGTCGCTCCCTGGCGGTCTTCCTCCTTGTAGGCGACCGCGTGAACCTCTTCCCCTTTGCGATAGAACGGAAAATCCCTGCGGCGGGCGAAATCCGGGCTGGTGCAGGCCACGCACGGGGCCCCCGCCCGGATGCACCAGTTCACGCCGCCGTTCCACTGGCGGCGCGGGCAGTCGGTGTGGCTCAGCGGGCCCAGGCACCCCAGCTTGAACAGGCAGCCCTCGTCGCCGAACTTCCCGGCGAACTCGTGCTTCTCCCAGTAGTGGAACTTCGGGCACTCGTCATGCACCGAGTGGCCGTAGAACGCCGCCGGGGTCAGCAACACCGGGTCGACCTTCGGGTAGCCCCTGGCCAGCACCGTGGCCAGCGTGCCCACGAACGACGCCGGATGCACCGGGCAGCCCGGGCAGTTGACCAGGCGCTGCCCCGTCGGCAGCCTGGCACTCTCCATGAAGGCCTTCATCCCCATCGCCGAAGTCGGGTTTCCCTCCGCGGCCGGAATGCCGCCGAACGAGGCGCAGGTGCCGACCGCGATCACCGCCCTGGCCCGCCGGACGGCCTCAGGCAGCAGGCCGGTCAGCGGCCGCCCGCCGATCCGGCAGGCCTCCGGCATCGTCGGAATCGCCCCTTCCATGACCAGCAGGTAGTCGCCGGCCTGAATCGTCCGGTCGATCACCTCGTTGGCCTGCCGGCCCTGCGTCGCCGACACCGTCGAGTGGTAGACCAGGGAAATGATCTCGGTCAACACCTCCAGCGGACCGGGCTCGTGGGTGTTCAGGAACGAGACCGAGCAGCCGCTGCAGGACAGCCCCTGCAGCCACAGCACCGGCGGGCGCTCGCTCAGCAGGCGATCCAGCCCCGCGGCCATCACCCGGGCGTACCGTCGACCCAGACCGAAGTTGGCCGCCAGGGCGGCACCGACCTGCAACAGGTCGCGGCGGCCGAATCGCTGCACCGGCTCGCTTGAACGCTTGGCTTTCATGACGTTTGCCCCTCAGTGCACCGCACAGGCCAGACACGGGTCGAACGAACGGACGATCCGGGCCAGCTCGATCGGCTGGGCCGGGTCGGCCACGATGGTTCCGGCCAGGGCGGCCTCCACCGCCCCGGGCACGCCCTTGTCGTCGCGCGGCGAACAGTTCCAGGTCGTGGGCACGACGCACTGGTAACGCTTGATCTTGTAATCCTCGATCTGGAGCCAGTGTCCCAGGGCCCCGCGCGGAGCCTCGGTCAGGCCGTAGCCGGACCCGGTGCGGACCATCTTGAAATCCCGGGCCGGCGGGCCGTCCACCTCCAGCTCCTCCAGCCACCGGAAACACTGCTGCGCGACCCACCTGGCCTCCAGGGCCCGGGCCAGGTGCCGGCCCAGCACCGAGACCAGCTTCTCGGCCGGCAGCTTCAGCTCGCCCAGCACCTTGTCCACCTCGGCCTTCACCCAGGTGTTCGACGGGTCGTGGTAGTTGACCAGAACCCGGGCCAGCGGGCCGACCTCCATCACCTGCCCGCCGTAACGCGGGGCCTTCAGCCAGCTGTAGGCCCCCTTCTTGGACGGGGCCGCGATCGTGTCGCCCCGCGACGGGTGCAGCCCCGAGGCCACCTCGAACCACGAGGCGCCGGCGTCCTCGGTGATCTTCGCCTGGTCGAAGGCCTCCCACCGGCCGTCGATCAGCACCCCCGGCCTGAACAGCCTGTTGCCGGCGTCGTCCATCTCGAACACCCCGTAGCACAGCATGTTGCCCGGACCTCGCCCGATGTCGAAATACTCCGGGAACAGCCCGGCCACCGTGATCACGTCGGGGATGTACACGTTCTCGATGAACGCCTGCACCCGCTTCAGACGCGCCAGGTAGCTGGAGATCCGCTCCATCGTCGGAACCTGCGTGACCCCGCCGGGGACCAGCGCCGTCGAATGCGGCAGCCGGGCCCCCACGATCGCCCCCATCTCGTCGGCGATCTTGCGCACCTCCAGCGCCTCGGCGTAGTGGGCCACCAGCGACAGGTTGATGTTCGCGTCCGCGATGTAGGACACCTCGAACCGCGGCAGCAGCGGGGCTCCCGGGAACAGATCCTTGCGGGCGATCGACTGCTCCACCCAGGTTCGCAGCTTGCGCAGCAGCGCGTTGTCTCCCGAGTAGCCCAGCAGCGCCTTGACGTCCACGAAGTCCAGGGCCGACAGCTGGTAAAGATGCGCGATATGCGAGTGCAGGTAGTTGGCCGCGAACAGCAGGTTCTGCAGGAGCCTGCCGTTGCGGTTGGGGCTGATCCCGTAGGCCATCTCCTGGGCCCGCACCGAGGCGATGCCGTGCGAGATCGGGCAGACGCCGCAGACCCGCTGAATGATCTGCTGGGCGTCCAGCGGATCCCGGCCCTCCAGGATCTTCTCGAACCCGCGGAACATCTCGCCTTCGCAGTGGGCCTCGGTCACCCGGAAGCCCTTGCCGTCGCCGCCGACCGGCTCGGTCTCGGCGTGTACCGCCAGGTGCCCCTCGATGCGGGTCACCTGGGGAATGGCGATGGTCTGACTCATCTTGCGCTCCTTATCCCGGCGGGATCTTCAACCGTTGCCAATACCGCATCTGGCATGCCAGGTCCGCTCCAGGCGGGCAGACGCGTGGAATGGATTCGGCCTCGGGCCGATCAGCCCTTCTGCATTCGTCCATCGTTGCACTTGGGATCAGATAAACTCCTTCGGTTGATCCAGAATGATTATGGTTCGTCGGATTCCCGTCTTATGTGGGGTTTATCAAAACCTTATACGGACTCTCATGCCCGGTTGCCCCGCCACCGGCCGCCACGGCCAGCAGCGACTTGAGGAAGATGATGCCCGCGCGGCCGGTCCGGACCGGCATGGCCCTCAATCTTATTCCGCTCTACGAGGCCCGCACAGTGTGCCGTATCCGGCAACGATCGGCGTCATCGGGCCCGCATGGGGCAGAGATCACCGCGCCGTTGCCCATCGGATCAGCCGGTGAGGCGCCGGGAGGATGTCCCGAAGTGCAGGATGTCCCGGATGCGGGACGCCTGAAAGGCCGGTCAGCGGACCTCCACGACCGAGTCCAGCTGGCCGAAGGGATTGGCCTCGACGTAGGTGTTGCATGGGTCGCTGCGCCACTCGCCGTCCACGACGTAGCGGTAGCGATAGCGACCCGGCGCCAGGGGCAGCAGGGCCCGGAACTCGCCGTTGCTCTGTCCGGGCAGCATCGGCGTGGCTTCCGGCGACCAGTTGTTGAAATCCCCAGCCAGGCTGACCCGCGAGGCGTTGGGGGCCGAGGTCACAAAGAGCACCCCCTCCTCGGTGCTGGTCGGGCCGTAGATGGCCTCGATCTTGCGCTGGGTTTCCTCCGGCGTCGGCGCGCCCGGACGATGGCCGTTGAGCTCCCGCCCCGAACGATCGAACAACGGACGCGACGAGGCCAGCAGCCGGCCGGCCTGGTCCGTCAGGTCGTCCGCCCGGCGCAGCAGGGTCGTCGGAACCATCTCCGGCCCGCCGCTGGCGATCAGCTCGCGGGCCAGGCGCACGAAGTCGCGGAAGCCCATGCTCCCGGGATCGTACTCCGTGATGGGCTGCCCGAAACTCGCCCCCTCGCGGAGCTTGGTATTGAAGTTGATGAAGGCCTGGCACATCAGCCGGCCGAACTTCCGCCGCAGCTCGTTGAGAATCTCCCGCCCCAGCTTGGTGCGCACGTCGTACAGGTTCGCCAGCACGCGGATCTCCAGCGGCTGGTCCCGGCCGGCCTGGATCGTTTCCAGCGTCTCCAGCTGCTTGGTCAGACCCTGCAGCGAGAAGTAGCCGGTGTCCACCGGGATGATCACCTCGCTGGCCGCGTTCAGCGCGTTGCGCGTCAGCAGACCGATGTGCGGCGGGCAGTCCACCACCGCAAAGTCGTACTTGTCCGTCACCGTCGAGAGGGCCTCGGCCAGCAGGTCCTCCCGGTCGGGCTTGTCCCGGACCAGCAGCTCCAGGTTGGCCAGCGCCGTCGTCGAAGGCGCCAGGTCGAAGTTCGCGGTGATCTGCCAGATGCTGCGAACGATGTCCACACGCTCGCCGTTCCGCGAGCTGAGCACCCGGTAGAGGTCCACCTCGATCTGATCCTCGGGCACGGCCAGCCCCAGCGCACAGTGGCTCTGCGGGTCCATGTCCACCAGGAGCGTCCGCTTACCCTCCCGAGCCAGGCAGGCCGCCAGGTTGATGGCCACAGTGGTCTTGCCACAGCCGCCCTTCTGATTGGCGATGGCGATCGTTCGCATGATCGTCTCAACCTTCAAACACGACCGATGAACCGTTTACGGGCGTCCATCGCACCCGGGACCGCATGTGCTCAGGCCAATTCCCAGTATGGCGCATTTATCGGTCGGTCCAGGCGCAAAACTTTACCGGACCCGAAAGTGTCTGAAGTTTCAGGGGGGACGGGGGTTAGAGTCAGTCCCGGCGGCGCGGCAACAAAGAGGTTACGGCAGCGTCAAGCTGCATCAGCCGCCCGCGGGGGGTGTGTTCGGCCAGGCAACGCACCCTGGCCGCCCGGGCCATCCCGACACGATACGACTCGTCCGCCAGCAGGCGCCGGACCTGCTCAACCATCTCCGCAAAAGTGCGGAAAACCGCGTATTCCTGGTCTTTTTTCAGCATGGTGCCCAGCCCTCCGGGCGCCCGGTCGTCACCGTGAGCCCTGGCTGCCAGCACTGCGCCACAGCCGGCTGCAAGCACTGTGGCCAGGTCCACACGCCCGCCAATGTCGGCATGCACGACCACCTTGGCCAGAAGGCATGTCTGGCGAAGATTCTCGTATGTCGCCGGCTGGTCGGCAATCAGTACATCCGGCACGCTCCGCCACCCCTCCCCCAGGACGTGAGCTATAACATTATGTTTTGCAAGTTTTTGCGATACTCCTCGCCACATCAGCCCCGGAGCCAGCACTCGATTGACCCGATCCAGCACGGCCGCGCGGGATTCAGCCGACTCCAGCCGCAGCCCGGCCTGGGTCTCCGCCCGGGCCAAATAGCCGGCCGCCTCGTCGCGTCGGTAGGTTTCGATCCCCGCAGCCAGCATATCACGCAACCGGTTCCAGACCTCGATCTCTGTTTGCAGCCGAAAGCCGTTAGGCTCGGCCTCCAGCGGGCCGATGTCGGCCAGGATGGCCACGTCAATCGGGCGTGCACCGTCGATCTCGGCGGCACAGGGGACCGGAAGTGGGCAGACGACGATCCGTCCGGCATCGAATCCGGCCTTGCGCGCAAGATCGGCGACACGCTGCGTACAAGCGGCCAATATATCTTGCCCAGCCAGGCCCGCCACGATGGCCTCGACCCGCTCGTCATCCGACAGCCAGCACACCGCCGGGGTGGCCTCGGGCAGGGAACCCTGCAGGTCTTGGCGACCCACATCCAGCAGCAGGGTCCAGTCCAGACGGGATCCCAGCGCCGACTTGATCTTTCGCGCCCGCGCAAGCGGATGGACGTCACCTGGCTGACGGATATCCGCCACGACGCTTTGCCACCCTATCTCCTGGGCTGCCTGGTGCATCGTGTCAGCCCACGCCCAGTGCAGAGATCTGGCATGCAGGCCCATGATCGCCAGGCAGGTGGGCGAACCCTGTTGGCCGGCGCCGGGCCAGCCGACATGAAACTGCCGCAGCTCCGCATCGCGGCGGTTTTCCGTCTGGCGGTAAGCGCTTTCGAGGGCTGCCTGGCAGGGCGCCAGCTGCTGCTCAGTGGTCCAGGGCCACATCATGATTCGGGCCGGCGGGCTGTGGCCCGGGTGTGAGGCCAGCCAGTCGACGAACACATTCTCGAGTTGCTCGGGCCCGCAAAGCACCAGCACCAGCCGCTGGGCGCGGATGCTCTCGGCAAAGTCATGGATCGCCAGGGGCAAAGCCAGCGACAGCGCGTCGGTTTCCCAGACAAAGACCGCCCGGTGCGGCCCGAGGCGTTCCAGAAGCAATGCCGCCTCTCGTCCCTGGCCGAAGGCGGGGATGACGACATTGCCGGTGCCGGGATCGAACTGGTCCAGAAGTGCCTGGGCCCGGACCTCGGGGATCGAGGTTCGGCCCAGCCAGCAGGTCGAACCGTCCGGGAGGCGGGTTCGCAGGCTGACATGGCCGTCGCGCGTCCCGGCGGGCTCATACCCTGCCAAGCCGGAACCGAGTGCCTCTCGAAGCCTGGCCGCCAGCCCCGGATCAACGGCTTCCAGGGCGCGGGCGTTGCGGTCAAGAACCGCGGGATCCAGGATCGGGGTTGTTGAGGCGCACATCGAGGGGTTGCCCGGCCCGCAGGATCCTCAGCTGCTTGCCCGGAGCCGCAGGATCATCATGCAGATCAGGAACACCATCCACAGGGCGTAGGCCACGATCGAGGCCGTCAGCGGCCAGCGGGGCATGGGCGGCGAATCGCCGGCCGGGAGATCGTTATCCCAGAAGGACGGAGTCGGCGGGGCCTGGGGTGCATCGTCCATGGCGGGTGTTTCTCCAACCGGGCATCCGGCTCATCCGGCCGCGGGACAGGCTCGGCGGACAAGCAGGCGTCGGGCCGGCCGGCTCGCGGGCGGAGGGAACGGAACGGAACTCGCGAGAGCAGATTATCCGGGCGACCCGCCGGTGGCAAGGACCCGGTGGGGCGGGGTGCCCCCTGGTTTGGCCGGCCACACCTGAGTCCATGCCGACCGACGGATCGTCGGGTATGCTCCAGGCAGCAGCACCGGCACGTCGACGAGGAGCAGGAAGCCACGGGCCGGCACCGACCGTGGACATGACGCCATCGCGGTTGAAACCGGGTGGCGGGGTGGCTTGGGGGACGTCGGCGACCGCCTCGGCGGCTGTGGCTGGCGCGAGGCGGTTGGCCGGGGCTTGAAGCTCAAGGCCCGGCAGGATCCGGCAGCCGGAGGCTGGACGTTGATGCGCCGAACCAGAACCAGGGTGCGGACGGAGGCGGTCCGGTCGGACGCCCGCGACCCCGGTCCCATCCCAGGCCCAGCGGACCGCCGCCGGCAGAGTTTACAAGGCGGACATCGGCGATGATCCCGGACGGGCTTTTCGACAAAGTCATGGACTGGCCGGTGCCGCCGGAGGCCGCGGCCGCGTCCGAGGAGGAGGCGGCCGAGGACGAGGGGCGTGCCGGCGGCCCGGCGCAGACGGACTCTGCCCGCCGGACGCGGCTCCCCGGCGGCGGGGGCGTGTACCTGCTGACGGATGCCGAGGATCGACCGGTGCTGCTGACCTGGGCCGGGGACCTGCGGCGGGCGCTGGCCGGCCGGTTGAGCGGCGGCGCCGAGGCGGCGGAACCCCGGACGCCGGCGGCGGCATCCACGGAGGCATCGACGCCATCGAAGGCCTCCCCGCCCGGTCGCCGGAGGGTGGACCTGAGCGGCGTGGTCGGCCGGATCCGCTGGCGGGCGGCGTATTCGCCGTTCGAGCTGGCGTTCGAATACTGGCGAATCGCCCGGGTGCTGCTGCCGGACAGCTACGTGGAGAACCTCGGCTTCGGGCCGTGCTGGTTCCTGCACATGGATGCGGACGCGGCCATTCCGCGTCTGCGGGTCGGCCGGCTGCTGCAGGCCCCGCCGGGTCTGGACTTTGGACCCTTTGCCACCCAGTCGGATGCGACGCGTTTTATGGAGATCCTCCAGGACGCCTTCGACCTGTGCCGCTACGAGCATATCCTCGAGCAGGCGCCGCACGGCCGGGCCTGCGCCTATTTCGAGATGGGGCGTTGCCCCGCGCCGTGCGACGGTTCGGTGCCGATGTCGGTCTACCGGGAGGCGATGGCCGAGGCGCTGGCCTTTGCCGCCGGTCAGCGGGCACCGTGGCGGTCGCGGATGGAGGCCCGGATGCGTCAGGCCTCCGCCGAACTGGCTTTCGAGCGCGCCGCGGCGCTTCACCGGCGCCTCCAGCGTGCCGCGACCATCGACCATCCGGCTTTCCGCCTGGCAACCCCGGTCGAGGGTTTCAACTATCTGGTGGTCCAGCGCGGCCGGGGGCGGACGCGGGTGCGGCCTTTCTTCGTGCGCGGCGGGCGGATCGAGCCCGGACCGGAGACATCGCTGAAGGATCTGGAGCCGGCCGCCGCCGGGTGGATCGAGGCGATGCGTGCACCGGCGTCGCTCGCCCCGCTGGAGGAGCCGCAGGACCGGGTCCGGCGCAGCGAGCAGATCTGGCTGGTCAGCCACTTTCTGTTTCGACCGAACCCCGGCGGGCTGTTTCGTGCGGCCGGGTCCCTCTCGTCCGTCCACGATCTGGTGGAAACCGTGCGGGCCAGCTTCGCGCGGCCCTCAGGCGGCCGGAAGAACACCGGGACCGGTCCCTCGGCCGGGCCGAAGGGCGACGGGAACGGACCGTCGGCCGGCTTCATCCCATCGACAGACCCGGACCGGGATGATCCGCAGGCCGCAGAAGGGCCGCCGTGACCGGCAAGGCCTCAGCGTGATCGCATGCCCGCCCGTGCCGGCCTTCCTCAGATTGTCGCACAATTATGGCACTCAGGCATCGGGCACACAGGTTTCGACGGCCGGCAGGGGCGCCGGGCGCCACGGCGCTGCGCGACGCCGAGCGCACCTCTTTCGACGACGGCGCGAGGCGTGAGGTTGTCCGCGATCGGCGGCCGGCAGAGGCGCCGGGCAGTGCGGCGCTTCGCGTGCCCCGTGCGCGGCCGACCCATGTTCGCCCGGCGGCTCCGACGGCCGTTTGCCAGCAGCGCCGCCGGCGGTGACAATGGTCCGGCCATGATCGAGGTGATCGATCTCGTCAAGACGTTTCCGACCACGTCCGGCCCGGAAAAACGGGCCGTGGACGGGGTGAGCTTCCGCGTGGGCTGCGGCGAGATCTACGGCCTGCTGGGGCCCAACGGGGCAGGCAAGACCACGACCTTGCGGATCCTCTCCGGGCTGCTGCGGCCCACCGCCGGACGCGCGCGGATCGGCGGGCTGGACGTCGTCGAGCAGACCGACCGCACCAGGCGGCTGATCGGCTTCCTGACGGCCAACACCGGTCTGTATCAGCGGCTCAGTCCCCGGGAACTGCTGCCTTATTTCGCCGACCTGCACGGTCTGGACCGCGCCACCGGTCTGCGCCGGGTGGAGGAACTCTGCGGCTGGCTGGGCATGGAGTCCTTCATGGACATCCGCTGCGGGGCCCTGTCCACCGGCCAGCGGCAGCGGACGAACATCGCCCGGGCGCTGATCGCTGATCCGCCGGTGCTGATCATGGACGAGCCCACGCTGGGGCTGGACGTGCTGACCAACCGCGTCATTCTGGAGTTCATCCGCCACCAGCGTCAGCAGGGCAAGGCCATTCTGCTGAGCACTCACTACCTGGACGAGGCCGAGACGCTCTGCGACCGCATCGGCCTGCTGCACGAGGGCCGCCTGATCGCCGAGGGCCCGGTCGACCGGCTGCTGGAACAGACCGGCTGCACCCGCCTGACCGATGCCTTCCTGCGCCTGGTCGGTCCCGGCGCCGCCCCGGCCCTGGCCGCCGGGCCCTGCGGTCCGGAGGATGCCGGGCGATGAAACAGCCCCTGCGCGTGTGGTCCATCTATCGCAAGGAGCTGGTGGAGATCCTGCGCGACCGCCGCACGCTGACCGCCATGGTGGTCATTCCGGTGGTGCTCTACCCGGTGCTGATGCTGGGCTTCATCCGCGTGGCCGAGACCGAACAGAGCTGGCTGAGCGCCCAGCGCTTCGTCGTGCAGGTCGAGAACGCCGACCAGGCCCGGCGGCTCGGCGAGATCATCGAGACCGCCCGCGCCCGGCGGGAGGAAGCCGAATCGGTGCGGGCGACATTCGACATCCGGGTGGGCGCGTCGCTGCCGGACGCCGCCGACGCCCAGGTGCAGCTGTTCGTCCGGATCGCCGAGTCGCAGCCGGCCCGGCCCGCGCCGCCGGGTCCGCCCCGGCTCCTGATCACCATCGTCTACAACGAGGTCGACGCCCGCAGCCGCACGGCCATGGAGCAGCTCGGCCGGCTGACCGACCTTTACCGTCGGGAGTGCACCCGGAGGTCGCTGGAGGACCTGATCCGCCCGGAGGCCGGCCCGCAGGCCGCCGCGGAGTTCGCCCGGGTGATGCTCGAGCCGGTGGAGGTCCGCTTCGTCTCCACCGCCACGGAGCGGCAGCGCGGCGGGTGGGCCCTGGCGCAGTTCATCCCCATCGTGCTGGTGCTCATGACCATCACCGGCTCGGTCTATCCGGCCATCGACCTGACCGCCGGCGAGCGCGAGCGCGGCACGCTCGAGACGCTCATGGTCACGCCGGTGCCGACGCTGTACATCATCCTGGGCAAGTTCCTGGTCGTGGCCACGGTGGGCATCCTCACGGCGGTGCTGAACGTCGCCAGCGTGGGGGCGACCATCCACCTCAGCGGCCTGACCCGCACCTTCGCCGAAGACATGCCCATTCAGATCCCGCTGAGCGCCCTGCCGGTGATCGTGCTGTGCATGATCCCGTTTGCCCTGCTGTTCGCGGCGATCCTGGTGGCGGTGTGCAGCTTCGCCCGGACCTTCAAGGAGGCCCAGAACTACGTCATGCCGGTGATCCTGGGGGCCCTGGTGCCGGCCATGGTCGTGACCCTGCCGAGCTTCCGGCTGACCGGGGGGCTGCTGGTGCTGCCGGTGGGCAACATGGTGCTGCTGGCCCGGGAGCTCTTCCAGCAGACCTGCACGCCGTTCCAGGTGCTGATCGTGCTGCTGACCACGACGCTGTACGCGGCCGCGGCGCTGGGGGTCGCGGTGCGGCTGTTCGGGCAGGAGGCGGTGGTCTTCGCCGACGCCGGATCCTACCGGGCGCTGTTCCATCGCCGCTACTTCAGGCCGCAGCCCTGCCCGACGCGCACGGCGGCCCTGATGCTGGCGGCGGTGCTGTTTCCGCTGAGCTTCTACGCCAACACCGGTCTGCACGCGCTGTTGGGCCAGGATCTGACGCGGATGCTGGCCTGGCTGGCGGTGCTGCAGTTCGCCGGATTGTTTGTGCTGGTGCCGCTGGCCGTGGCGGCGTACTGCAAGCTGGACCTGAGAGAGACCTTCGGCCTGCGGCTTCCGCCGGCGCGGGCGTGGCTGGCGGCCCTGCTGCTGGGGGCCTCGTGCTGGGTGCCTGCGGCGCAGGTTGCCGCGTGGATGCCTGCCAATGAAGCGATGATCGAGGCCGGCCGGCGGCTGCAGCAGGAACTGGCCGCCCGGCCGCTGTGGATGCTGATTCTGCTGCTGGCCGCGGCCCCGGCCGTCGGCGAGGAGTGGCTGTTCCGCGGCTTCGTGCTCAGCGGGCTGAGTGCCGGCCGGGGCCGGTGGGCGGGCATCCTGGCGACCGCGGCGATCTTCGCGGTCTACCACTTCGCCTTCGAGCGGCTGGCAGTCACCTTCGGGATCGGCCTGCTGCTGGCGTGCCTGGTGCGTCAGAGCGGCTCGATCCTGCCGGCCGTGCTCCTGCACGCCCTGCACAACGGGCTGCTGCTGGGCGTTGTGACCCATGCCCCCGCACTCGCCCGACGCCTGGGGCTCGGCGACGACACGACCGCCGCCCGCCTGCCCCTGCACGTCCTGGTGCCGGGGATGGCCTGCTTCCTTCTGGGCCTGGGGCTGCTGGTCGGCCTGCGCCCGCGGCGCCGGGCGACATAGCGGCGGGGCTCATCAGGCCGAAGGCCCCGGCCACAGGGCGTTAAGGTCGAAGGAACCGGGCATTTCATCAGGCCCGAGGTCTGAGGATGGCCGGGCGCCGCATGACGCGATATCCCCGAGACGGCACGGTGCCCCCCTCGGCGGCCGGCAGAGACGCCGGCCGCTACGGCGCTGCGCGACGCCGCCCGCGACGGCAAGGCGTTGAATCAAGGGGTTCTACTCCCGAAAAGCCGGCGATGTAAGCCCTTGAATGACGATGGACACCGGCTCTGCGGTGGCTGAACAGGTGTCTGGATGCCGAGGTCCTGTTCAGCCATCAGAGCGGGGTACGGTGTCCGGACTCAGTGCAGCCGATTCCTTTCCCGTGCGTGGCGTCAAGGTCGAGTGCCAGAACGCGGATTCCGAGCCGCCGTCGGCCCTGGTCCGCGTCGAGCCGGACCGGCGGTATCGGCCGGCCTGCCGCGCCTCGGGCGGCCCGCCCCGGGTCACGACCTCGAGGTCTTCTTTGTGCCTTTGTGACCTTGTGGTTCAATATGTCTGTGGTGCCGGCAGCCCCCTTCGCCCCCGGCTTGCGGATCGCGGCCATCATCGCCGCATAGCTGGTGGCAACGTTGAGGTGCCACGCCCCGTCCTCGGTGGTGCTCAGGTCCTGGGCCCCCGTCGGCTGGCCGTTGTGCAGCCAGTTGGCAAACCGGGCCGCGTCGCCCCAGCTCACCCAGTTCACCGGGCGGTTGACCCAGTCTGGCGCGACGCTGCATGTGTAGCTGCCCGGGCTGCCGCTGCGTTTGATGTTGCAACCCAATCGGTCGGGGAAGGCGTCGTAGTCCATATACGGGTTGTGCAGCCCGCAGGTGTCGGTTTTCGACACGGCGTTGAGGAATGCCGCGTACTGTCCGGCCGTCACCTCGTATTCGGCGATCCGGTACTCGCAGTTCACCGCGCCGCAGATGCGGGCCGGTGCGCATTGCGCCTGCAGGAGTGATTCATCCGGGAGGGAACGGCCGGTTGCGCCCAGGCGGAGGCAGTCACCCGGTGGAGGTCGCGCGGGAGCTACTTCGTGAAGAAGCGCACGATGCCGTCGGCGATGGCGGCGGCCAGCCGGGCGCGCTGGCCGGGATCATTGAGGCGGGCGGCATCGCCGGCGTTGGTCAGGAAGCCGCATTCGATGAGCATGGCGGGGCGGTTGTGTTCGCGGAGCACGTGGAAGTTCGCGCGCTGGACGCCGCGGCATTCCAGGCCGGCGGCCTCGATGGCCGCGGCCATACGCATGGCCGCCCGCTGGCTGGCCGTCGAGGCCTGGTTGTAGATGAAGATGCCCACGCCGGAGGCGTCGGGGTTGCGCGCGGAGTCGGCGTGGATGGATACGAAGAGGTCGGCCTTGACACGCTCGGCCAGGGCGACCCGGTCGTTCAGCGAGGGGTAGGTGTCGCCGGTGCGGGTCGGATAGACCGACGCCCCCATGGAGGCGAGGGTCTTGACCAGTCGGTTGGCGATGTCGAGGGTGATGGTCTTTTCCGGCAGGCGCGAGCGGGTGCCTCGGCCCGCGCCGGGATCGCGGCCGCCGTGGCCGGCGTCGATGACGATCCTGGCCCCGCGGATGTCGC
>CAZSYS010000022.1:0-24761 GCA_964611365.1 uncultured Planctomycetales bacterium
GTGTCGATCAGGCAGACCACCGGAAGGCGGAACTTCTCGGCCAGTTTCATCTTCCGAAGGGCCTTGCGGTAGCCCTCGGGGTGAGCGCAGCCGAAGTTGCGTTCGATCTTCTCGCGGGTCTCGCGGCCCTTGTCGTGGCCGATGAGCATGACCTTCTGGCCGCCGATGCGGCCGAAGCCGGTGACAATCGCCCGATCGTCGCCGAAACAGCGATCCCCGTGCAGTTCGCAGAAATCCCTCACGAACCGTTCGATGTAGTCCTGCAGCACCGGCCGCCGGGGATGCCGGGCCACGAGCACCGTCTCCCAGGGGGTCAGTCGGGCATAGGTGCGGCGGGTCATCTGGTCGAGCCGCTGGCGCAGGGCGCGGATGTCCTCGGCGAGGTTCCGCCCGGAGCGGCTCTGGGTGAGCTCCAGCTCGGCGATCTCCCGCTCGATGCGGACCAGCGGCTTCTCGAACTCCAGGATGACTCCGGGCCCCGTCAGACCGTTGCCGACGGGTCGGGTCTCAGGTTGCGTCGCCAATGTCCATGCTCCCGGTGGGCCCGAATCCGTTGCCGGCTCCACCTTTGCGCGCCATCCCGGGGGCGGCACGGATTGCTTGACCTGTTAGGATACCAACTGCGCCGGCGGAGGCAAGAGCAATTCGCGGCCGCAGATTTGACGGCCTGTCGGCGGCGGGGTTACAGTACCGGCGTCCCCGGGCGATCTCGAAATGCATAAAGATTTTGATATCAATAGTTTAAAGCGGATCTGCATCGTCGGTGCAGGCCTTCTGGGCGGGTCGATCGGGCTGGCCCTGCGGGCGGCGGGTTTTGTCGGCACGCGTGTCGGGCTGGGCCGGCGGGCGGTATCGCTGGAGAAGGCTCTGGCCTGCGAAGCCGTCGATGAAGTCACACTTGAGCCGGCGGAGGCCGTCCGGGGAGCCGACCTGGTGGTGCTGTGCACGCCGATCGGGCACTTTGAGGGCCTGCTGGATGCGATGCGGGCCCATCTGGAGCCCGGGGCCCTGGTGACGGACATTGCCAGCACCAAGGTCCAGGTGGTGCGGCTGTGCGAGCGGAGGCTGCCGCGGACGGTGCAGTTTGTCGGCTCGCACCCGATGGCCGGCTCGGAGAAGACCGGCGTGGAGTTCGCCCGGGCCGACCTGTTCGAGCTGGCCCTGTGCATCGTGACCCCCACGCCGCGCACGGCCGAATCCGCGGTGGTCCGGGTCCGGCGGTTCTGGGAGACGCTGGGGGCGTACACCATGACGCTGAGCCCCGGCAAGCACGACCGGCTGCTGGCCCGGGTCAGCCATCTGCCGCACGCGCTGGCCACCGCCCTGGTGACGATGTCGCTGGCTGAAGACGCGATCGATCTGGCCGGGCCGGGCTTCGCGGACGTGACCCGCCTGGCCAGCGGCGATCCGGCGATGTGGGTCGACATCCTGCGGACCAACCGCCGGGGCGTGCTTTCGGCCATCGACCGGCTCACCACCGAGCTTCAGCGGCTGCGCCGGCGGCTGGAGCGGGACGATGCGGCCGGGCTGCACAAGTGGCTGGCCGGTGCCAAGGCCGCCAGGGACGCCTGGATTTCCAGCCGATATCGCAAGAGGATCCTGCCTTCATGACCGGTTTCGACGACGCCGGCCGGGTTCTGTGGCGGATCCGGGTCGACCCCGTCCGGGCCGACCTGGATGCCCAGGGTGCGGCGGTGCTGCGGAGCATTCACGAGCTGGGGTTGACCGGGGTGACCCGGGCGGCCTTCAGCCGGCTGTACCTGCTGGAGGGGCCGCTGCGGGAGGCTCAGGTCCGGCGGATCGCCGAAGAACTGCTGACCGATCCGATCACCGAGCGTTTCAGCCTGCTGCAGGGCGGCGACGACCGGGGCCTTCCGGGCGAAGGTTTTGACGGATGCATCGAGGTGCACCTCAAGGGCGGGGTGATGGACCCCGTGGCGGCCTCGGCGCTGGCGGCGATCGCGGACCTGGGCATCCCGGCGGAAGGGCTGGCACTCTCGACGGCGAGGCTCTACCGGCTGGCGGGGCTGCAGTCGGCGGAGCAGGCCGGGACGGTCGCCCGCCGCCTGTTGTGCAACGACTGCATCGAGACGCCCTACATCAGCGGTTTCGGCCGGCACGACGCCCGGCCGGAGCGTCTGCCGGCGGCGCCGCAGCGAGACCTGGGGCTGCGCCAGGTGGCCCTGGGCGACCTGGACGAAGCCGCGCTGGTGAAGCTTTCCCGCGATGCCCATCTTTTTCTTTCGGCCGAGGAGATGATCGCGATCCGGGACCATTACCGCCGGCAGGGCCGCGAGCCGACGGACCTGGAGCTGGAGACGTTCGCCCAGACGTGGAGCGAGCACTGCGTGCACAAGACGCTGCGCAGCGCGGTGCGCTATGTCGGCGATCCGATGCCGCCGGGATCTGCGGTCGCCGGAGAGCCGCTGGGCGACGGCACGGTGCGGATCGACTACGGGAATCTGCTGGCCGACACCATCGCCCGGGCGACGCGTACCCTGCAGGCTGAAGGCCGGGCGGACGGGTGCCTGTCGGTGTTCAAGGACAACGCCGGGGTCATCGCCTTCGACGAGGACTACGGGCTGGCCTTCAAAGTCGAGACCCACAACCGCCCGTCGGCGATCGAGCCCTATGGCGGGGCGGCCACCGGCATCGGCGGGGTGATCCGCGACGTGATGGGCTGCGGGCTGGGGGCCCGGCCGATCGCCAACACCGACGTGTTCTGCGTGGCCGGGACCGGCTTCCCGACCGACCGGCTGCCCCGGGGGGTGATGCACCCGCGGCGCATCCTTCAGGGCGTGGTGGCCGGGGTCCGCGACTACGGCAACCGCATGGGCATTCCGACGGTCAACGGGGCGGTGCTGTTCGACGACCGCTATCTGGGCAACCCCCTGGTGTTCTGCGGCTGCCTGGGTCTGATCCCGCAGCGCTGCATCGCCAAGGAGCCGCGCGCCGGGGACCTGGTGGTGGTGATCGGCGGGCGCACGGGGCTGGACGGGATCCACGGGGCGACGTTCTCCTCGGCCGAGCTGACCGACACGCACGCCGACGAATTCGCCCATGCCGTCCAGATCGGCAACGCGATCACCGAAAAGCAGGTGCTGGACGCGATGCTGGCGGCCCGGGACCACCCCGACGGCTGCCTGTACACCGCGGTCACAGACTGCGGCGCCGGCGGACTGAGCAGCGCCGTGGGGGAGATGGCCGGGACGCTCGGCGCGGTGGTGGACCTGGACCGGGTGCCGCTGAAGTATGCCGGGCTGCGCTACGACGAGATCTGGATCAGCGAGGCCCAGGAACGGATGGTCCTGGCCGTGCCGCCGGACCGCTGGGAAGCTTTGCAGGCGATCTGCCTGGCGGAGAACGTCGAGGCCACGGCCATCGGCGTGTTCGGCAACGCCGGCCGGCTGCAGCTGCGCTACCGGGGTCAGACCGTGGGCGACCTGGACACGGACTTCCTGCACCACGGCCTGCCTGCGCGCTGCCGGCACGCCGAGTGGAGGGCCTCAGAGGCACCGAGAACTGCCGGCCGCGGGATGGCGGCGTTGCGCCCGGCGAAAACGGCGGGGCCGGCGGATGCCGCCGCAACCCTGCTGGAGCGGTTGTCGGCCCCGGACACCGCCAGCAAGGAGTGGATCATCCGGCAATACGATCACGAGGTGCAGGGATCCAGCGTGATCAAGCCGTTGACCGGCCCGGGCCAGGGCCCGTCGGATGCGGCGGTGATCCGGCCGCGGCTGGACGGTCGACGGGGTGTGGCCCTGGGGTGCGGTCTGTGTCCGCGGATGAGCGACGCGGACCCGTACTGGATGGCTGTGAGCGCGATCGACGAGGCGGTGCGCAACGTGGTCTGCGTCGGCGGCGACCTGGACCGCACGGCGATCCTGGACAACTTCTGCTGGGGCAACTGCGACGACCCGCGCGAGCTGGGGGGCCTGGTGCGGGCCTGCCAGGGCTGCCATGACGCGGCGGTGGCCTGCGGGATTCCGTTCATCTCCGGCAAGGACTCGCTGAACAACGTCTTCGCCCTGGACCCCGGCGATGCCGCCGCACTGGCCGGCCGGCTGCCGATCCGCAACGGGCGGATCGTGATCCCGGGAACGCTGCTGATCAGCGCCGTCAGCGTGATCGAGGACGTCGGGCGGTGTGTGACCATGGACGCCAAACCCGGTGACGGCGTCTTCGTGCTGGTGCGGATGCGAGCGTCCGACTGGGCGGATATCGGCGTGACGGCGCCGGTCCGGCTGCACCGGGCGGTGGCCGGCTGGATCTCGGCCGGCCTGGTCCAGGCGGCACACGACTGCGGCGGCGACGGCGTGCTCGTGACGCTGGCGGAGATGGCGCTGGCCGGCCGCTGCGGAATGGACGTCACGTGCGATCCGTCGGAGGGGCTGGCGGAGGTGGCCTGCGGCTACGTGCTGCAGGTGGCCGGGGATGCCCTGGAGCGGATCGAGCGTGAGGCCGGGGCTTCGACGGGTGCGGCCTTCATTTCACTGGGACGGACACGGAAGGATGAGCAGTTCGTGGCAAACACGCCCGGCGGGAGTGGGGGTTTCAGGCTCGGGGTAGCCGATCTGGACCGTGCCTGGCGCGGCGGGTCGGCGTGCTAGCCATCGTGCGTCAGACGCGGCTGAGGCGTTCCCACGTCGCACGCCAGCCCGCATTTGCCGGCCACAGCCTCCTCAGGAAGCCCTGTCCGCCCTCGACGGCCGGAAGAGGCGCCGGGCGGTGCGGCGCTCCGCGACACCAATGCATATGAAAACGGGGGCGCCGCTCTTCACAAAACGAGCTGCGTCCCCGTTACGCACTCCCGAGCTGCGTCCCCGTTATGCACTCTTTTTCGCACGCATGCATCATTCGTAGCGCGGTCATGCCAGGCGATGGCACTCCAACCTCGGCGGCCGGCAGGGGCGCCGGCCGCTACGGCGCTGCGCATGGCCGGGTGCTGCAGCGCTTCGCGTGACTCATGCATGACCGGTGGTCAGGTCCGCGGGGCGGACCGGCGGCCGGCGGTCAGAGCTTCCAGGGCGGGCGCATCGGCCGGGAGAGCATGGCGTCGGCCTCGGGATCGTTGGTGATCCGCTCGGCCGCCGGATCCCAGACCAGCTTGCGTCCGGTGAGCATGGCGATGTTGTTCAGGTGGCAGATTGTGGCCGTGCGGTGACCGATCTCCGCGTGGGCCACGGGCTGGCGCCGGCTGCGCACGCAGTCCAGGAAGTTCTGGTGATGGCCCGGGCTGCGGCCGAGGCGCAGCTCGTGGTCGTCGATCTTCTCCTCCAGCAGCGAGGCCGGCTCGGCCTCGAGCTTGGCGCCGTGGATGTGGATGAAGATCCAGCCGTCGGTGCCGATGAACTTCAGGCCCCGGGGCTCCCGGCTGGATCCGATCATCCGCACCCCGTTGGCGTAGACGTTCTCGAACTCGTAGTTGAAGAAGGTATCGTAGATGCCCGAGGCCGGGCGCGTGCCCCTGGCCTGGAAGGTCACCGGCCCGGTGTCGTCCGACCCGTTGCCCAGCTGGGCGAGGTCGATGATATGCGCGCCGCGGTCGGTCATCTCGCCGCCGCCGCAGGCCAGGATGAAGCGCCACCAGAAGTGCACCCGCCGGGGCGTGTAGGGCGCCTTGGGCACCGGCCCGAGCCAGAAGTCGTAGTCCAGCCCCTCGGGCACCGGCATCTGGGGCTGCGGACCGGTCTGGCTCATCACGTCCTTGTGGTGCGGGTCGCTGCACGGCAGGTTGATCTCGATGGTGTGCAGCCGGCCGATCCGGCCGTTGCGGACCAGCTCGCAGGCCAGGCGGCTGTTGTCGCCGGACCGCTCGTGCGAACCGGTCTGCAGCACGCGTTTGTTCCGCCGAACCGCCTCGCAGACCGCCCGCCCTTCGGCCACGGTGTTGACCAGCGGCTTCTCGCAGTAGATATCCTTGCCGGCCTCGGCGGCCGCGACGCAGATCAGCCCGTGCCAGTGATCGGGGGTGGCGATGGAGACGGCGTCGATGTCCGGGCGCTTCAGCAGCTCGCGGAAGTCCTTGCAGACCTCGCAGCCCTTATATTCGCCGGACTTCTTCTCGGCGTAGAACTTCTCCACGATCTCACGGGCCGGCTCGCGCCCGAAGGTGCCGCCGCCGTAGTAGAGGTTGCTGGAGGTCTCCACGTCGCAGACCGCCACCACCTGGGCGCCGAGCTCCATGAAGCGGCGCATGTTGTGGACGCCCTGCCCGCCGACGCCGATGCAGCCCATGACGATCCGCTCACTGGGCGCCGTCCGGCCGTTGCCTCCCAGCGAGGTCGCCGGAACGAAGTACGGGAAGGCCAGGGCTCCCGCCGAAGCTCCGACCGCCTGCCTGATGAACCGCCGCCGCGTGGACCTGATCCGGGACATGGAATACTCCCCTTGTGCAGAAAACCCACATACCGCTGTGCACCGACCACATCCGCCGCCGTCCGGCCGCCGGGGGCCGCACGACTGGGGCCTCATGGTAACGCATTTCTGCGGCCGCCACACCATGCCGGGGGTCGGCCGTTCCCCGGGGGGAGTCGCCGTCCGGGCGGCCCTCTGCCCGCCCCGCCGGCTTACAGAGGGCCCCGGCGGCCGCGACGTCGATCAGGCCGGGCGCATCGGCAGGGCCCGCCCGTAAGCGGCCGTGCGCAAGACCCACTCGACCGGACCGTAGCGGAAGATCCGCAGCCACAGGGCACACAGCGGCAGCTGCACGGCGAAGATCGCCGCCGCCAGCAGGGCCCCGCGGGCCGGCCCGATGTGCCCGTACATCCCCAGCCCGTACCCGCAGAAAACCAGGCTGCAGACCAGCGACTGCCCCAGGTAGCCGCTCAGGGACATCCGCCCGGCCGGCGCGAGCCATCCCAGCCACCGGCCGGTGCGCGGACTCCGGCACGCCAGCAGCACACCGCCGACCAGGAACAGGGCCAGCGCCGGTATCCGCACCGCATCACCGGCCAGCAGGAGCAGCGCCCGGCCGGGATGGTGGTCGGGGGCCTCCGCCAGGCCCGCGCCCAGGGCCGGCAAGGATCCGGCGACCGCCGCCGCCATGGCCCAGCCGGTCGCGCGGCGCAGGAACCGCAGGTGACGCTGCGGCTCCTGCAGCAGCCGGCGTCGGGCGGCCAGAACACCCAGGGCGTACATGCCCAGCACCCGCGGGTACTGGAAGGCCGCGATGCTCGCCGTCCAGATGGCGTAGTCCACGAGGCGGTGCAGGGCAATCCGGCGAAAGCCGCCGGAGGCGTAGACCTCGACGGTGTGCCGATGCCAGCGCCGCATCAGGTCGTCCCACTGCCGGGCGGCCTCCGGCGGCCGGGATGGCTCGGCGGGGGCTTCGGAGGCCGGCTCCAGGGTGTGCCTGGTGGCCAGACCGTCGTCGGCCGGCCCGTCGGCGGGGCGCGTGGCCGGGGCGGCCGCGACCGTGCCCGGACCGCCGGTCATCGACGCGGCGACCAGTGCGCCGGCCAGCAGCAGGCTGCCGATCGCCAGCCCGGCGGCGGACCCGGCGATCAGGGCCCGGTCCGTCAGACGTCGCAGCAGCGGCAGGGCCAGCCCCAGCAGCGCGTAAGTGATCAGGATGTCCCCCGCCCAGACCAGCACCACATGCGCCAGCCCGAGCAGGGCCAGAACCGCCAGCCGGCGCAGGGTCACGGCCCGGGCCGACGCGCCGGCGGCCTCGCATCGGTCGGTAAGGGTCGCGAAGCCGAAGGCGAACAGGAACGCGAACAGGCAGTAGAAGCTTTCCTGACAGAGCGTGGTGATGATGCCGTGAACCAGCCGGTCCAGGCGGTGATCGGCGGGATCCAGGCCCTGGTACTTCAGGAACGTGAGGTAGTCCAGGAAATAAGGGTGCCCGTGGTAGTAGACGTTGACCACCAGGATGCCGCCCAGGGCCAGCCCGCGGAGCACGTCGATGGCCGGGATCCGCTCGGCCGGCGTCATCGGCGACGGGCCGCCGCAGACCCTCCTGGCTGACCCAACGGCGTTTTGGTCCTGGTTCATCGGGCGGGCTCCGGAGGTCTGCCTGCGAGGCGGACGGGCCCGGCTCGCGGGCTTCTTATGGCCCGGCCCCGGCGGGCCTGGCGGGGGCCGCCTCGGCCAGGGAACTGATATCCAGGCCGACGAGGGTGTAGACCTCGCCCATGTCGGCCATCATCCGCATCTCCGCCAGCCCCGCGTAGTAGCGGTCGGCCTCCAGCTGGACCCTGGCGCTGGTCCACTCGCTCAGCGGGGTCAGCACGTCGTCGATCGACATCGGCGGGTCGCCGCCCTCGAGGTAGATCTTGGTCCGCCGCTCGTACTCGGCGCGCTTCTGCTCGCAGACCTCCAGCTGCTGGAGCCGCAGCAGGTGGTTGTCGCGCAGGGTCTGCACGTTGTTGCGGATGGTGCGCTGGATGCGGAGCCGCTCGGCCTCGATCTCCGCCTCATACTGGCGGATCTGGGCCTCGGCCTTGAGGCGGGTGGCGGTCAGCACGCGCTGGTCGTTGAGCCGGACCTTGACGCCGCCGGCGACCTCCCAGCCGTCGAGCCGGTCGTCGTAGCTGACCGCCCCGAACGGGTGGTGGGTGCCCTGCACGTAGGCGGTGATGTCGTAGCGTCCCAGAATCGCCTGCTTGCGCTGCAGCTCGGCGTCGCGGATGGCGTCGTTGAGCACGCGAAACCGGGGGTTGTTCTGGAAGGCCTGCTCCAGCATGGCGGCTTCCCCCTCGGTGGTGCCCGACCGTTCGACATAGCGGCTGGGGGCGTAGGGCTGCTCCTCGAGCACGAAGGCCGACTCCAGCGGCAGCCCGAGCGAGGCCAGCAGCTGGGTGCAGTAGCTCTCGTAGGACGACATGTTGTTGTCGATCAGCACCTTGGCGCTGGCCACGCTGGAGACCAGACGGTCGCGGTCCTCGGGGCGCATGCGGGGATGATTCATCAGCGATTCCATCATCCGCGCCTTCCACTCCCAGACCCGGGCGTAGTTGAGATACAGCAGGGCGGCGTAGTACTCGCCCAGGGCCTGGATCACATAGGAGCGGTAGTCGCGGAAGTAGTCGAGCTGAGCCTTGCGGGCCTGCGACTCCTGGAAGGCGGCGCTGATCACCCGCTGCTGGCGCTTGCGGGAACCGATGAACGGCACCTCCACCCGGGCCCGCACCAGGCCACCGCTGCCCTCCTCCAGCTCCTCCTGGCCGGCCTCGACCTCGCCGAACCGGAAGCGCGAGCCGCTGGCCCCGCCCTCGACGCGCAGGACTGCTCCGTCGTAGGTCTCCTTCTCGATCCCGCCGACGATCTCGCCGGTGACGCCCTCGGCGTCGCGCCGCGCGGGATAACGCACCATGTCGGCCTTGGTCTCCACGAACGGCTCCAGCCGGCTGAGATTGGCGCGGAATTCCGTCAGGGCGTGCTGGGCGGCGGTCATCTCCTCGCGCGCCGCACGCACCTGGGGGCTGACGTCGAAGACCAGGCGGGTGATGGTCACCGGGTTGAGCGTGTAGACCTCCTGGCCCGCCTGGTCACCGGGGTGACCGGGCACGGTCGGAGCGTGAACGGTTCCCACCCCGGGTTCGACCGGTTGGGACGCCGCCGGAGTCGTCGGACCGCCGCCGGCGCCTGCCGGCCGGGATGCCGGAAGCGTCGGACTGCCGCCGGCGACTGCCGGGCGGGACGAAGTCTCGGTCTCGGAGGCCGAAGGACGCGTTGCCGGCCGGCTGGTCGGATCGGCCTCCACGGGTTGCGTCGCCGGTGAGGCCGCCATCTCGGCCGCGACCGACAGACCGAAGACCCGGGCGGGCCTGGATGCCGCCGGGCTGCCAATGCCGGAAGGGGCGGAGGCGGACCGGGTCGCTGCCTCGCGCCGCACGACGGCCCCGCGGTCCGAGGCGACATAGGGCTTGACCTGACCGCCGGTGATCGAACTGCATCCGCCGCCGGCCACGACCGGTATCGCCGCGACGAGGGCGCGCAGCGCCATCGGCGACAGGGCAGGAAGGCCGGCAAACGCGCGACTCGTGCGCCTTCGTGGGAAAGTCGGCATCGGCAACAACCGGTCGGCGGCGGCAGGCCCGCGGCTCGTTCCACTGCCCCCCAGTCCGGCCGGGGGCCGCATTCTAACCCCGGCGGTGCCGGATGTCGATCCCTCCAGCAGGTCGCCGACCGCCGGCGCTGCCGGCTCCACTCCCCTCCGTCGCTCTGATCGCCGGCAGGCGCACCTCCTCGCCCGTCGGCCGGCAGCCGGTTCCTCCCTGGCCTTGCTTCGCGGACGCCGGTGCGGTTATGATGCCCGCCGGCGCGGTACGTGAATCACCCGAGACCTGCGAGAACGTGGAATTGACAACCGACGGGTTGTTTCTCCCAGTCGCCGGTGTTGACAGTCCAGTTGTGGTGTGGTGGTGGTATATCGCCCGCAACTGGGCGCTGTTCTCCATCCCGCTGACGATCATTTTCCCGATCGCCATCGCCTGGTTTGTCCTGCGGCGCTATGTCCGGATCATGCTGAACATCATCCGCGACACGCCCCCGCCCCTGGCCATGGGCCCGCGGGACTTCGAGCGGATCGACGGCGAGCGGGTCACCTTCCGGGCGTTCGACAACCTCAACCTCTGCGGCATGTTCCTCACCGGCCGGCACGGCGGGCGCCCCAAGGGCATGATCCTGTTCGCCCACGAGTTCTCCAGCGACATGTACAGTTGCGCCCGCTACTGCCGCCCGCTGCTGGCCGCCGGGTACGACGTCTTCAGCTTCGACTTCCGCAATCACGGCGAATCCAGCCACGACCCGACCTACCGGGCACGCCAGTGGCCCACGGACCGCGAGGTCAGCGACATGCTCGGGGCCATCGCCTACGTCGAGGACTGGCTGGAGCGGCAGGGTCGACCGGTTAAAGTGGGGCTTTTTGGCATCTCCCGCGGCGCCGGGGCTGCGATCCTGGCCGCACAGAACAATCCCACGGTTGCGGCCATCGTCACCGACGGGGCGTTCAGTTCCGACCGGGTGCTGGAGTACCTCATGAAGCGCTGGGCGTACATTTTTGCCAAGGTGCGCTTCGTTTACGAGAACCACCCGCCGCAGTTCTGGCGTTTTCTCCGCTGGCTGCTGTTCAGGGAGTGCCGCAGGAAGCTCAACTGCACGTTTCCTTCGGTCCTCAAAGCACTTAAGCGCATGAAGCCGCCTCGGCCGATCCTGTTCATCCACGGCGAGCGGGACAGCTACATCCCGGTCGAGCAATCCCGCCTGCTTTACGACGCCTCGCGGGGCCCCAAGTCGCTGTGGATCGTTCCCGGGGCCAAGCACAATCAGTCGGTCGTGATCCGCCCGGAGTACTACGCTGCCCGGACGGTGGCCTTCTTCGACGAGCATCTGGCCCGGGCGGACGTGCCCGCCGGCGGGTCCGCAGGGGCCGGCCCGATCCCCAACGCAGCCCTGGTCAAGGCTCTCCAGTCCTCCGGCGAATCGGTGCGGTCCGGGTCGGCCGGGCCGTTGGAGCGCGACCCGGCCGAGACCCCGGGCGGGCAGGATTCGTCGCTGCCTGCCGCCTGCGATGGTCCCGGAGCCGGCAGCGGCTTGCGCCCCGGGGCGGGTACTGCCGCCCCCGGCATTACCGGGACCGGCCGGGCCGCCGGGCGGCCCTGACCAGCAGGCTCTGACCGGTTGGCTGGGCTTGCCCCTGCCCTCCCGACCTCCCCCGGCCGCGGACGGGCGGATTGGCGGGACATTTGACCCCCGGTAGGATACCATGTGGCCCCCAACGCGGTGCCGGGCAGGCGATGGCCGGTTCATCGCCCGATGGTGTCCGGCGAGGCGTTCCGGGAGGGGTTGAGGGCCGCCGCGCGAGCCCTGCGGACAATGAAAAGCCGAGTGTGCCCTGCATCGACCAGTGTGTGACCGGTCGCGGTGGGCCGGCCTGGCGCCCGGGTGCCGGGGTGATCGATTACCAGAAGGTTCCCGCCCATGAAGATGACTGACCTGCCTGGAACAAACGGAATGGCGAGCAGTTGCGGCCGGTGTCCGGAGGCGGCCGGCAGGCAGGTCGTTGCGGGCCTGCGGGCTGGGCTGGTGGCGGGCATCATCGGCCTGGCGCTGGGCGCGGGCACGGTCCAGGCCCAACCTTCGATTCTCTTGACGGAGGATTTCCTCAGCGTCACCGGCACCGATAACGGCGAGGAGATCGAGGTCACCTTCCAGTTTCTCGCCCGGGGCGATGTCGGGGTTTATGACGAAAACGATCCTCCGACACCCGCCGACCCCACCGACGACGCCTTCGTTCCCGAGGAGGTCACGGTCGCCTACGCGGTGCTGATCGACGGCATCCACTACCTCCGGGCTGCCAACGCGACGTACCAGAACCCCGCCCCGAATCCTCCCGGCCTGGGCTGCTCGGGGGCGGCGCCGGCCGGTTGTGTCGAGATCGGCGGAGCCAGCTCCGAGGAGGCCGAGGCGAACCTGGAACTGGCTTCGCTGGAGAATGCCAAGCCGGTGTGCGTCTTCGGGCTGGGCGGCGACGACTACATTCATCTGGAGTCGCTTCCGACCGGCGGCGGCGGCGGTGGCGGTGGCGGTGGCGGCGGCGGTGGTTTGTCCTGCATGGGCAACGCGCAGTCTGACACGCACATCAGCGGCGGCGCCGGCCACGACGTTCTCGCAGGCACCAGCGGTAACGACTGGCTGCTGGGCGGCGAGGGCAACGACCTGCTGCTGGGCCTGGACGGCGACGACGGGGACGAGGACTACCCCTGCGACGGCGGAGACGGCGACGACATCGTGGAGGGCGGGCTGGGCAACGACGTGTTGCGCGGCGGCGCGGGGCGGGACATCCTCCGGGGCACCCGGGGCGGCGACAATATGAGCGGCGGCGCGGGCTACGACCTGCTGGACTATCAGGCCGACGGCGGTCCGGGCGGGGTGACGGTCGATATGTCCGCCGGCACCGCGACCGACAGCCACGGCGACAGTGATACCTTTCCCGGCGACGGCGAGTTCGAGGTGCTCCGCGGCACCGTCAACAGCGACACGATCACCGGCTACGGCGGCCGGGGCACCACCATCCTCGGGGGGGGCGGCGGCGACACGCTGGCCGGCGGGGCGGAGGATCTGGCCGACATCATCTACGGCCAGGACGGCAACGACACCCTCGTCGGGGACAACGGCAGCGACATCCTGATCGGCGGCAGCGGGAACGACACCATCTACGGCGGTCGGCTGACCGGCGGCGAGGACGTTCGCACCGACGAGATCTACGGCGACGGCGACCCGGTGCCGCCTTTCATCCGTCTGACAGGCCACCTGATCAACGGCGACGCCGGCCGTCCCTCGGGCTTCGACGTGCTGGACGACTCGGCGGTCGGGACGATCGATCCCGGTCCGGGGCTGATCGAGATCCGCCAGGCGTTGAGCAACTACAACGCCAACCAGGAGGGCACCGCCGCCCCGATGTCCGGCAACTTCCTGCTGCCGTGCAACGACGACGGGTCGGTGACCGGCCTGGACGGCGAAGTGGTCGGCGTCGGAAACGACACGATCTTCGGCGACCGGGGCCCCGACCGTATGGCCGGCGGCGGCGGCAACGACACCATCTACGGCGACTACGCCCAGGGCTCGTTCCCCGACGGCAACTACGTGATGATCTCGGACAACGGCCCCGACGCCGACCTGATCTTCGGCGACCGGGTCCACGACCGGACCACGGCGGTGGCCGCGCTAGGCGACTGGGGCCCCTGGCCGGCGACGGCGGCGGACGTTCTCAGCGGCCGGTTCGGCGACGACCGGATCAAGGGGCAGCTGGGGTCCGACATCATCATCGGCGGCGGCGGCGCCGACCGGATCATGGGCGACGAGGATCCCCGCGTCAGCGGCGGAGGCAACATCGACGTCATTTACGGCGATTTCTTCTTCCTCACCCAGGTCGACTACGACCTGATCGTGGCCAACGTGGCCACGCCGATGGGGGACCTCCACGGGGACGCGGTCTACGGCGGCGCGGAGCGCGACCGGATCTTCGGCGGACCGGGCGACGACACGATCATCGGCGGCCCGGCGACGCGGTTCGAAATGACCATCGCCGGCGCCGTCGTCCAGCAGCGCGGCGACCTCATGCAGGGCAACCAGGGCGACGACACGATCGTCGGCGGCGAACTGGACCCCGCGAATCCCCTGTCCGTGGCCGACGACGGCTTCTCGGTCGGCACGTCGATGGATATCGACCTGAACCCCGGGGACGTGGCCGACTACTCGATGGTACCCGCCTTGTCGGCGACCAGTTCGGGCATCTTCGTCAACCTGTTCACCGGAACGACGCCGCCGGGCCCCAGCGGGCTGAGCGCAACCTCCAGCGGCGACGGGGAACTGCTGCCGTTCCTGGCCCCCCGCAACGGCCAGGACACGCTGATCGGCATCGAGAACGTGATCGGCAGCGTCAACGACGACGTGATCATCGGCGCCGATCCGCCGGGCACGCTTTCCAGCATCGACCGGGAGTGGAACCAGTACACCCGCACCGTGTTCGGTGTCCTGGCCTTCCCGCTGGGCAACTCGCCCTCGACGTACGTCATGGCCGAATACCCCTGGGGCTTCGACAACATTCTGGTCGGCAACGACGGGAATGACCTGATCGTCGGCCGCCGCGGCGACGACGCTCTGTGGGGCGGGCCCGGCGACGACGTGCTGTGGGGCGACAACCAGGACCAGGGCGACGGAACCGGCACCGGCCCGAATTCGGGCTTCGACGATCCCGAGACCATGGGCAACGACCAGATCTGGGGCACCGAGGGGAACGACGAGGTCCACGGCGAGTACGGGCGGGACATCCTGCGCGGCGGCCCGGGGGAGGACTTCATCTCCGGCGGGGCCGGGCGCGACGTGCTGGACTACACCGAAACCGGGGCAGTCGTGCTGGCCAACCTGGGGGACCGGGACGAGGACCTCACGACCACGGTGGGCCTGGCCGATGTGGTGTTCTCCCTCGATCAGCTCCTGGACCCCGCGGCGGCGCGGAAGTTCGACCCTGCGGCTTCGCTCCCGCTGCCGGGAGGAACCTACCGCTACCCGGACCATGAGGCCAACCCGCTGGACGGGCGGCCCTGCGCCGCCGGCAACATCCTCTGTGCCAACACCGCCTACGGCGAAGCCACGCAGATGGACACGATTTCGAACAACGTCGGCTTCCAGATCGGCAGCCAGATCTACCGCGACGAGATCGAGGTGGTGCTGGGCGACACGGCGGCCGGGGACATCTTCTTCGGCAAGCAGTTCCTCTCCAACGAGCTTCACGGGCTGGGCGGCAACGACATGCTGTTCGGCGGCGACGCCGCCGACCGGGTCTACGGCGGGACCGGTTCGGACCTGCTGGACGGCCGCGCCGGCGACGATCACCTGATCGGCACGGACTGGGAGGTGATTCCGCCGGGCGAGCGGCTGGAAAGCGATTCGGACTGGGTCAGTTACGCCAGCGTGACCAACCCGGCCGACGGCATCGGCGGAACCCGGGGCGTGGTCGTGAACCTCGGCGGCTCCGAGCCGCAGGACACCCGGGCCGCGGGAACCGACAGGCTCACCCAGATCGAAAACGTCATCGGCACCACCTTCGACGACGTCATCAAGGGCAATGAGAAGGCCAATATCCTCTATGGTGGAACCGGCAACGACTGGCTGGTCGGGCGCAGCGACGCCGACATTATCCAGCACAACATCATCCACGTCCGCCGGGACCTGCTCCACGGCGGGGCCGGAACCGACGCGGCGGACTACCGGCTGAGCGATCCGGCGGCCATCCGCTCCTCGCTGGCCATCCTGGAGGCGATCAGCAACCCGCCGGCCTGCTTCAGCGATCCGGCGCTGCACTGCTTCATCGAGGACGACGGCGAGACCGGCAGCGACTGGCTGGTGGAGATCGAGGCCTGGCGCGAGCCGGGGAGCAACCTGCTGCCCGTGATCACGGTGGTGGACACGACCAACCCGGCCAGGCCGTATGTCCTGCAGGACGACGGCAGCGTGGTGATCGCGCCCGACGCCCGGCTGACCCTGCGGGCTTCAGCGACCGGCGGGCAGCCGCCCTACCGGGCGGAGGTCACGCCCACGACCGACAAGACCGTGCCGACCGAGCAGGATCCGCGGGAGCGGACCGTGCCGATCGTGGTGCCGGCCAGCGCGTCGAACCTGGGGTTCAACGTCCCGTTCCAGTTCGAGGTCCGGCCGCTGAAGACCACGACCTTCCGGGTGACCTTCACGGACCTCCAGGACGCCTCCGACCTCGGGCAGGACGGCGACGCCCCGGCCCCGATGACGGCCTCGGCCTTCCGCAAGGTGATCGTCGCCCCCACGCTGGGCGTGACCATCGATCGCAAGGAGTACACCGTCCGGACCGGCGAGAGTACCCAGCTCCAGGCCACGCTGACCGGCGGGCAGCCGCCGATCACCATCCTGTGGACGCTGGAGGACGGCCAGCCGGCCACGGGTCTGACGCCGACCAACGTCCTGAAGCCCACGGCCGCGCCGACGGTCACGACCAAGTACCTGATCACCGCCCGCGACGCGGTCGGCCAGGTGGCCGAGGCGACGACCACCGTCGAGGTGCTGGCCGACGGCTCCAGCGCCCAGATGCTGCCGGAGTCCGCGGCCGGTTCCTCCTCCGGGGCCTCCGGGACATCGTCTTCCGGCGGCGCCTCGAGCAGCTCTTCCGCCGCGACCTCGGCCGACAGCGGATCCGGCGGCGGGAACGGCAGTGCCGGCGACCCGTCCACGACGGGTCAGTCGCTCACGGAGTCGCAGTCCCCCCGCCCGGTGGTGTCGCCGGCCCTCTGCGGCAGCGGCGTCGGCGGGGGCTTCATGGCCATGAACCTGCTGCTGTTGGCGGGGCTGCGGCGGCGCATGACCGGTTGAGGCCAGGGGCAATTGCCCGCCGGCCGCGCAAATGTTGCGCGTCGGCGACAGTGATCCATTCGAAGGGCCCGTCCGATCCGGGGCGGGCCCGCGTTCTGCGCGGAGGAATGCGGTGGTTCCCGCCCGGCGCGGCCGGCAACGTCGCCGGCGGCAGGGCAGGGGGCGAGTTGAAGGCCGATCGCGGCGCGCTATAATGACCCGCGTTGAACGCTCGCGGCGGCCCGGCGGTCTTCGCCGCGGCGGGCGGTTCGGAGGGTGCGTTCCGTGCCGACGGTATGCCTGTATTTCCAGCTTCACCAGCCCCACCGTCTGCGCCGCTACAGCATCTTCGACCGCGACAGCCGCTACTTCGATGACTACCGCAACGGCGAGATCTGCCGCAAGGTGGCCCACAAATGCTACCTGCCGGCCACGCAGCTGGTTCTGGATCTGATCCGCCGGCACGAGGGCCGGTTCCGTCTGGCCTACAGCCTGTCCGGCTCGATCATCGAACAGTTCGAGCGCCACGCTCCTGAGGTGCTGGACCTTTTCCGCCGGCTGGCCGAGACCGGCTGCGTGGAGTTCCTGGCCGAGACCTACTACCATTCGCTGAGCTTCCTGTACTCGCGCGACGAGTTCGTCGAGCAGGTCCGCAGGCACGTCGACTGCATGGAGCGGCTGTTCGACGTCCGGCCGCGGGTGTTCCGCAACACCGAGCTGATCTACAACAACGACCTGGCCCATTTCGTCGAGCGGATGGGCTACAAGGTGATCCTCTGCGAAGGGGTGGACCAGGCCCTGGGCGGACGCACGCCCAACGTGCCCTACCGGTGCAGCGATTCCGGCAAGGCCGTGCTCCTGCTGCGCAACTACCGGCTGACCGACGATGTGGCCTTCCGATTCTCCAGCCGGGACTGGCCGGAGCACCCGCTGACCGCGGCCAAATACGCCGACTGGATCACCCGGGTCAACGGCAGCGGCACCGTGGTCAATCTGTTCATGGATTATGAGACCTTCGGCGAACACCAGTGGGCCGACACCGGTATTTTCGAGTTCCTGCAGAACTTCCCCGGGGAGGTCCTGGCCCGCCGGGACAACGACTTCAAGACGCCGTCGGAGGCGGCTGCGTCCTGCCCGACGGGGGGGGTGTACGACGTACCGCACATGATCAGCTGGGCGGACACCGAGCGGGACCTGTCGGCCTGGCTGGGCAATGCCATGCAGTCCAACGCCCTGCACGAGCTGTACCGCCTGGAGCGCGAGGTCAAGACCGCCGGAGACCCGAAGATCCTGCACGACTGGCGGCTGCTGCAGACCTCCGACCATTTCTATTACATGTGCACCAAGCACTACGGCGACGGCGTGGTCCACCGGTACTTCAATCCGTACGAGTCACCCTACGACTCGTACATCAACTTCATGAATGTGCTGGACCACCTGCGGCTGCGCATCGGATCGGTCCTGCGCGAGCGGCTGCAGAGCCTTCGAACGCTGGAGACGCGCTGACCGCGGGCCCCGCCCGGAGCGGCGCGGGGCGGTGCCGGGGGGAAAGCGAGCATCGAGGACAGGCCGGCGGACCGGCCCGGGACGGTGCCGGGCCCGGGCCCGGCGCGGGCTCAACGGAGCTGGACGCACAGGATGGCCGCTGACCCCAACGACCAGCCGCAGCGGACCGACGGGCCGGTGCTGGACCCGGACCTGGAGATCCGCCGCGAGTGGCTCCTGACCAACGGCCGGGGCGGTTACGCCTCCGGAACGGTCCTGGGCGTGCCCACGCGCCGATACCACGGGCTGCTGGTGGCCGCGGCCCGCCCGCCGCTGGAGCGCTGGGTGATGCTCTCGGCCACGCTGGAGCGAGGCATCGTCGGCGGCCGCTTCCACGCGTTCGGCTCCTTCGAGTTCCCCCACGCCTTCGACCCTCAGGGATTCCGCCATGTGCAGTCCTTCACGACCTGCAACCGCCCGCCGCTGCCGTGGGCCCGGTTCGTCTGCCAGGCCGACGGCGTCCGGCTGGTCAAGCAGGTGTTCCTGCCGCACGGGCGCGACGAGGTGCTGGTGCGCTACGTGCTCAGCGCCGGACCGGACGAGGAGGTCATGCTCCACGTCGGCCCGTTCACGCCGTTGCGCGACTACCATGCCCTGACCCGGGCGTTCCCGGGCACCTACGGCATGAAGGAGATCGGCGGCTGGATCGCGCTGGACGCCTACGCCGACGGCCCGCGGCTGTGGCTGACGACGGTCCGCAACGACGGCGGCGAGCCCGCCCAGTTCGACGGCCACAGCGACTGGTGGTACGGCCTGCTGTACCGCCAGGAGGCGGCCCGGGGGCTGGAGGCCCGCGAGGACCTGTTCGTGCCCGGCTGGTTCCGGGCCTGCGGGCGCGGCACGATCGACATCACCCTGCGGGCGGCGGCGGCGTTCGGGGCGGCGATGGACGACCTGCCGGATGCGCCCCCCCCGCTGTCGGACGCCCCCGAGACTGCGGCCCGCAGCGTGGACAACCGGCTGCGGGAGGCGGCCGGGGCCTTCGTCGTCCGGCGGCGGACGCCGCGGCAGACGGAGCTGCCCACCCTCCTGGCCGGCTACCACTGGTTCGGCGACTGGGGGCGGGACACGTTCATCTCGCTGCCCGGTCTGCTGCTGGAGACGGGGCGTACGGCCGAGGCCATCCAGATCCTGGAGGTGTTCGCCTCGGCCGAGCAGGACGGCCTGATTCCCAACCGCTTCAGCGACTACGGCGAGGGGCGCGACTACAACAGCGTGGACGCCAGCCTCTGGTTCATTCACGCCGCAGATGCCGCCTGCTCGGCCGCCGGCCGGCCCGACGTCTGGGCGGAACGCTTCGAACCGGTCTGCACGCGCATCGTCGAGGCTTTTCTGCACGGCACCCGTTACGGCATCCGCGTCGAGGACGACGGGCTGGTGACCTGCGGCGACCACTACAACCAGGTGACCTGGATGGACGCCAAGTCCGGCGATGTCGTCTTCACGCCGCGCCACGGCAAGGCGGTGGAGATCAATGCGCTGTGGTACCACGTGCTGTGCCTGCTGGCCCGCCGGGCCGACGCCGCCGACGGCGAGCGCGCCGCCCGCCTGCGCCAGCTGGCGTCACAGGCGCGGGGCTCGTTTCTGGCGGTCTTCTGGAACGGCCAGGCCGGCTGCCTGTTCGACGTGGACCGCTGCGGCTGGAAGGACATGGCCATGCGGCCCAATCAGATCCTGGCGGTCAGCCTGGAGCATTCGCCGCTGGACGCCGGACAGCAGCGCAGCGTGCTGGAGGCCGTGACCCGCTCGCTGCTGACGCCCTACGGGCTGCGCACGCTGGCGCCGGAGCACCCGTCCTACCAGGGCCGCTACGAGGGCAACCCGTTCGAGCGCGACCGGGCCTGCCACCAGGGCACCGTCTGGGCGTGGCTGATCGGGCCTTATGTCGAGGCCTATCTGCGGGTCCACGGTTTTGCGCCCGAGGCCCGCCGCCGCATGCGCGAGCTGCTGGAGCCGCTGATCCTGCATCTGGAAACCGCCGGCATCGGCCAGATCAGCGAGATGTTCGACGGCGACCCGCCGCACACGCCCCGGGGCTGCATCGCCCAGGCCTGGAGCGTGGCCGAACTGATCCGGGCCTGGCATATGACCGCCCCGGGCTGATGTTCCGTGCCGGTCGAAGCCCTCGGCCCGCGCCCGGCAGCCCCTGCCGGGCCGGCTGTGTTCCGGATGATCGCATGGCAGCGCCCCGGCCTGGCAGGGCCCAAAAGACGCGGCATTCGGACGCTTTTTCGTCGCGCTATTCTGCCGGGTATCAGCACGAGAGCTCTCAAGCCGCCACAAAGCAATCACTTCTGGGAGAATTCGGGGGTCTTGTCTATGCCTCTGGGGTACTGGGGTTCCCGGGCTTACCGCCCTGACCATGCGTCCGGCGGCCACGAAAAACCGATTTCTTCGGTCTTTTTTTTGACCGGTGGCGGAGGCCGATGTAGACTTCATATGCCACATAGGTCGTTTTTTGGGGGGATGCAACGGCAGATCAGGGCCGTCGCCTGAAGCGTGCCGCTCCCTGCTTACGGGTTCCGGCAGCCCCGGCGATTGCCCGGCGCAGGCTGATCGTGGTCCCGAGGCAGGAGAAGCGCCTTGTACCGGACCAGCACGTCGGAAAGCCTGTTGGGCAGACAACCCGCCGCACTCTGGTTCAGTCTCGCCTTCGTGGCCGCCGGCTTCTGGATCTATGGGCTGCCGGGCAACGACGTTCTGACGGTGGCCTATTCATTCCCGGACGGAGGCGGCCGCTGCAGCCTTCAGGACAGCGGCGTCAGCGAAACCATCGAACACAAGGGATCGGTGATCCTTCCTGCCAGCGCCGGCGGCACGTACTGCTGCGGCTTCACTTTCCAGGTGGCCATGCGGGTGGCCCGATTGCGGGGACTGCTGGACGACAAATCCGCTGAGGACGTGCGCCGATTCCAGAAGATCTGGTACGGCTCGTTACCGGGTTCCGAGATTCGGCAGTGCGCGATGGCCGTAGAAGAACTCGGGGTCGGGTATTCCGTGGAACTGGAAGACGCCCGCCCCGGGGACTTCATGCAGCTCTGGTGCGTGGGGAGGGGGGCAGGGCATTCGGTGATCTTTCTGGACTGGCTCCGCGACCGCGAAGGCCGGGTGGTGGGCGTGCGATTTCGAAGCTCGGGAGGCAGAGGCGTCGGGGACGGCACGGCTTTTTTCGCCGATGCCTGGCCTACCGTCAGCAGCATTGAGCGCGGATCCGTGGTGGTGGCGAGGCTCCATCGTTCCTGGTGGTCGCGGCTTGTGTATCCGTTCTTCTGGGGATAGCACCATGAGCGGGCCAGGGCCCCGGGCATTCACGCTGATCGAGATGCTCGTCGTGGTGGGCATCATCGGCCTGCTGATTGCTCTGGTCACACCGGCGGTGCGGTCGGCAAGGCACAAAGCCCGCGACGTGCAGTGTGCCGGCAACATGCGGCAGCTGGCCGTTGCGCTGATCGCTTATGCCGATGCGAATCGCGGGTGCTTCCCGGTCAACTCGGCCCAGGCGGGGTTGTTCTGGTATCTGGATTCGGTTCTGGGCCGGTATATCACCTCGCCGGAGAGAGTCGGGCGGGCGGGGAGGCCCTTTCCCGGCGATGATCCTCCGACCAGTCTGGCCGGCGGCGTGTTCGTCTGCCCTGCGGACCTGCCCGACTCGGTCCGCTCCTATTCGATGAACCTCTACGCCAGCGGGGACGTGAGCGACTTCGTGCGCAAGACGCTGGAGAGCCCGAACCCACCGGGACGTCTCTTCCGTCGGGACGGTCGGGCGCCGCTCTCGAGGCTGATGCTGCTGGTGGAGAGCTGGCCCGAGCTGCCGGTGCAAAGCTCCAGAGGCGAGCGATTCGTTGCCCAGGCGTTCGCAGGTCTGGTGGGCCTTCCCGGCGCCCGCTTCGGAGGGGCCCCGGGCGTGAACTGGACCACCCCGCCGGACGGAACCCCCGGCCGTTTCAGAGCCCGCGATTCTCAGATCACCTTCTACCGGCACGATCCGGCGGCCGGTGCGATGGAAGCCCCGACGGGTCAGGCCCATTTTGCCTTTGCCGACGGCCACGTCAACATGCTGCGACAGAGCCAGCTGGTCTCCCATGGCCGGTACAGCACGGGCGCGGCCCTCTGGTCTGTCCTTGACGCACAGATCGAAAACACCGGCAGCGTGCTTCAGAAGGAATAGACGGGCAGCCACGCGGAAAGGAGAACCAACGATGAACATGCTGAGGATCGGTTCGATGGTGCTGATCGTGACGGGGACGGCCATCCTGGCCCGGGGCATTCCCCTGACTGACGGCGGCGCCGTTGTGACCGGGCGGGTGCTGCAGCCGGCGGAACTGGAGCAGGTCACCGGGGCCACCACCTCGGGGCCCTGTGTGGGGGCCGGCAACTGCAACCGACGGCCGTGTTCCGTGGTGGGTGGCACCTGCAGCTACTGTTCCGGAAACGGGATGGACAGGTTCTGCGCCTGCCTTGATGAGGGATCCTGTACGAACTTCATAGTCCCTGACGGCTGTGGCACGTGGCAGTTTTCGGGAATCTGCGGTTCCGACAACCGATGCAGCCGTGGCATCGACTCGGGCCAAGGCTGCCCGCGAACCGGGTGCTGACCTCCGGTTCTGCCACCACCCGATCGCGGCACACCGGTCGAGGCAGGTCTGCGGCAAGGCGGCCTGAGAGATGGCAGCACGTCTCCCGCTGTGGCCGGGGTTCTGAAAACCATGCGACGGATGGGCAGGTCTGTACGGGAGTCCAACCTGATGTCGGAAAACGCCGATGCAACTCGTGGCCGACGGCCGCGCCGGTGCCACCCGGCAGTTGAAAAAGGCTCCGAGAGGGAGGGCATCATGTCACGCCTGATCGCGCCATGCAGGCACGTGCGAGGGGTTGTGCGCCGTCCGTGGAAGCCGGGACCGTCCGGAACGGTTCTTGCGGGTGTCGCGGTCTTACTGGTCTTCAGCAGTCCGCTGTGGGGGCAGACGGAGATCAGCAGCGATCGCCTGATTACGGGAATCCTGGACCACGACTCGCGGCTGAAGGATCTCGATCTGGACTACGAGCTTCGGACCGAGGGCCCGCTGAGCGATCGCCCGCGCATCCGCGCCCGCACCTGGAGGCACAAAGGCGACCTGCGGTATTTCCTTGACGCCCCGGGCGATGCCTCCGAGGTCATGAGCTGGGCACACAGCTATGACGGCCGGGAGGCGCGCACGCTCATGAAGGGACAGGTCCCCTGGCCGGAGGGGACCATCCGTCGCGAGCAGCCGACCTTCCTGACCAACGCGGCCAGCGTTCTGCATGTCATGGGCCGGACACCGTTCGGCGCGAGCCTCCTGGATGCTCTGGAGCGGGGAACCGCCCGTGTCCGGCCCGAGCCGGAACAGATCGACGGGCACGAATGCTGGGTCGTCGAAGGTAACACCCCGGAAGAGGGCATGCCCGATCAGCCCTATTCCGATCGGGTCTATTTCAGGTACTGGCTGGATCCCGCGTGCGGGTTCATGCCGCGCCGCACCGAGTACTGCAGCTACGACGAGGCCGGGACGCTGGTCGGCCGGATCATCGCCGGCGACTACCGGCTTTCCGAGGTCGCGCCGGGGATATGGCTGCCTGCGGCGATGCGGGAGGAGGGTCTGGAACTCAAGGACGGCCAATGGCAGAGCCTCGGGGTCAACCACTGGAAGGTGACCCGGGTGGCGGTGAACAGCGGCTTGCGGGATGAAGACCTGAAGGTGAAGTTTCCGCCGGGCACGTATGTCCAGGACTTTCCGCGGCCCGGCAGCGAGGAGTACGAGGAATACCGGATCGCCGCCGACGGGAGCATCGATCGCGGCATGCAGGATCTGATCCGGCAGGTCAGAGCCGCCGACCGGGCCGGTCCGGAAGCCAGGGGCCTCCGCGGGGACGGGCGCACCGTGCGTTGGGTGCTCGGCGGTCTCGTGACCGCATTGGGGATCGTCGGACTGGTCTTCACCCTTGTCCGTTCGCGTGGGCGGTCGGCATCTGTGCTGCGTACGAAGAAGCCATGATCCGCGGCGCCGTCCCGGTCCGGAGGGCGGCCCGGCAGGTCGTGCGAGGTCGGCGATGTCTCCGGGAGCGTCGGTGTGCGTCGGATGGCCGCTGGTGGGCCTGGCCCCAGGCGTGAAGGACGGGGGCGACGGGGCTACCGCTGCATCGGCCGCGCCGGTTCCATCCGGCGGCTGAGAAAAGTTCAGAGAGGGAGGGCATCATGTCACGCTTGATCGCGGCATGCAGGCAGGTGCGAAGGGTTGTGCGCCGTCCGTGGAAGCCGGGACTGCCCGGGACGATCCTCCCGGGCGTCGTTGTATTATCGGTCTTCAGCAGCCCGCTGTGGGGGCAGACGGAGATCAGCAGCGATCGCCTGATCACGGGAATCCTGG
>CAZSYS010000023.1:0-24700 GCA_964611365.1 uncultured Planctomycetales bacterium
CCAGGTTGCGGACCTGGGCCAGGCCGGGGGTCCCGAGCCGTTCGAGGAACTCGACGACCATGGACTCGCCCTCGCCGACGCAGAGGTAGTCCAGCTCCGGATGCTCCTGCAGAAGCCGCGGGCCCATGATCGTCGGGTGCACGCCGCCGACCAGCACGGGCAGATCCCGTTGGCGCTTGACCAGCCCGGCCAGCTGAAGAGCCTGCGGGAACATCATGGTCATGGTCGATAGCAGCAGGGCCTCGCAGCCGGCGTCCAGGATCTGTTCCGCGGCCTGCGGCACCGGGGTGAAGAACGTGTCGAAAAAGAGCACCTCGTGGCCGGCCCGCTCGACCGCGGCCGCCACGTAGCCCGCCCCACGGCCGACGTTACACTCGTTGTTGAGGTAGACGCACGCGACTTTCATGGCCCACCCAGAATCTCATCGTAGAGCGCCGCGATCCGCCGGGCCACGGCCGCGAAGCCGAACGTCTCGACGGCGTGCCGCCGGATCCGCGCCGGCTCGAACGCCGCCAGGTTCCCGGCGACCTCGCCCATCGCACGGGCCAGGTCTGCGGGATCCTGGTTGTCCGCCAGGCGCCCGAGGAAGTCGGCGGTGATGATGTCCTCCGGGCCTCCGCATCGGGTGCTGACGACCGGCTTGCCGCAGGCCAGGGCCTCGATCAGCACACAGCCGAATGTTTCCGCCTGGCTGCTGAGCACCAGCATATCCGCCCACTCGCGCATCATGTAAGCCAGCGCCTCGCGGGGCTGGTAACCGAACACCTCCACGCGGTCCCCCAGGCCGCGGGCGGCGATCTGGCCGCGGAGATCCTCCTCCTGACCAGGGTTTTCGCCGCCGCCGACCAGCCGCAGCCGCGCCGCCGGGATTTCCACCGACAGCCGGGCGAAGGCCTCCAGCAGGTGCTCCAGCCGCTTAATGGGCACGAAGTAACCCGCAAAAAGAATCCTCGGCGCCTGCGGATCCGGGTTCCACGCCGCCGGCCGGTGGAACAGCTCGACATCGACCACGTTGGGCATGACCTCCAGCCGGCCGCGGAGGCGGGGATTCAGGTATTGCCCGACGGCATCGCACTGGGCCCGGGACACCCCCAGGATTCTCGACGCCCCATTCATCGCCCGCAGCGCCCAGAAACGCACCACCGGGTTGCGCGTCAGGATGGTGAACGGACCGGTGTGCTCGGTGATCACCAGCGGCACGTCGAACCGCCGCGCGATCGCCAGGCCGGCCGAGCCGTCGGTGTAGGCGGTGTGGGCGTGCACCAGCTCGAACGGAAACTCCTCATGCAGCCGCTCAATGCCCCGGCACATCGCCGCCCGATAGGACCAGCCGTGGGTCAGGAACGGCCCGAAGACGCGGTAGGGCACGTATTTCACCGGCACGCCCTTGTACTCCACCCATCCGCAGCGGTCATGGAACCGCCGATAGACGGCCTCCATCCGCGCCAGAAGCACCGGGCGTCGCGTGGTCATCCAGAACGGGCGGCCGACCAGCACGCGGACGTCCACGTCGGCATGCCGGGCCAGGGCCAGCGCCTGCTCGTGAACGAACGGGCCGCTGGAGGGCTGGTCGGGATGCGGAAACATGTGCGACAGAATCAGCACCCGCCGCCGTCCCGTTGGGACGGGGGCCTGGAACGGCCGCCAGGGGTCCGGGAACACCGGCTGAGGGACCGGCAGGGGCGGACCGACGATCCGGTGACGCGCCGTCTGGAGGATCTCGCGCAGGCCGCCTTTGAAGCCGGTGCGAATCCCCCACTCGCGAAGGGCCGTGTTGTGCTCCTGCTGGAGCGCCGCGTAGGCCCGTTCGGCGGCCTCGCGCCGGCTCTCGGTGTCTTCCAGATGCTCGGAAAGCTCCCGGCAGCGGATCTCCAGGCGGGCGTAGGCCTGTTCGGCGGCCTCGCGCCGGCTCTCGGTGTCTTCCAGATGCTCGGAAAGCTCCCGACAGCGGGCCTGCTGATCGTTGGCCAACTTGTCTTTCTGCTCCACCAGGGCCAGCAGCTCGTTCACCCGCCGATCCAGATCGGTGCAGCGGGCCTCCAGGCGGACATGGGCCTGCTCGGCGATTTCCCGCGACTGTTCCCGCTGCTCTAGAATCTCGTGCAGACCGGCCAGCCGGCGTCGAAGCCCCGCGACCTGCTCGTCCAGCAGGGCCAGGATCGCGGCGGCGTCGCAGGGAGCGGCAGCTGCGCCTGGACGGTCGAGTTGGCAGGCCGGGAGCGGCATCGGGTAGCGGCCGTCGGACCGGGCGTCCAGGCCCCATGACCAGACGATACCCTCGTGCTCCCAGGAGAGCAGGTTGTGGCCGGCCTGCAGGGCGACGAATGCGCTCCGCGGCTCTGGCCGCCCGGCGGGCTCGTATGCCAGGCGCCGCACCGTGATCTCGCCCCGGAGGTACAGCGTCAAAGCCAGTCCGAATCGGTCCGGGCGCAGCGGTGCATCGAGGATCGCCATCGCCCGGGCAGGCTCGCCGCCGGGCCGGCACGTCAGCAGCAGGGACTCGACACCCGACAGCCCGTCGACGGCGCACAACCGCAGTTCGCCCTCGCCTTCCGGCGCGAGCTCCACCACGATCCGATCCCCCGTGCGTCCCACGGCCGGGATCCGCGCGTGAACCGGCAGGGGATCAGGGGCATCGCCGGATCGTCGGACCCCCCCGGCCCCGGCGACCGCCCCCTCCGGCAACGTCCAGCGTGCCCAGTGCGCCCCCGGGACGAAGTCCCCGCTTTGAACCTGCGGCCGGTCGGCAAAATCGATCTCCAGAAGACTCGCGGTTCCGCACGAAACCGGCGCCGGGGACCTGCGGACGGTGCAGGTGCCGCGGGCATACAGGCCCATGATTTCGGTGCGATTGTTCCAGGCTGCGCCCGCCTCGGTCTCCGCGCACCACCGCTCGGCCCGGCAGACGTCCATCGCCTGCAGGGCAGGGGACTGCTCCTCGTACCCCATCTGACGCTTCGACCCGCATCTCGGGCAGACCCCGCCGGCCCAGACGCGAAAGATCGACATTTCGTGGCGAAGGCCCACGGTGGGGTCCGGCGGCGGGCGGGTCTGGTCGCCGGTGAGGCGGATCTCCACCGGATGGAACGGCGCCTCCAGCAGGCCGGTCATGGCGTCGGCCGTAAAGGCCCGCTGATGCCAGTTGACGTGGTAGCGCTCGCCGCAGTCGGCGCAGCAGGCGACATTGGCCTCCAGCTGCTCGGCGTGGGGAACGGTCACCAGCACATAGCGGTCGGCCACGCGGACCAGCTCCCGCCGCGCCCGGGCGTAGGCCTCGTCGGGCAGGTGCTCCAGCACGTCGTTGACCATCACCAGGTCGAAGCTGCGGTCCGCAAACGGCAGCTCCAGGACCGACCCCACGACCGCCGGCCGTCGCAGGTGAGCCAGAGCCTGCGGGCTGATGTCCAGTCCGACCACCCGCAGCCGGCCGGGCAGGGCGTTGGTGATGAAGCCGTCGCCGCAGCCGACGTCCAGGACGCTGCGGACATCCGGCGGAAGAATCTGCAGCACGTCGGCGCGCACCTGGACCTGGTAGGGCTCCGGCCGACGGCCCCACAGCCGGGACTGGTCGTAGAAGCGGCCCTCATGCATCGGTCACCCTTCACCGAGAACAGGTGACGCCGCGCCGCACGCCGCGGGCCGCCGGGCGAGCATCGCCGCAATGCCCGCAAGCTGCGCCCCCTCCCGCCGCGCCGCCTGAAGAATGTATGCCAGTCGGTCCCACCATTCCGGGTAGCCGCCGCCCAGTGTGTAAGTATGCCAGTCCAATGTCAAAAACCCGCCCAGCGTCCGCATCCGGTCCAGCAGTCTGGCAACGCAGACCTCGAAGGCCGGCGGCTCCCAGGCTGCCGGCCAGAAGAAGTGCTGATCGAGCACCGCCGTCGGGACGATCATGAACTCCGCCTCCGGGTCCTCGGGATCCAGGAAGGGCCAGGGCGAGGCGGCACCGCAGCGCAGGCCCGGTACGTCCGGGTAGCCCAGCGATGCATCATAGGCCAGGCCGCTGCGCCGCTGCCAGGCCCAGGATCGGGGCCAGGCAAAACGAAAGAAGTGGGCCCGATGGCCGGCCACCGCCCGGCCGCACCAGTCCTCCAGGCGACGACGCTGGGCGGACAGCATCTCGGGACGGTCGTGGGCCAGATAGCTGCCGTGCAGGCCGATCTCCACGTCCGCCCTGCGCAGCGGCTCCAGCCGGCGGCGGGTTTCGCGGGACGCCAGGTCGTACCGGGGGTCGCGGATGGTCCGCTCATCCGCCGAGGCCGCACAGATCATGAACGTGGGCTGCCGGACGCCGTGGCTGGCCAGGAAATCCAGAACCGCCGGCATATGGTCGTCGTCCAGCACGTCCACGTCGCAGCTGACCGCCAGGCCCCACGCCGGCGGGTCGGGCCGCGGCATCTCCAGCACGGCCGCCAGCCAGGCCGCCACATGCTCCATCAGCGGCTCGGACAGCAGACCGGCGGCCTGACGCGGGCTGCGCTGCCCCTCGACCAGGCCGAACCGGTCGCGGTAGGGAATCTCGTGCTCCTCCCAGAGATTCAGCAGGCTCAGGAGCCCGAGGATCACATCGGCCCGGAGCTCGACCTCCTGGCCCCGCTCCGTCAGCCCGGGCTCGTCTTCACCGGCCGGTAGGAGGAATCCACGGTCGCCATGCCGGACCGTGTGAACCTTCAGATGGTGGACGGAGAACCGCTCAGGCTGGTGGCCGATGCGCAAACGGCGCGAACCCCCCGACACCAGCGTGGCCTCGTAAACGCCGGTCTGGCCGGCCGGCCGGACCACTTCCAGTTGCACGCCCAGGTGCCCGGCCAGTACCCGCCAGACGTGCTCCTGCAGGGCCAGCCGCCCGGGACCCGGCATCCGCACGCACAGCCGCCCGGTGGAGTCACTCATAGTGGGTGTACTCCAGCTCGCGCAGCCGCCGCCGGCACTCGTCCACGATGTCCTGAGGCATCCAACCTCGAAACGTGCGCCCTTCCCAGTCCCGCTGGGGCCGGGGGACGATGCCGCCGCCCCGGGCGTGCTGAAGGACCTCGACCAGGAGTTCACCGCAGACCTCGAACCCGCGGCGGTCGATATCCTCCAGCGTGTCGCCGCGCCGCACGGGCAGCCGGCGGCGGGCCAGGAGCGGGCCGGTATCGACGCCTTCCGTGACCAGGTGGGCGCAGGCTTCCAGCGGCTCGTCGTGGTACAGCGCCCACCAGGTGGCGCAGTTGCCGCGGTAGGCCGGCAGCGGCGCGGCATGCAGGTTGATGATGCCGCCCGGTGCGGTCCTGAGGATGCGTCCCTTGAGGATGGGGCCCTCGGCCAGGACGATTGCGTCGGCGCCGGCGGCTTCCAGCAGCCCGCAGGTCAGGTCGCTGCCGAAGCCGGGCACGAACAGGTAAGGCACGCCCGTTTCCTGGTAGACGCGGGGGACGGCGTCGGGTTCGTCGCGTTCGGCCAGCGGGGCATGGGCCCGCAGCACCTCCCGCGCCCGCCGCCACCAGCGCGGCCGCTGCCAGAAGGGCCTGGAAGCGTCCAGCTGCCCGTCGTGTGCCGCGGAGACCAGAGCCAGCTCCGGCCTCAGACCCGCGGCGGCCAGATGCCGGGCGACCGCCACGGCGTGCCAGGAATGATGAATGCCGAGGATGACGAACCGGCGCGCGCGAAACCGTCCATCCTGGGAACGTCGATGGAACGGCCAGCCGAACATGGCGGTCTGCCTCCGCGGGCCTGGGCAGCGCCCGGCGGTCATCGCCGGCGGCCAAAGACCCTCAGTACGTGTCCCCAGTAGTCCGCCAGTTCGGGCGCAGGACAGAGCTCCGGGCTGATCAGCGACGACGAGAGCTGCGTGAACCCCCGGCGATCGAAGACCCGGCGGTAGTTGCGGGGGAAGAAGTAGGGGCCGCCGGCCCACTCGATCTCGACCGTCACCAGCAGATTCCTGCAGATGCGGGCGATCTCATCAAAGACCCGTGAGTGCCTGGGGTGGACGTGCTGCAGCGACGAAATCGAGTACACCAGGGCGAACCGGCCGGTCTCGAGCCGCGGCAGGACCTCATCCGCCGGACCTGCATGCAGCTCGGCCTGGGCGTGCAGCTCGGGGAAGGCACGCTCCATGACCTCGAAACAGGCCGCGTTGATGTCCACGCCCGCCAGGCGGGTGAAGCCCGCGAGGCGCAGTTGCTCCAGCTTGGAGCCGGCATTGCAGCCGATCTCAAGCACGGGCTCGTCGTGTCCGACGCGCCCGGCGATCCGCTCCAGCACACAGGTCATGATGCCCACCGGGCCGAAGGCGTAGTCCTCGGGCCGGTTGGCCGCACCCTCGCGGCCGGCGGGCACGTCCCAGTAGGCGGCGCAGCCGGCGGGCGTGAACACCCATGGAACCGAACAGCCGCGCTCGAAGATCCGCTGATGCAGGCGCGCACGGAGGGACTTGGGCGCCACCGTGCCGCCGGCGCGGAGGCGTTCCTGGAAGAACAGTCGCGAAAAACGAGCCGAAGTCAGCAGCCCCATGGTCTCCTCACGCCGGGTGAAGCGCGCTGCGCCGGTCCCGCCGAGGCTCGCTGTGATCGCAGGTCCGCGGGGTGACAACCAGTCCGTCCGGCGGCGGAGCCAGTTGCAGCCGGACCAGCCCCATCGGAGCGCGTCCGACGCGAGCCTCGTCGATTCTGAACGACAAAGACCGGTTCCAGAGACTGTAGAACACGCAGTCCTCGTTGGTCGCCTCGGAGAACTCCCGGATGATCGCCAGGCTCAGCAGGTATTCGCCCTGGCGGAGATTCGGCTCCTGGATGGAGAAGGACCATGTCCAGGTCCCCACGCTGAAGCCCCCCCGGATCGGCCAGTGTCCAACGGCGATCACCGCATTCTCGGGCGTGTAGATCGCGAACGAAAACTCGCACGTCGCGATTGCGGTACGGACGTCCGCATCGATCTGCACGTGAATACTCTGCCCCATGCCGAAGACGGCCCGAGGCTGGCCGTCGGGGCCGCAGAGCCGGACTGCCACGATCTCGGCGTGGTCCGAGTAGAAGCGGTCGCCCGTACGCCGGCGCAGGACCACCTCCCCGGGGCCTCGAGAGTCGGTAGCCTGCGTGGCGGCGGTCTCCTCCACCGCCCCCGGCGGGCAACTGGCGGCGGCCGTGTCCGGGGCCGGGGTCGCCGTGGTCGCCTCGGCGGCGGGTGCATCCCCGGCAGGGACGCAGGCAGACGGCTCGACCGCCTGATCGACCGACGCCACCGGACAGGCCGCGGCCGGCAACGGCCAGCGTCCGGTGCGCCAGCCGGTGGTATCCGGGGTCAGCACCCCGACCAGGTGGTAGGCCTGCCCGTCGAAAACCTCGACCCGCACCACGTCGCCGGGAACCGCGGCATGTTCGATCTCGAGCTCCAGCCCCCCGGCCTGCCACGCCTCCCGCGGCAGCTGCGTGACGAAGGGAGCGTGGGCGTATTTCCCGCCGGTGGCTGCGAAGCAGCGGATCCAGCGGCCGCCGACGTTTTCCGGCTCGCGCCAGAGCATGTAACGGGGGTCGGTCAGCAGGTAGGCCGCCTCGTCGGGATTGTTGTCCATCGGCGCCCCGGGAAGCACTTCGGCCAGCACCCGGCCGCCCCGGCTCACGGCCAGGCGCGCGACCGGGTGAGACTCGCGCGGAGGGCCGCCGTGATCCGTGACCAGCCGGAAGAGCAGCTCCTTGACATCGCCGGCCTGTTGCCTGGCCTCCAGCCGGCCGGCCTCGCGGCGCCCGAGCCGGGCATTGCGCGCCCGGATGCGCAGCTCCTCCTGGGCCAGGACGGAGGCATAGTAGGCCTTGGTCACCTCCAGCGGGGCCCCGTCCATCACGATCCGCCCGCGGTCGATCCAGATTACCCGCCGGCAGAGCTGCTGGACGCTGCCCAGGTCGTGGCTGACGAACAGCACGGTGGCCCCGGAGCCCTCGGTCAGGGAGCGCATCCGTTCCACGCACTTGGCCGAGAAGTAGGCGTCCCCGGCGCCCAGAACCTCGTCGATGATCAGCACCTCCGGCTCGATCGCCGTGGCCGTGGAGAAGGCCAGCCGGGCGTACATGCCCGCCGAGTAGGTCTTGACCGGCTGGTCGATGAATTCGTCCAGCTCGGCGAAATCGATGATCTCCTCCTCCTTCTCGGCCAGCAGCCGTGAAGGCAGGCCGTGGTAGCCCAGCGAGGCCCGGATGTTCTCCCGGCCGGTGAACTCGGGGTGGAAGCCGGTGCCCAGCTCCAGCAGCGCCTGGACCCGCCCCTGCACCGTCACCCGTCCCTCGCTGGGGGCGATGTTGCCGGTGATGATCTTCAGCAGCGTGCTCTTGCCCGCTCCGTTGCGCCCGATGATGCCCAGCCGCTCGCCGCGGCGGACCGTCAGGTTCAGGCCGCGCAGGGCCCAGAACTCCTGGTAATCGCTCCTGCACCAGAACAGCAGCCGCCCCAGGCCGAACGCGTCGATGAACCTGTCCCGCGGCCGGCGGTAGAGCCTGTAGACCTTGCCGAGGCTTTGAATGGCAATCGCGTCGCCCATGGGTGGTCCGCCCCGTCCTCGCAGGGAGGCTGTCACGGGCCCGGCCGGCTGCGCCTCGGGACAGCGCGTTTCCGGTCGCGGCGGCAGCCGTCCTGCCCGACCTCGCCGGTCATCTGTCCAGGTCCGCGACGTGTCTCTCCACACGTCGCAAGAGGGACGAATCAGGCCACTTTCCAATATGCCGACCGGACCGCGGTCCAGCCGGGCCTGCAGTCTGCCGCCTCCGGCTCGACCGCGTCATCCACGGGCTCCGCCGCGCGGCCCGCACAGTATACACGGCCGTCGTCGAGTCGGCGATACGGCTTCTGGCCCCGACCACCGGCACGCGCAATCGACTGCCCGCTTTCCCGGCCCGGCGGCACGATCCGCCCCCCGGACATCCGGGCCGGTCCTGCAGTTCGTCGTGCCCGTGCCGCATTCACCGGCGACCCGCCGGCGGCGCGTCCCCGCCGCCCTCCGGCTGATGCACCGCGACCAGAACCCGCCGGATGATCAGCCTCTCCTGGCCGACAAAGGCCGGGACGGTCAACTCGATGCGGTCCAGCTCCGGGGCGTCGGCGATCGGCATCCAGGTGTAGGAAATGTCCATTCCGGTGCAGACCTGGGCGGCCTCGCTGAAAACGCACCGTTCCTCGCGGTACCCCGCGATGGTTGCCCGGGCGGGGTGATGCTCGCAGCTCCACCACACGAAGCCGATGCCGTCCAGCCGGATCGGCCGCCGGCAGGACAGCTCCAGGCGCAGGGGCAGGGGCGGGGGCCGGTCGACTGGGGTAGCCAGGTACATTCCTTCGGGGATCGGGCCTTCGGCGAACAACACGTCCGCCCCGTTGGGCGGGCTAATCAGCGGCGTGCCCCCGACCCTGTCCACCAGGCCGGCCAGGCTCGCAGGCCCGCTGCGGCGGTAGACGTGCAGCCGCTTCCAGTAGCAGCCCGCCGGGGCGTCGAAGGTCCTGATCCGCCGGTAGTTCAGCAGCCGGTCCCCCCGGCGGGCCAGCAGGTACAGCTCGCGCACCCGCTGGAACTCATCCCGGGCCTCACGGGGCATCGCCTCGATCTCTTGCGGACTGTAGTCTCGAGTATACATCTCGATGAACCAATCCGAGAGAATCAGCAGGTCCGGCGCGTGCTCGAACAACTGCCGGAGTCCCAGCTGCCGGTTGAGATAACGGATCTCGGTGATCGACGGCGGGTAGTAGAAGACCGCCTCGCTGGTGATCAGGCTGCGGGCCTCGGGACAGCTGGTCTCGAGCCATCGGCCGACCTGGATGCTCACGTGGTTCTGGTCCCGCACCGCGCTGAACCACCGCCAGTGGAGGCCCGGTCTGGAGCGGAGCACGGAGTCGACGACGATCGCGGACCGCGGCGTGGCCGGCTCGGCGGAGATCAGGAAACGCGCCCGCTGCACCACCGGCCATGCGATTGCCGCAAGCAGACCGCACGCCAGCACCCCTGAGGTCGCGAATCGGAGCCGCCTGCATCTCTCGGGAAACACCCGGGCCGCCCGCACCGGCAGGCTGCACGCCAGCAGGTACACCAGCGGCGTGATGGGCATGAAGTAGTGAAAGAAGGCAAACCTGCTGTTGCGGGTGACGAAAACCACCCAGAGCACCGAAAACGCGCCCGCGAAGATCGACAGCACGTCCGCGCCGGACCATCTGCCGCGCCTCACCGCCAGCCCGGCGACCGACCACAGCACCGCGACCGCCGCGCCGCAGATCAGCAGATGGTCGGCCGCTCCCCCGGCCCCGGCCACCTGCCACCAGTCCGACCACGTCGGCACGACGACCGCCGACTCGGGCAGATTGTTGACATTGCCGCTGTGGTACAAGGCCACGATGGCCCGCATCTGCGTCAGGAAGCGGCGCCAGTTGATGAGATACAGCGGGTTCACCAGAACAAACGCGACCGGCATCGCCGCCAGCAGGTAGCCCAGGTAGATCGCCAGGTCCGCCCACAACCGGTGCCGGGGGATGTCCGGGCGGGCAGCCGCCACCCGGCACTGGGCCAGCCAGAAGCCCGCCGCCATCAGCACAAGCAGCGGAAGACCCATGTACTTGACGCTGAAACCCAGACCCAGCAGCAACGGCGCCAGAAACAGGCTCCTCGGGGTCATCTCGACGTACGCCCGCACGAACCACAACGCCGCCAGGGTCAGCAGCAGCATCCCGAACGTGTCCGGGTAGTTGGCCAGCAGGGCCATCTCCACGACCTTGCAGTTGGACCAGAGCAGCGCCGCGGCAGCCAGTCCCGCCAGCGGCGAACTCAACAGCCGGCGGCCGGCGAAGTAGGTCGCCCAGCCGGTCCCCAGCAGGGCCGCGGTCAACAGCAGCCGGTTCAGGATGATGCAGTCGCTGCCGTCCAGGACCACCAGCGGGCGCAGCAGCCGGGCGGCCATGGAGACCAGCATCAGGTTGAGCGAGCCGTAGGTGTAGCCCCAGCTTTCGCCGAAGTCGAGCTTGCGGGCGGTGACGAACCGCTGGTAGAGATCGCAGACCCAGCCCTCATCCTCGTGGAAGGCCCAGACCATGCGCGGATTCTCGACACCCTTGAAGGCCAGGGGCACCAGCAGCGCGCACAGGGTCGCCGAGAGCAGGACCATCGCGGCCATCGTGCATGCCCGGCCCCTCGGCGCGGCGGCCCGGCGGACCGGCCGGGCGGCCCCCGACCCGTCGGGGTAGTCCCTGAACCGACCCCTGATCACCATCCAGGCGACATGAAAGAAGGCGACACAGAGGATCATCAGCAGGCTGACGCGGCGGAAGCGGGTGGCAAGCAGCAGAATCAGGGCCAGGGCCCCGTATCCCGCCGGGATCAGCGCAGCGCGCCGGGCGCCGAAGGAGACCGGCCTCAGGCCTTGCTTCCCACCAGGTAGTCCCACAGCATATCCCGGCCTGCGGCGCAGTACCTGCGAAACTGGTCGAACGAGCGGACGGACCGCATCGCCCGCAGGAGCTGTCCCGGCCTGAAGTAGTACTCGTTCATCGCCTTGTGGGCAAGCCGGCGCAGCTCGTCGTCGGGAATCTCCGTCCACGGGCGGCCCATGAACTCGGTCGCGGGCGCGTCGCGGGTGATGTAGTCGGCCCAGAAGTCGTGCCCGGCGCCCGGAAGGTAGTACTTGTCATACAGCGCCGTCCTGGGAAAGGCGGTCAGGCAGTTGAAGATCGCGAAGTCCAGCGGCAGCCTCTTGGCAAAGTCGATCGTCTCACGGATCGTCTCCCGCGTCTCTCCCGGCGAGCCGACCAGGAAATAGCCGAACGGGCTGATGCCCACCCTGGCCGTATGCCGGATGATCCGCTCGATCCGCCCCAGGTCGATGTCCTTGCACAGCGCCTTGAGAATCTCGCGGTTGCCGGACTCGATCCCGTAGAAGATCCGGTAGCAGCCGGCCTCCTTGAGTGCGTCCAGCATCTCCTCGTCGATCGTGTCCACCCGGCTGCGCACGTCCCAGATGATCCGGCGGTGCAGACCGCGGTCGATCAGGAGTCGGCAGATCTCCAGCACCCGCTTCCTGCTGATGGTGAAGCTGGAGTCAAAGATGTCGATCTCGCGCACCCCGTGCCGCTCACAGCACTCCTCGAACTCGTCCACCACGTTGACCGCGCTGCGGGCCCGCCACCGCGTCCCCTGGGCTTCGCAGAAGATGCACTTGAACGGGCAGCCCCGGCTGGAATTGAACACGGTGTAGTTGCGCAGCGTGCTGATGAAGTTGAAATACTTGTGGTTGGGAACCAGGTGCCTGGCCGGAAACGGAACCTTGTCCAGCTCGAGACAGAGATCCGCCGGTCCGGCGTACTGAATCCCGTTGCCGCCGGGCGGGCCGTTGCGGTAGACCAGCCCCTTGAGCCCCTCGAAGCTCTCGTTGGACCGCCAGCGGCGGACGAACTCGGGCAGGACCATCTCGGCCTCGCCCACGCAGACGTAGTCGACGTCCGGATTGTGCTTCAGCGTCTCCGTGGGGTAGATCTGGGCATGCACCCCCCCGAGCATGATCTTCGTGGAAGGCAGGAAGCTCCTGATGAACTTCGCCCAGCTCCTGGCCTGGTGGAAGTGCGAGGTGAAGACCGACAGGCCGACGACGTCGGGCTGGAACCGGATCAGCCGCTCCTTGAGGTCTTCCTCGGAGAGCTCCATGCCCACGACGTCGGAGTACTGAAGCTCGACGTCCAGCCGCTCCAGCGTCGCCGCGACGTAGAGCAGCTGGATGTTGGGCATGTGCCCGAAGTGCTTCATCACCGTCTTATTGCCGGGCTCGTTGGCAATGCGGTCGACGTTATAGTGGACAAGTGCGAATCGCATGGGCACAGGGACGACACGGGTGTTCCATGCCTCCGGAGCCACGGACCCGGGCCCGGCGGCGGCGCCGGTCACCGGATCGCGGGCGCCTGGCTCATCGTGAGCAACACACCGATCAGGCACAGCCCAATGCCGGAGGCCTTGACAGCCGACATCTGCTCTCCGAACAGCGCCACGCCGAGCAGCGCGGTCATGACCGTGCCGCTGATGGTGTACAGCGGACCAGCCACCGACAGCGGCATCAGCCGCAGAGACGCCAGGTAGAGCACCGCACACACGCCGTAGAGGATGATGATCACGTAGAGGCCCGAGCTCCCGAACGCCGCCTTGGCCATCCCGCCGAATCCGGCCTGGGTGCCCAGCCTGCCGGCAAGGCCCTTGGCCATGACGTTGACCGCCGCGAAACTGCTCAGCCACACTCCGTAGATCGCCAGCCGCGTCAGCATGACCGCGTTCCTCGCCGCCCGCCCTCAGCCGCGCCCGGCCGCGTGCACCTGCTCGTCGGCGCCCCGGGAACGCGTCCGGGCTTCGGTCGGCGGCCTCGCCTTGAGGGAGAGCCGGCCCCCGCGGCCGCTCGAAAACCCCCGGCCCGCCGCCATCTGCCCGAGGCGGTACGTCTCCTCGAAGTAGAACTTGTTCTGCAGCACCAGCAGCGAAAACGCCAGAAGCTGGAGCCCCAGCAGCAGCAGGCCGGCGCACAGGACCGTGCTGTAGGTGTACGTCTCGAACGTCTCCCGCAGGCCCGACGAAATCGCCTGCAGCACCCCCTCGCCCAGGTGGCGGCCCACCCCATGCAGCACCCGCACCGCCAGCACCGCCGCCATGTAGGCCCCCGGCACCAGCATCATCAGGGCCAGCAGGATAAACACCGTCGTCGGCCGCGACAGCCAGCCCAGCATCAGGTAGAGCCGGATCGCCCGGAAGATCCGCATCTTCGAGACCCGGCGGAAATCGGCCTCGGCGACCTTCTCATCGGCCCACTCCAGGTGCGCCGGAACCTCGCAGACCCGAAAGCCCATCATCGAGGCCTTCATCAGCACCTCGAGCTGAAACTCCATGCCGTCGGAGGTCAACACCAGCGTGTCGAACACCTCACGCCGGTACGCCCGCACGACGCAGGTGCTGGTCGAGATCCGGTAGTTGCTCATCCTGGCCAGGTACCAGTTGCCCAGCCGGCTCAGCAGCAGCCGGTAGGGGGGAACGTTGCGAACCGTGCCCCCCTTCATGTACGGTGACGCCAGGGCGATCTCCACGTTGTCCCGGATCACCGCGTCATACAGCCGGTAGATGTACTCGGGGCCGTAACTCAGGTCGGCGTCCAGGGTGACGATCACCTCGCCACGGCAGGCTTCCACCCCGGTACGGATGGCTCGCCCCTGTCCCAGGTTGCGACGATGATGCAGCACCCGCACCCTGGGGCAATCCGCCGCCACCTCCTCCATCAACGCGCCGGTATCGTCCCTGCTGCCGTCGTTGACGCAGACCAGCTCCCACTCCAGGTCTCTGCGCTCCTGCAGGGCCGCGATCACCCGCCGGAGGTTGGGGCCGATCACCCCGGCCTCGTTGTAGGCCGCCACCACCACCGAGACCTGAACGGGCGATTCTTCCGTCATGGGCTTACCTGTCGACGCCCTCCGGCCGCCGGCATATCACCGCCGCGTCCGGGTGTCAAGGGCGTATCAACGCCTCCCGGCGGCTCAGCTCGAGGCGACCCGAAGCCGTTCACGATCCACCGGCAGGGCGTCAGCCCCGCCGCTCTCCTCCGCCCGCGGCTCGGCCGCCGGCTCGGCAGACATGGTGATCACGCCGCTGCGGTTGATGGGGTAGCGGCGGTCCCGCCAGGGGATCGAACGCTTCACGATCAGCCACCACCACGCCCTGGCCAGGATGGCGATCACCAGCACCACCGACACGGGGTACAGCAGCAGGTAGCGGCGCGGCGACCGCCCGAAGCCCCAGAAGACGTATGTCACCGCCAAGGCCAGCAGCAGGTGGGCGGCGCAGAAGGCCGCCGCCGCCCGCCGCAGCGCTTCGGCGTCCGGGCCGCGGCTCCCCGGCGGCGCGAGCAGGGCGTCGATCGCCAGGGCGGCCGCAGCGACGAACGGAAGCAGCGAGCCGGCCAGCAGCCAGGCGATGCTCAGGACGATCTGCACGCCGCTGCGGAACGCGCCCACGTAGATCCGGGCCCAGCCGCTGACGATCGCCCGGAACGAGTCGTACATGCGGACGCAGAAGACGTCCCGCCCCGACCCCACCCAGCAGGGCACGCCTCGGCGCTTGGCCAGCTCGGCCAGCGGAATGTCCTCGATCAGCGCCGTCCGGACCTCGCGATGTCCGCCGATCCGCTCGTAGGCCGCCCGTCGGATGAGCAGGAACGCGCCGTTGGCGAAGGCGTCCCGGCCGCCGGCACGATTCACCCGGCCGGGCCGGAACCGCAGGGCCAGCGTCCCGGCGCACAGCGGAATGAGCATGTGCTCCCAGAAGGAGCCGGCCGCCTGCCGGGGCCACAGCGAGACCAGTTCCGCCCCCTTGCGAAGCGCCTGGGCGATGACCGAACGCACCGCCGCCGGGTCGAGCCGACAGTCGGCATCGAGAAAGAGGATCCAGTCGGCGGTCACGCCGCGCGTGCCCAGCCACAGGGCGTGAGACTTGCCCAGCCAGCCCGGCGGCAGCGAATCGACCGTCTCCAGCCGCAGGCGGGGATCGCGCCGGGCACGCTCGCGGACGATGGCCGCGGTGTCGTCCTCGCTGCGGTCGTCGACCACCAGCACCGAGAGCTTCGGGTAGTCCTGGGCCAGCACGGCCTCGAGGCAGCGGCCGATTTCCCGGGCCTCGTTGCGCGCCGGAATCAGCACGCAGACCGACGGCCAGGCGTCCGGGTCCGCCGGAGCATCCCGATCCGCCGGACTCCAGGGCCGTACCAGCACCCCCTGCCGCAGGGTCAGAAACTGCGCCGCCAGCAGCCCCAGCAGGATCAGCAGCACGCCGCCCCAGGCGGCAAACAACACAACGGTGAGCATGCTCATCGGCGGATTCCCTGTCGATGACAACCCGGACGGCGAACCGACGCGCGGCGCGCGTCCTGGAGCATTCGCGTCCTTGGCCGCCGCGGCACTCCGGATCGGCACGCGGCGTCCGGGCGGGGCGCCGCCCTCAACGGGCCAGCCAGCCGCCGTCCACGGGATACACGGTGCCGTGGCAGTAGTCCGAGGCCGGCGAGGCCAGGAACACGGCCATGCCCGCCAGATCCTCCGGCGTGCCCCAGCGCCCGGCGGGGATGCGCTCCAGGATCGCCCGGCTGCGGGCCTCGTCCCGGCGCAGGGCCTCGGTGGCCTGGGTGGCGAAGTAGCCCGGGGCGATCGCGTTGACGTTGATGCCGCGGGCGGCCCACTCGTTGGCCATCGTCCTGGTGATGCCGGCGACCGCCGACTTGGCGGCCGTATAACTGGGAATCAGGATCCCGCCCTGGAAGGACAGCATCGAGGCGGTGTTGATGATCTTGCCTCCCGATCCCTGCTCGATGAACACGCGGGCGACGGCCTGGCTGAGGAAGAACACCGTTTTGAGGTTCAGCTGCAGGACGTCGTCCCAGTCGCGCTCCTGGAACTCCAGACACGGCGTGCGGCGGATGATGCCGGCGTTGTTGAACAGGATGTCGATCCTCCCCAGCCCGGCGCGGACCTCGGAAACCACCTTCGGGATGGCCTCCATCCGCATGAGGTCGGCCTGCACGGCCAGAAAGCGCCGCCCGGCGCGCTCCACGCCGGCACGGGTCTGGCCCAGGTCGCTGATGTCCACGCCGGCGACGTCCGCGCCGGCCTCGGCCAGGGCCACGGCGATCCCCTGCCCCAGGCCGGCGGCCGCCCCGGTGACGATCGCCGCCTTGCCGTCGAGTCTGAACCGGTCCAGGATCATGTCAACTCCTCGAGTGCCGCCCGGACTGTGACGCTCAGCGCATCAGCAGCCGCGGCAGCCACAACGACACCTGCGGAACGAACGTGGTGATCAGCAGGACCACGACCATCGCCGCCAGGTACGGCAACAGCGGCCGGGCCAGTTCGGTCATCCGCGTGCCGGCCACGCTGCAGGCCACGAACAGGGCGATGCCCACCGGCGGCGTGCATTGCCCGATGCCCAGGGCCGCGACCACCATGGTTCCGAAGTGGATCTTGTCCATGCCCAGCGTCCCCACCGCCACCGGCATGAGGATCGGCACCAGGATCAGCATCGCCGGCGTCAGGTCCAGGAAGGTGCCCACCGCCAGCAGCACCGCCAGCATGATCAGCTTGATGACCACGGGGTTGTCCGTCAGCCCCAGCAGCCCCCGGGCGACCATGTCCGGCACCTGCTCGACGGTCAGCAGCCAGGCGAACGGCGTGGCGGCTCCGATACACAGCACCACGATGCCGGTGATCCTGGCCGTGTCGATCGTCGCCTTCCACAGGTCCGCGATGCTCAGCTCGCGGTAGACCAGCAGACTGACCGCCAGAGCGTACAGCACCGCGACGATGCCGGCCTCGGTGGCCGTCACCAGCCCGAACATGATCCCGCCGATCACGAAGACCACCGCCAGCAGCGGCAGCGCCGCCCGCCAGAGTCGCAACCCGACCTCGCGCAGGTCCAGCCGGTGTCCCGATCGCGGGTGCCGGCCGGCCAGGGCCGTCAGCAGGCAGACGACCATCAGCCCCAGCCCGATCAGCACGCCCGGAAACACGCCCGCCAGAAACAGCTCCCCGATGGACATCGTGCCCACGTAGCCCATCAGGATCATCGGGATCGACGGCGGAATGATGATACCGATCGATCCGGAGCAGGCCAGCAGCGCCGTCGCCGAGCCCCGCGAAAAGCCCGATTGCGCGATCGCCGGGATCATGATCGCCCCGATCGCCGCCGTGGTGGCCGCGGTCGAGCCCGAAATGGCCGCGAAAAGCATGCAGGCCAGCACGCTGGTGATCGCCAGCCCGCCGGGAATGTTGCCGACCATCGCCCGGGCCAGGTCGATCAGCCGGCCGGACATGCCCCCGGCGCTCATGATCCCCCCGGCCAGCACGAAAAACGGGATCGCCAGCAGCGGAAAGGCCTCCGAGGCCTTGTGGAGCTTGAGCACCACCAGCCCAAGCGAATAGTCGGTGCATCCGGCGATGGCCGCCGCCGAGGCCAGCACCAGGGCCACGGAGATCGGCACCTCCAGCAGCAGCAGCACGGCGAACAGGATGAAGAGCACCGCCAGGATCACCGCGCCTCCCCCTCCCCGCGGGCCCGCCTCCAGACCAGCTGCAGGCTGCGCACCAGCATCAGGGCCCCGCCGGCCGGCACCGCCGCGTAGGGCAGGGCCCGCGGGATCTCCATCGCCGGCGTGCGCACCGGGATGTTGCGCCAGGCCATCTCCAGCCCCTTGACCAGCAGGATCAGCGAAAACACCGTCAGCAGCAGCCCGACCAGCACGCCCGCCGCCCGGCGGGCCGCCGGCGGAAGGACGCCCCGCAGCAGCTCGACCGCGAAGTGCTCGCCGCGCTTCAGGGCCAGCGAGGCCCCGATCATCGTGACCCATACGAACAGAATCGTGGCCAGCTCCTCGGACCACGACAGCGGGCTGCGCAGCACCAGCCGGCAGAAGACCTGCAGGGCGACCACGGCGCACATCGCCGTGACCAGCACCGCCGCCAGCATCTCCTCCAGCCGGTCGAACGCCGCACGGATCATGCCCCCTCCCCCGTGGCCGGCACGGCGTCCCGCAGCGAGGCGATCAGGTCGCACAACGACCTGAACTCCTGGCCGTAGCGCCGGGCGTACTCCTCATAGATGCCGCGGACACGATCGCGGAACAGCCCGGCCTGCACCTCGTTGAACTTCATGCCTCCGGTCCGCATCTGTTCCAGGGCCTGATCCTCGGATTCCCGCCACATCCGGCGCTGGGCGGCCACGGTGTCGGCGGCCGCCCGGACCACCCAGCCTCGCTGGACGCCGGTCAGCCGGTTCAGAAAGGACCGGCCGGCCACCAGGCAGTCCGGGATCGAGAAGTGCCGCGTCCAGGCGAAGTGGATGCAGCCGGTCTCGTACATCCGGAAGGTGGCCACGGTCATCGGGTTGTTCTCCCACCCGTCGATCACGCCCATCTGCAGGGCGGTGAAGACCTCGCCCTGGTTCATGGCCACGGCGCTGCCGCCCAGGGCGTCGATCGCGGCCACCATCAGCGGAGCGTTCATCACCCGGATCTTCATCCCCCGCAGATCCGCCGGCGTGCGGACCGGACCCCGCCGGGTGCTGATGTTCCGCGTGCCGGCGTCGAAGAACCCCAGGATCTCGATGCCCAGCGGGGCGACGTGCTCGCGGACGATCCGTCCGACCTCCCCGTCCAGCGCCCGGAACTGATGCTCCGGACCGTCCCAGATGAACGGCATCGCCAGCGCATTGGCCAGCGGGGCATAGACCGAGAGATTCGCCGCCGAGACCTGGGCCATCTCCACGTCGCCCATCCGGCACAACTCGATGGCCTCGTCGGCGTCGCCCAGCGCGCTGCTGAAGAACAGGTGCGCCGTCATCGACCCGCCGGACAGGGCCTCGATGCGATCGCGGAAAACCCGCAGCGCCGCCGCCGTGGGGTGCGATTCCGGCAGGACCGTCGCGACCTTGATCACCAGCGGCGCGTCGGAGGCCGCGTCGCGCGATCCGCAACCCCCGGCCGCCGCACCAATCACCGCCAGTCCGGCCGCCAGCAGCCCCGCGCCCATGAACCGCCGCAGAGGCACGCGGCGCCGGGTCCTGTCCGCCGGGCCGCGAATCATGCCAGGGACCCCATCGGCACCGGGTCCATGTCGGTGAACTCCTGGTTTTCGCCGCCCATCGCCCAGGCGAAGCTGTAGGCCGACGTGCCGCAGGCGCTGTGGATCGACCAGCCCGGCGAGATCGCCGCCTGGCGGTCGCGGATCACCAGATGGCGGGTTTCCTCCGGCCGACCCATCAGGTGCAGGACTACATGGTCGGCCGGAAGGTCGAAGTACAGGTAGATCTCGGAGCGCCGCGCGTGCGTGTGGCACGGCATGGTGTTCCAGACGCTTCCGGCCGCCAGCGTGGTGATGCCCATCACCAGCTGGCAGCTGCGGATGCCCTCGGCATGGATGTACTTGTGAATCGTGCGGTCGTTGGCCCCCTCGGCCGACCCCAGGTGCATCCGGGAGGCCGAGGCCGCCGGAGCGTGCGCCGTCGGATGGACGGCGTGCGCCGGATAGCTCACCAGGTAATACTGGGCCGGCCGGGAGGGGTCGTCGCTGGCGAAACGGACCTCGCGGCTGCCGCGCCCGACGTAGAGGCCGTCCCGGGAGCCCATGGCGTAAACCCGGCCGTCCACGGTGATCGTTCCTGAGGCCCCCAGGTTCAGCACCCCCAGCTCCCGCCGCTGGCAGAAGAAGTCCGAGGCCAGCTCTCTGGACGTGCCCAGCTCCAGCGCCGGCCCCGTCGGCACCGCCGACCCCACCACCACCCGGTCGGTCTCCACGTACAACAGCGCAAGCCGGCCCGGCGCGAACAGCCCCTCGATCAGGAACGACGCCCGCAGCGCCGCGGTATCCATCATCGCGTAACGCACCGGATCGGCCGGTATCCGCGTTTCCATCGTCTGACGATCCCTCCTGTCTTCGATCGCGGAAGCTCTGCCGGCGGCCCTAGCGGACTTGAACCTCCGGCCGCAACGCCGCCACCGATCGCAGCATGGCTTCATAGGCCGCCGCCGACGGCGCCGCCCCGGGCTCCTTGAACCAGCTGCCGTGGTACCGATAGACCACCCGCCCGTCCCGCGGCCGCAGCCGGACATAGGTGTTGAAGTCGTCCTCTCCGAAGTCCGTCACCTGCCCGGGGTCCACCACCACGCCCAACCCCAGGTCCCCCGCCCCGGGCGCACCCTGGTCGCCCAGCGCCTGCCGCCCCCAGCGGCCCAGGATGCCGGCGGCCGGGTCCCGGATCAGCGTCGTGTCCTTGTGCCGGGGCAGCCCGGTGACCATCTCGGGCATCGGGGAATCGGCGTGCGGCCGGACGGTGATGTCCGCCTCGCCCCAGCGCTGACCGGCCCAGATCGTCATCCGCACCTGCAGATCGTAGTGCGGTGCGCCCGGCGAGGTGATCGGCTCCCGGCTCAGGTCGGGAAACGGCCCCGGCTGCCAGTGGACGTACTCCAGGTCCACCACCGCCCGGATCGGCCCGTCCACCCGGATATGGTGAGTCTTCATCACGTTGGAGACCTTGTGGATCCGCCCGTCGATCCACGCGCCGAAGCCTCCGATGCCGATCGACCGGCCGACCTTGAGCACGTCCAGACCATACTCGTTCTCCACGTTGTGCGGCACGCCGGGCGTCGCCCAGCCGGCCAGGGAAAGCCTCGGCCGGGTCTTGCCGAAGATGTCCATCGCGTTGTCGGCGTTCCAGTAGATGCGGTAGGCGGTCAGGTCCGATTCCCAGGCCGGTCCGTCGAAGCCCTTAAGCGACATGAGCGCCGCCGCCCGCGGAGCCGGCGGACGGTAATCGCCGGGACTGAACTTCAACTCCCTGGTCTGGCCCGCCTTCAGCCCAACCAGCAAGGCCAGCTCGTCGACCTTGCCGTCCCCGTTGAGGTCATCGCGCTGGAAGTCCACCGGCCGGTCGTCCCCGAGCACCTGCCGGCCGACGTTCCACCCGTTCTCCATCTCCGGCGTCCAGGGCACCGCCACCGGGGCCTCGGGCCAGTCCTGCCCGGTCGGGTTGTGCACCTGAATCACGGTCTCAGCCGGCGCAGGCATCCACCCGCCGCACAGCAGCAGACCCAGTCCGGCCAGGATGGCTGTCCGCCCGGAGGATGGCATCGCCTGATCTCCGACTGCAGGGCCGACCGCCGGCCCGCATCTGCGGATGCGACAGAGCCGCGGCCGGGGCTATTATTCGCGCCCCGGCGCCGGGGTCAAATTGACACCCGCGCCGACGGCCGGGTATGCTCGCCCCCGGTCTCCGTGGTCGGTCCGCGGCTGAATCGCTTTAAGCTGCAACCAGAGGGTCCAGACGATGCCTGCCTGCTCCCGGCCTGCTTGTCCGCCCGCCAGGACCCGGGCCAGGCGCACGACCGCCGCGACGCCGGCCGCTACGGCGATCGTCGCCGCTGCGATCATCACCGCGGCGATGGTCGCCGGGGGTACCGGCTGCGCCGCTTCCGCTCGCCCCGACCCGGCACCGCAGCCGCGAGTCCGACAGGTGGCCGACCGCGTGCTGCTGGACTTTCCGCAGCCGCCGCCGTTCGACTGGGGCGAGGGCGTGCTCATGGCCGGCATGATGCGCGCCGGCGTCGTCCTGAAGGAACCCCGCTACATCGACTTCGTCCGCACCTGGGCCGATCACTGGAAAGCCCGCGGCATCGGCGCCCTGCTTTCCGACGGCCCGACAGATCAGATCAAGGGCTACTGCGGCTACTGGGGCCCGGGCTACCCGCTGCTGCTGCTGTATGAGCGGACCGGCGACAAAGCCTGTCTGGACATGGTCCTGACCATTGCGGACTTCATCCTCCATCAGGCCACCCGCACCGCCGACGGCGGCCTGGGACACTGGAAGGGCAACCGCCAGCTCTGGGTGGACACCCTCTACATGGTCTGCCCGCCTTTTGCCCACCTGACCCGCCTGACCGGCGACCGCCGCTACCTGCAGGAGGCCGTGCGGCAGATCGACATCTACCGCGGCCACACGTTCGACCAACAGGCCGGCCTGTTCTGGCACATGTACGACGAGACCACCGCTCGACGCGTCGGCGTGCTCTGGGCCCGCGGCAACGGATGGGTCGCCATGTCCTACGTCCAGACACTGGCTGTCCTGGATCGCAACTCGGCGGATTTCCGCCGCCTGTCTGGCGACTATGCCCGGCTCATCGCCGGCCTGGCCGGCGTGCAGGATCGCGACAGCGGACTGTGGCATACCGTCCTGGATCATCCCGAGACCTATCTGGAAACCTCGGCCAGTGCCATGATCCTCAGCAGCCTGGTGGAAGCCCGGCGTCTGAGGATCCTGCCTGAGCCGCGGGACGCCGTGATCGCCCGTGCCTGGCGCGGCGTGGCCTCCCGGGTGGATGGCGACGGCCGGGTCTTCGACGTCTCCGGCGGTACCATGCCCGACAAGCTGGAGGTTTACGCCACCAAGCTCAAAGGAACGTTCACCTGGGGCACCGGCGCGTTTCTTCTGGCCGGCAGCGCCCTGGCCGAGGGCCGCTGAACGGCATCGCCGCAAGGAAGACCCCCATGCCCGAGTGGAAGGACGACAGCGAGCTGTTCCGGCTGATGTGCGATGTGCTCTACACGCCCGTGGTGGGCGACATCCTCGACACGCTGGGCTGCTACCACCGCTTTCTGCCCCAGCCGATTCAGCCGATCCGCACGACTGACCGCCTGGCCGGCCGGGCGATGCCCGCCCTGGTGGCCGACGTGCACGGTCCGCAGGCCCGCCCCTTCGGCAGGCTCACCGAGTCGCTGGACCAGCTTCGTCCCGGCGAGGTCTACGTCACCGGCGGCGGCACGATGCGCTGCGCCTACTGGGGCGAAATCCTCACCGCCACCGCCCGCACCCGCGGCGCCGTCGGGGCGGTGGTCGACGGCTTTCACCGCGACACGCCGCGCGTGCTCGAACAGAACTGGCCGGTCTTCAGCCGCGGGCGCTACGCCCAGGACTCCTCGGTCCGCATGGCGGTGATCGACTACCGCTGTCCGATGGAGATCGGCGGCGTGTGGATCGAGCCGGGCGACCTGGTCTTCGCCGATCTGGACGGCGTGGTGGTCATCCCCGCCCGCCACGAAACGGAAGTCATCGAGCGGGCCCTGGAGAAGGCCCGCGGCGAGAAGCTCGTCCGCCGCGAGATCGAGAACGGCATGTCCAGCACCGAGGCCTTCCGCAAGTACGGCATTCTCTGAGCCGCCGGAGCTCCGCGCGGCATGGGACCGAGGCCCGCGGCCCGCTGCCCAGTGGTGTTGCGATGGACGGGTCGGAAGGGGCGCCCCCGGCCGCAGCGATCCCGGTCGATCGCCGCCGGCCGAAGCGTGCCGCGTCGATTTCCGCCCCACGATGTATTCCTGCGGCGACGTGCGTCAGGCTCCGGAGGTCCCGTCCTTGAGGCTCCAGGGCACGTCGATCTGCAGCGCCGGATCGGCCGCCGGAATCCAGGTGGTTTCCAGACCCAGCTCCTTGCGGACGATGTTGCAGCCCTGGGCGATGGCCGTGGCCTTGTAGAAGGCGATTTCCCGGTTACAGCCCTGCCGGCCGAAACCGCAGTCGCTGGAGACCACCAGCCGCTCCGGCGGAATATACCTGAGGGCCTTGCGGATCTCCGCGGCCACCTCCTCCGGCCGGTCGGCCTGCAGCGTGCGGTGCGAGACCGCGCCGATGGCGATCTTCTTTCTGAGCTCGTGCTTGAAGGGCTCGAACAGCGGCACGTCCTGCTGGCCGTTGTCGCGGGTCTCGATCGTCCAGACGTCGCCCCTGGCCCGCTCCAGGTACAGCTCGATCGAGTTGCGGTACGAGTTGTCCTCCATCACCCGCTGCATGTTGGGATTGCCCCAGCAGGTGTGCAGCCAGACCTCTACGTCGTCCAGGCCTTCCAGCTCGCGGTTCAGGCAGTCGATCATGAAGTTGATCGTCTCACGGTCGTGGGGGTGCTTGTCGGCCAGGAAATGCAGCGTGGGCTCCTCCACCTGGATGACCCGGCACCCGGCGTCGCGCAGGGCCAGCAGCTCCTTGTTCATGGCCACCGACATGTCCCAGACCACCTCGCGTTTGTCCTTGTACTTCGGCGTATGGATGTCCAGGAACAGCCCCATGACCTGGGCCGACACCGTGCCGAACTTGACCGGCTTGGACGTCCGGGCCTGCGCGAGCCGCCAGATCTTCGGATAGTGC
>CAZSYS010000024.1:0-5707 GCA_964611365.1 uncultured Planctomycetales bacterium
GCGATCGTCGCACAGGCCGGAGGTGCCCGCGGATAAACGCCGCCTCCCGGCACCCGCGCGTCAGCCGCGCGAGCCCGGCCGCACGACCGGCCGGCCGATGGAGTGGTATTCGAAGCCCCGGGCGGCCATGCGGTCCAGGGCGTAGAGGTTGCGGCCGTCGAAGATCAGCGGCTGCCTGAGCCGACGCGCGATCTCGTCGAAATCCGGGGAGCGGAACTCGTTCCACTCGGTCACGATGACCAGCGCGTCGGCCCCGCTGAGGGCCTCATAGGCCTGCGGGCAGCAGACGACCCGGTCTCCGAAGCGCCGCTGCAGGTTGCCCAGGGCCACGGGGTCGTGGGCCGAGACCTTTGCCCCGGCGTCCAGCAGCTTCTCGATCAGTACGATTGCCGGGGCCTCGCGGATGTCGTCGGTCTTGGGCTTGAACGACACGCCCCAGATGCCGAACGCCCGCCCGGACAGATCCGGCCCGAAACGCGCCGTGATCTTGCGGAACAGCACCTCGCGCTGCCGCTGGTTGACTTCGTGGACCGTCTGCAGCAGGTCGGCCTTCACCCCGGCCCGCTCGGCGACGTGCACCAGCGCCTGGACGTCCTTGGGGAAGCAGCTGCCGCCGTAGCCGGCGCCGGGATAGAGGAACTGGAAGCCGATCCGCCCGTCCCAGCCGATGCCGGTGCGGACCTCGTTGACGTCGATCTCCAGCGCGTCGCAGATGTTGGCGATCTGATTGATGAAGCTGATCCGGGCCGCCAGGCAGCAGTTGGCGGCGTACTTGGTCATCTCGGCGGCCTTGCGGCGCATGAGCAGGATCGGCCGCTGGTTGCGCACGAACGGCTCGTGCAGCTCGCGCACCGTCGCCCCGGCGGCCGGGTCCTCGGCCCCGATGACCACGCGGTCGGGCCGCAGGAAGTCATCGACCGCGGTCCCCTCCTTGAGGAATTCCGGGTTGTTGACCACCGCCACGCGGTGCTTCGAGCGGCGGTTGATCCGCTGCTCCACCTCGTCGCCCGTGCCCACCGGAACGGTGCTCTTGATCACCACGATCTTCGGGCCGCCGATGTGGTCGGCGATGTCGTCGGCCACGGCATGCATCGCGGTCAGGTCGGGGGAGCCGTCCTCCCGCGGCGGGGTGCCCACGGCGATGAAGATCACCTCCCCGTGCCGCATGGCCGCGGCGCAGTCGGTGGTGAAGCGCAGACGCCCGGCCTGCATGTTGGCCTGGATCAGCTCCGTCAGCCCGGGTTCGAAGATCGGGCTTTCGCCGCGGTTGAGCATCGCCACCTTCTCGGCGCTGATGTCGTAGCCCACCACGGTGTTGCCCGTGTCGGCCAGACACGCGCCGGTGACCAGGCCCACGTAGCCGCTGCCGACGATCGTCAGTCTCATGGATGCCGCTCCCTCGAACGTCCTCGACCCGGGGCCCCGGCCCGATCACTGCCGCCGGAGCCAGCCGAGGTAGACCCGCTGCACGCGCTCCAGCGCGGCCAGCTGGACCACCGCGAAAACCACGGCCATCAGCGTGCCGGCCAGCGGAAGCAGCATTCCCGGAAAGCCCTGCGGCCAGCCCCGGAACGCGGCCAGGCAGCCCTGGACGACCCACGGCAGCATGCAGAGGGCCCAGACGATGTCCGAGGCGGTCAGAACCGCGCCGGTTCCCCCGTCCTCAGACGCCGAACCGGCGGGCGGATTCAGACCGCGCATCCGCCCGTTCAGCAGGCGGGCGTATCGGTGCACCGCCGGCCAGTGCAGGCCCGGGACATGGATCAGCAGCCGCCACAGGCCCCCTTTCAGTCCCAGAGCCTCCAGGCGGCTGCGGCAGGCCGCGGCTGCGGCCACGAAAACCACCGCCCCAAGGCCCGCGCCCACCCGGCCGATCATCTCCCGGTGCGCCGCCAGGGCGGGAAAAAGCCGCAGCAGATCCGTCCAGGGCAGCACGATCGCCAGCGCCGCGGCCGCCGGCAGGCATGCCAGCAGAAGGGTGCCCCCCAGGCCCCGGAGACCCCGGCCCCGGTCCGCCGGCTCCCCGGCGCGCCCGCACACGTCCCCGGCCATGGGCAGCAGCCATCCGAGCACCACCGCATGGTCGATCCACAGCAGCCCGCCCAGCAGCAGCCAGACCAGGCTGCGCTGGCTCTCCTTGATGACCAGAAGGGCCAGAAGAACGCCGGCGATCCCCACCCGGGTGATGATCAGGAACTCGACCCCGCCCTCGGGGAAGATCTCAAACCACCGTTTCCTCGCCGCCAGCGGGTCCGCGGCCGGATTCATGCGCCGACCTCCTTCCGGGATCCCGCCGGGCGATCCCCCGGGCCGCCGGCCCGGCGGTCCGGCTCGATGCCGGCCATGTTGAACTTCCAGGCCAGCGCCCACAGCAGCGCCGCCGCAAGCCCGAAGACCAGGAACGAATAACGGGTGCGCACCACGATCACCGAGACGCCGACGGCCACCATGAACGTCGCCAGGGCGTAGCTCAACGCCACCGTCTGCCGGACCGTCAGGCCCCGGTCGACCAGCTGGTCGTAGAAATGGCTGCGGTCCCCCTGCATCAGCCGGCGGCCGTTGCGCCACCGCCGCACCATCGCCAGGAACATGTCCCCCACCGGCAGCCCGAAGACCATCACCGCACCCATCATCCAGCGGATCTTCTGCTCCTCCGCGAACAGCAGCAGCAGCACCGCGGCGTTCAGGCCCAGCAGCATCGAGCCGGCGTCGCCCATGAAGATCCTCGCCGGGTTCAGGTTGTAGGGCAGGAACCCGACCGCCCCCCCCAGCATGGCCAGGGCCAGCACCACCCGCTCCGTCGCCACCGGCGAGTCCAGGTATCCCCGGAGATGACAGGCCAGAACCAGAAAGCCCACCGAGATGATCCCCAGCACGCCGGCACACAGACCGTCCAGCCCGTCGATCACGTTGGTCGCGTTGGACGCCCCGACCACGATGATCACCGTGATCGGCACCGAGTAGGCCAGTTCCAGCCAGCGCTCCCCGGGGCCGATCCTGGAGCCGGTCACCGCCAGCGTCACCTGGATGATGTCGTCGCCCAGCCCCAGGAAAAGCAGCATCGCGGCCACCAGCACGTTGCACGCCAGTTTCACCGTCGGCGGCATGACCCGCAGGTCGTCGAACAGCCCCACCAGCATCGTCGCCAGCCCGGCCAGGGCAATGCCCAGCATCAGGCCCGGCCGCACGGCCGCCGGATCGATGCACAGCGCCGTCGCGATGCCGGAAAGCCAGCCCGCGCAGATCGCCACGCCCCCCAGATAGGGAATCGGCCGGCCGTGAGGCTTGAGGAAGTCGTCCGGCCGGTCCACGAACTTCCACCGCAAGGCCGCCGCCCGGCAGATCGGCGTGACCGCCAGGGCCACCGCGACGGAGACCGCTCCCACCGGCCAGTACTCGCGCAGGATGGCCCATCCCGGATGGGCCTGAAGCAGCGGGCTGACGGCGTCCTGGATCATCTGCGGCCTCGGATGCTTCCGGCGCGGCCCCTGAATGCGACGGGCACTCCGGTGGTCTGCCGATGGCGGGACGGGCCATTCGTGCGCACGTCGGCGCCCGGCCCCGCGATTATCACCGACCGGACCTCCAAACACCAAGCGCCGCTTCGCGCGCCCCGGCCGGCTCGGCGTCCGCCCGCCGGTCCACGACGCGCCCGCGTCCGCCGCGCCCGTTGACACCGTCGCCCCGGACCATAGAATGACCCGCGCCGGTTGGAGCCGGCGGCGTGCAACGTTGCGCGGATCGCCGTCGGATCCGACATCGACTCCCCCCGAAAGGTCGCTTCACCGCAAGGAGCCCGCATGCCCCGGCGAGGGTGGATCAGGGTGACCGGAAGACGGATGGCCTTGTCGTGTCTCGTGCTGCTGGGCGGCTGCCAGACCGGTCCGGCGCCGGCCGAGGTTCCCGCCGCGCCGCGCCGGGCGGCGGACATCGCCCGGGCCAGGCTCGCCGCCGACACGCCGACCGCCACCGCCCCGGCCGAGGCCCCCTCCCTGCTGGTCAAGCCCTCCGAAACCCAGCCCCCCTCGCCCGAGGAGATCGCCAGCCAGGTGCCCGACCCGCTCACCGCACTCGAGCGGCTCGAGGAGGAAATCGGCCGGCCCGACCTGGAGGCCCGGGAACGACAGGTCCTCGAGCAGCTCCGCCTGCGGCTCACCTCCCTGGCCCGGCCGCAGGTCGTGCGCCTCAGCCTCCCGGACGCCGTCCGGCGCACGCTGGAAAACAGCTACCTCATCCAGTTCCAGGGCTACGCCCCGGGCATCGACGCCGCCCGCATCGTCGAGGCCGAGGCCGCCTTCGACGCCGTGTTCTTCGCCAACTTCCAGAACGACAAACAGGACCGCCCCAGCGCCTCCCAGCTGGAAGGCACCAAACGCGAGAACCGCGTGTTCCAGGCCGGGGTGCGCAAGCTGCTGGCCTCCGGCATGCAGGTCCAGACCAGCTACGGGCTGACCCGCGCCTCCTCCGACCTGATCTTCCAGACGCTCAACCCCTCGTATTTCAACCAGTTCGTCGTCGAGTTCCGCCAGCCCTTCCTCAAGGGCTTCGGCCTGGACTACAACCGCGCCCAGATCGAGCTGCGCCGCATCGACCGCCGCATGAGCGTCGAGAAGCTCCGCCGCGAGATCCAGGAACAGATCTTCAACGTCGAACAGGCCTACTGGCGGCTGTACCAGGCCCGCCGCAACGTCGTCGTCTCCGCCCGGCTGCTGACCCAGCTGGAGCTCATCCTGCGGTCCCTCGAGCACCGCGAGGCCGTCGGGCTGGACGTCTACAAGGTCCAGCTCAAGCAGACCGAGAGCCTCATCCAGCAGCGCCGCGCGGAGTTCGTGCGCATCGTCAACGACGTCAAGGACGCCGAGGACGCGCTGCTGACCCTGATGAACGACCCCGCGATCAACCTGTCGATCCGCGCGGAAATCATCCCCACCGACGTGCCCAGCATCGAGCCGCTGACGCTGGATGCCGTCGGCGAGGTCTCCGCCGCGCTGACCAACCGCATCGAACTCCGCGAAGCCCGGCTGGCCATCGAACAGGCCCAGCTGGCCATCGGGGTGGCCAAGAACCAGGCCCTGCCCAGGCTCGACGCCCTGTTCCGCTACATCGTCGACGGCCTGGGCTCCAATGCCGACCGCGCGTTCAGCCAGCTCAGCATGAACGACTTCCATGAGTATGTCATCGGGCTGGAATTCGAATGGCCCATCGGAGCCCGCGCCGGCGAGGCCGCCATCCGCCAGGCCAGGCTCCAGCAGGCCCAGGCCATCGCCGGCCACAAGGTCCAGATCGAAAAGGCTATTCTCGACGTACGCCGGGCGATGCGGGAGATCCTCACCAGCTACGACCAGATCATGCCCAGCCTCCGGGCCGCCCAGGCCAGCGAGGCCCAGCTCGACGCCACCAGGGCCCGCATGGAGAAGCGCGACCCGGCCAACCTGGAAGTCGAACTCAGCGCCCACGAACGGCTGGCCAACGCCCGCCTCACCCTCCTGCGCGTCCTGGCCGACTACAACATCGCCCTGGTCAACCTCGAACGCCAGAAGGGCACGCTCATGAACTACAACAACATCGCTATTCACGACGTCGGCCGGGACGAACCGCCGGCGAAATGACATGGCCCCGTCCGCCCGGCCGGCGGGGCCTGCCGGCGGCCGAGGATGAAAAACCTCATGCCTGGCGACCTTGACGCGAAGCGCTGTAGCGGCCCGCC
>CAZSYS010000024.1:5717-14041 GCA_964611365.1 uncultured Planctomycetales bacterium
CCCCCCCCCCCCCCCCCCCCCCCCCTCGAGGGGGGGCGGCGCACTCTCGGGTCGTGCCGGCCCGTTTCGCACTCACGCAGCTTTCCTCAGGCCGAAGGCCTGATGAAGCCCGCCGCTCCATCGAGTACGGCGCCCGGCGCCGCGAAGCACCGGAGCGGCCGGCAGGGGCGCCGGCCTGGCGGGAGATCGCGGCCGTCGCATACGGCACCCGCCGGTTCGTCCGGCCGCGCATGGACTCACCCCCACGCGCGCCGGGCTTGCGTGCAGGATCGGCAACAACCCGTGGATGAGCCGGTCTCACCCGCGCGCGCCGGGTTCGCCGGACGGTCAGGAATGGTTCCGGCGGGGGCTCACCGGCCGCGAGAAGCCTCGCCGGCGGTCCCGGCGGCGACCCGCGCGGCGTAGGCCGAACGCAGGCGGCGCGTGACCGGCCCGACCCGTCCATCGCCGATCTCGTGGCGCTCGATGCGGGTGACGGGCATGACCTCCATGATCGCGTTGGTCAGAAAGACCTCGCCGGCGTCCAGGAGGTCGTGAATCGTGCAGGCCTGCTGGCGGACGTTGATCCCCGCCTCGCGGGCCAGATCCAGCACCACCGCCCGGGTGACCCCCGGCAGCACCGGCGTGTCCAGAGGCGGCGTGATCAGGTCCTCGCGCCTGACCAGGAAGATGTTGCTGATCGATCCCTCGGCCAGCAGGTTGTTCGGCGTGAACCACAGGGCCTCGCCGCAGTGCCGCTCCGCCGCCTGGCGCATGGCCGTCAGCCGGGCGAAGTAGCTGGTGGTCTTGTGCCCGGCCAGGGGATCGTGGGCCGACTGGCGGTAATCGTCGCAGATGCACACGGTCATCCCCCGCTCGTACAGCTCGGACGGGTACCCGGTCACCGGCCGGGCGGTGACCAGCAACGTCGGGGGATTCTCCGGCGCGTCGATGTCCGGGGGCGTCACGGTGAAGCGGATCCGGGCCTGCGGCAAAGCGTTGGCCCGCAGGACCTCCTCGACCGCCTCCGGAACCTTCTCCAGCACGCTGCCCAGCTGCAGCCGCAGCTTCTCCGCAGATGCCCGCATCCGCTCGATGTGCTGCCGCAGGAGGAACGGGCGCCCGTCGTATGCCCGGAGGGTTTCGAACAACCCCACGCCGTGAAGGAACGCAGGGTTGGCCGCCGATACGGTGGCCTGGGAGGCATCGATGATCCTTCCGTTCAAGCAGACCTTTTCGCTCACGTCCCTGGGCTCGCCAGCGGGCAGGGCACGGCCCGGGGGGCCTCCAGGCCCAGGGCCACCCGCATGCCCTCGGCCTTGGCTGCCGTTTCTTCATATTCGGCAAGGGGTTGCGAATCAGCCACAATGCCCCCGCCGGCGTGCAGATGGATTCGTCCGGCATCCACAATCAGCGTGCGGATGGCGATATTGAGCATCATCGAGCCGTCCAGACCCAGCCATCCGATCGCCCCGGTATACACCGACCGCTGCGTCGGTTCGAGTTCATCAATGATCTCCATCGCCCGCACCTTCGGGGCACCGGTGATGGATCCGCCCGGGAAACACGCCCGCAACAGGTCGATCCGGCTGCGGTCGGGAGCCAACCGGCCGGTCACGCTGGCGACGAGGTGATGAACCGTGGCGTGCGACTCCAGTTCATAAGGTCGGGCCGGGCTGTCGGCCGGGCACTGGACCCGGACGCTGCCGTAGACGCACACGCGGCCGAGGTCGTTGCGCTCCAGGTCCACGATCATGGCTAGTTCGGCGCGGTCCTTGGGGCTGGCGGCAAGCTCAGCTCGCAGGGCCTGATCGAGCCGCGGGTCGGGGGACCGGGGCCGGGTGCCCTTGATCGGACGGGTGACCACCCGGCCCTGCCCGTCCAGGTGGAGGAACAGTTCGGGAGAGGAACACAGGATCGCCCGCAGCCTGGGGGTCGGCATTCCAGCGGCCGAGCCTCCCCAGGCCAGAAAAGCGGCATAGGCCCCCGGGTTGGCCTGCCGCAGTCGCAGATAGGTGTTCACCGGCGGTTCCCGGAGGGTCATCGTTTCCCGTCGTGCAAGATTGACCTGGAAGACATCCCCGGCGGCGATGTACTCCCGGGCGGCCTGAACCATTCGTAAGTATGCATCCACGCTCAGGTTGTGGTCTTCGGCCGACGGAGGAGGAGCCGGCGCCGGGCTCTCCTGGTCCAGACCCGCGGCTTCGGTGAGCAGCTGCTGATAGAAGGCCAGCCGGTCGGCCGGCCGGCGATCGCAGGGACATTCGGGGTCGGCGGCGATCCGGGCGGCCACCAGGGTCCAGGCACCGGTAAGGGCGTCGTGAACTGCGGCCGCCGGGTAGAAACCGAAACGGGCCACGGGCAGGTCGATATCCCTGATCGCCGATGTTGGCAGCGACTCGATGTAGCGGCCGGCCTCGTAGCCCAGGTAGCCGACCCAGCCGCCGACAAATGGCAGGGGCGGGCCGCCGGCGGGTGCCGGACAGCCGTCTGCCAGGTCGCAAAGCTGCTGGAGGGCGGCAAATGGATCCGGCCCTCCCGGGGGCGTCTCCAGGACGGCGTCGGGCCGGCAGGCGATGATGGTGTAGCGACTGGCCGGCAGGCCGACCGCGGCGCTGTCGAGCACGACCGGTTCCCCGTGGCCGGCGACCGCCCGCAGCACCGCCGCGACTGACGGTGTTGCCTGAGCCTTCTGCAGGCAGACGCGGGCTTGCAAGGACACGTCCGGCCTTTCCGCGGGGGCCAGAGGCGGCGGTCCGCGCCGCGCCCCGCCGGGCCTTATCATAACGGCTTCGGGGGGTTTCAGCCCGATGGCCGGCGCCGGGAGCCGGTGGCGGATTTCCGTTACCCCTCTGGTTGACAGGTTGGCGCATCAGGATTAGGCTTGCCCGGGGATGAATCCGGCGATGGCGCGGCCGCCGCGAACAGGATCGACACCATCGTCCGGGGGTCCGGGCGCGTCGGTCTCGAGGTGAACGGATCCGCCGTGCGGCGTGAAGCCATCCCCGAACCGGCATAACGGCGGCGCGCGCCGCGGTGGCTGTTGATCCAAGGAAAGGCTGCCATGACCCTGCACACACGACACAAGACATGGATGCTGGCGGTGTTGACCCTGGTCGGCCGGGCGGCGCTCGCGCAGAGCACGCAGCCGGCGGTCGACGTTCCCGGCGGGGAGCCGGGCCTGGTCAAAGGGGAGAACGTCTACGTGCGCAGCGGGTTCAGCACGAACTACTACCCGGTGGCCAAGCTCAACACCGGCGACCGGGTGACGATCGTCGGCAGTGAGTTCGGCTGGCTGAAAATCGTGCCGCCGGCAGGCTGCTTCAGCCTGGTGGACAAGGAGTTCATCGACCGGGTCGACGACCGCACCGGCGTGCTGAACGACACCGCGTGGGTTTACGCCGGCAGCGAGATCGACAACCGCCGCTACGCGCGGCAGATCAAGCTGGGCAAGGGTTCGCGGGTGGAGATCCTGGGCGATACGGCCGACGGGGCGGTGCTGAAGATCGCCCCTCCGCCGGGCGCGTATGTCTGGATCCACGGCGACTTCGTGACCCGCGGTCCGGCCGCGGCCGGAGCGGTCGAGGCCGCCGGGAGCGGTAAGGTGGAGCCGATCAAGGCCGGCGACCTGAGGCTGGCCCAGAAGCCGGCGACCCGCCCGGCGGTGGCCTTGGCGGCGACCCGGCCGAGCCTTCGTGCGGCCCAGGAGCGGGAGCTGGAGGCCCTGGACGAGCTGCAGGCCACGGTGTCGGCGATCGAGGCGGAGATCAAGGCGGAGATGGCCAAGCCGGCCTCGGAGCGGTCGTTCGGCGGCATCCTGGCCAGGCTGCGCCCCCTGGCCGCCCAGGAGGAGGACGAGGTGGCCCGGCTGTACGCCGAGAGCCGGATCAAGCAGATCGACGGGCAGTCGGAGCTCATTTCCGCGGTGGAGGAGATCCGGGAGCTGACCCGCCGGGCGATCACCGAAGCCGACCGGGAGGCGGCGGCGCGGGCCCAGATCCGCAGCGACAACGTGTTCCGCACGGACGACATCGCGGTGCGGGGCGAGATCCGCGTGAGCGGGATCTACAGCGGGCTGGAGCACCGGCCGAAGCGATGGCGGGTGGTCGATCCGTCGAATGACCGCACGCTGGCCTACATCGAGGTTCCCGAGGGCAGCCCGATCGATCCGGTGCAGTACTACGGCAAGTTCGTGGCCATCCGGGCCAGCAGCCGCGAGTTGCTGCACGGCACCATTCCGCCGGTCCCGATCTACACCGTCTCGGAGATTTCCGTGCAGGACCCGGCCACGGCGGCCATGCCGGGACGGACGATGGAGGCCTCCGGGCAGCCGCAGCTGGTTCCGCCGGCGTCCGAGACTCCCACGGTGGTGCCGTCGGAGGCCCCGTCCACGCGGCCGGAGTGAAGGCCGGCGCGGGCCTGAACCGCCGGACGGGTTTGTTTCGGCCAGCTCGATGCTCGCGCCCGGATCGCAGCGCGAGCCCGGAGAAACGTCTTGAGCAGGTTTCTGTGGGAACGCGGAGTGCGCTGGGCGGTGTGGTCGGCCCTTCTGACCGGGGGCTCGCTTGTTCAGGTGGCCTGCGCCGAGTCGGCCGCCGACCTGACCACCAGCATCGCCACCGCCTTCATCCGCAATCTCGTGACCGAGGTGCTTGATCTGCAGACCGGCTTCGGCGGCTTCTGATCTCTGCCGCAGGTGCGCTTGAAGCCGTCCGTCCGGCGGGTAAGCTGGCCGCACCCCCGGAGCCGGTCGGCGGCCGCCGGGGAGCACCGGGACCGCCCATCACGAGGTGCGCGAGGCGGCGTGTACAAGCTCTTCCTCTGCCTTCGTTATCTCCGCAAGCGACGGATCGCGTTCTTCGCGGTGGCGGCGGTGTGCCTGTGCACGGCCATGGTGCTGATCGTGGTCAGCGTCATGGGCGGCTTCCTGCAGATGGTGCGCGACCGGTCGCGGGGGATGCTGGGCGACCTGATCATGGAGAACGCCTCGCTGCAGGGTTTTCCCTTCTATCAGGAGTTCATCGATCGGATCAAGGCCGAAATGCCCGATCAGATCGAGGAAGCCACGCCGGTGATCATCAGCTACGGCGTGATCCGCTTTCCGACCGACCAGATCACCAAGCCGGCGCAGATCGTGGGCATCCGCCTGGCCGAGACCATGCGGGTCAATGAGTTCGGCAAGGGCCTTTTCTACGAGACCTACTACCCGGGCACGTCGACGCTGGGCCCGGTGCGGATGCCGTGCGTGGGGTTCGACGAGGCCGGCCGGCCGGCTCTGCCGCCGGACCTGGAGGCGGCCTGGCAGCGGTGGCGGGCGCTGGCGGATCCGGCGCAGGTGGCCAAAGCCCCGATCGAGGAGAGCCTGCGTTACAACCGGCCGGGCTACTACGCTCCGGTTCCGGCGGAGGAATCCGGCGGGCCGACGGCGCCGGGCTGGTACGGGCGGGAGCTGCCCGGGGCGATCATCGGCACGGACCTCTGCGCCCGGCGCGAGCCGGACGGCACCTTCACCCGCTACTACTGGCGGGGCTACCCGGTCACGCTGACGTTCGTGCCCTTCACCGACACCGGCAAGCCGCTGGAGACCGGGTCGGGCATGCCCAGCAAGCTCTTCCGGTACGTCGACGACTGCCGCACCGGGGTGTACGACATCGACTCGATGAGCGTGTACGTCGATTTCGACCTCCTGCAGGACGTGCTGGAGATGGACGAGCAGCGGCTCGGCGGGGAGGCCGGCGGGGGCACGATTCCGCCGCGCACCACGCAGGTGCAGATCAAGCTGCGCCCCGGGGCCGATCCGCGCCGGACCCGCGACCTGCTGGTGGAGCGCTGGCGGGAGTTCTATGCGGGCCGCATCGAGGGCCTGCGCACGCCGGAGCTGATCCGCCGGGTCATGATCCTCACCTGGGAGGAGAAGCAGGCCAGGTTCATCGGCGCGGTGGAGAAGGAGAAGGTGCTGGTGACCACGCTGTTCGGGGTGGTCAGCGTGGTGGCGGTGTTCCTGGTCGGGGTGATCTTCCACATGATCGTGCAGCAGAAGACGCGGGACATCGGGATCATCCGCAGCGTCGGGGCGACGTCGCTGGGCGTCGCCCAGATCTTCATCGCCTACGGGGCGGCGGTGGGTCTCATCGGCGGGGCCCTGGGCACGATGCTGGGCACGGCCTTCGTCTGGCGGATCAACGAGTTCCAGGACTTCCTCCGCCGGCTGGATCCGCGGCTGGAGGTCTGGAACGCCGAGGTCTACGCCTTCGACCGCATTCCCAGTACGGTCAAGGCCTGGGATGCCGGCGTCATCTACCTGGTGGCGGTGCTGGCGTCGATCGCCGGCTCGCTGGTGGCCGCGCGGCGTGCCGCCCGCGTCTGGCCGGTGGAGGCCCTGCGCTACGAGTGACCGGCGGCGCCGGGGAGGCCGGGCGCGCCCGACGAAGCGATCACCCATGAGCGACGTCATCCTCCAGGCCGGCGGCGTGCACAAGACCTACCAGCTCGGCCGCGTCCAGCTGCCGGTGCTGCGCGGGGTGTCGCTGTCGATCGCGCGCGGCGAGTTCGTGGCCATCATGGGGTCCTCCGGAAGCGGCAAGAGCACGCTGCTGCACATTCTCGGAGCCCTCGACGTGCCCGACCGGGGCACGGTGCGCTTCGAAGGGCAGGACCTGTTCGCCGGACCGGCGTCGCGCCGCGACGGGCTGCGAAACGCGACCTTCGGCTTCGTGTTCCAGTTCTACCACCTGCTGCCGGAGCTGGACGTGCTGGAGAACGTGCTGGTGCCCTGCATGGTGCGCCGGTCGGTGGCCGGGTGGATCCGGGCGCGGTCGGAGCACCGGCGGGACGCCGCGCACGTGCTCGAGCAGGTCGGGCTGTCGGCCCGGCTGCGGCACAAGCCCAACGAACTGTCCGGCGGCGAGCGCCAGCGCGTGGCCATCGCCCGGGCGCTGGCCAACCGGCCGCGCGTCTTGCTCGCCGACGAACCCACGGGTAATCTGGATTCCGCCACCGGCCGGGAGATCATGGGCCTCCTGGGGGCGCTGAACCGCGACGGCCAGACGATCGTGATGGTGACGCACGATCCGCAGGTGGCGGCCGCGGCCCATCGGATCGTCACCCTGGAAGACGGCAGGATCAGAAGCGGCCGCGGGTAAGCGGCCCGGGCCGCGACGCCGGCCGTCATGGGGGCAGCCGAGACATGCGCTTCGATCATCCCAACCCGTGGGCTCCCCGGCAGGACCTGAAGGTCTGGCTCAACGGCCGGCTGGTGCCGGTGGCCGAGGCCGCCATCAACGTCTTCGACCACGGACTGCTCTACGGCGACGGCGTCTTCGAGGGGCTGCGAGCCTACGGCGGCCGGGTCTTCCGCCTGGACCGGCACCTCAAACGCCTGGAGGACGGCGCCCGGGCGATCCGGCTGGACCTGCCCATGACCCGCCCGGAGTTCACCGCCGCCATCGGCGAGACCCTCCAGGCCAACAGCGTGGTCGACGGCTACATCCGCCTGGTCGTGACCCGCGGCGTGGGATACCTCGGGCTGACGCCGACCCGGACGGCCAACCCCTCGGTGTTCATCATCGCCGACCAGATCGAACTCTATCCGCGCGAACTCTACGAGAAGGGTCTGGAGGTGATCAGCGCCTCGGTGATGCGCAACCACCCCAATGCCCTCTCGCCGCGGATCAAGAGCCTCAACTATCTCAACAACATCCTGGCCAAGATCGAGGCCGCCGACGCCGGCGTGCTCGAGGCGATCATGTACAACCACGTGGGCTTCGTCTCCGAGTGCACCGGCGACAACATCTTCCTCGTCCGCGACGGGGCGGTTCAGACGCCCCCGATCCACGCCGGCGTCCTGGAGGGCATCACCCGCAACGCGGCCATCGAGCTGCTGCGCCGGCGCCAGGTCGTCGTGCAGGAGATGGACCTGACCCGCAGCGATCTGTACGTGGCCGACGAGTGCTTCCTGACCGGCACCGCCGCCGAGGTCATTCCCGTGACGAAGATCGACGGCCGGCCGATCGGCGACGGACGGCCCGGCCCGGTCACCGTCCGGCTGATCCGGGATTTCCGGGAGCTGGTCAACCAGGAGAAGTAGGCCCGCCATGAAGCTGCTCAAGAGGCTGTGCGAAACCCCCGGGGTGCCGGGGCGCGAGGAACGCGTCCGCGAACTCATCGCCCGCGAGGTCCGGGACCTGTTCGACGAGGTCCGCACCGACCCCATGGGCAACCTCATCTGCCGCAGGAAACCCGGCCGGCGCGGCGGCCGGCCCCCGGCGAAGGTCGCCATCGCCTGCCACATCGACGAGATCGGCTTCTACGTCCGCCACATCGACGACCACGGGCGGCTGCGGGTG
>CAZSYS010000024.1:14051-24653 GCA_964611365.1 uncultured Planctomycetales bacterium
GATTCGACCCCCGCAACCTGTTTGCCCGGCGGGTGCTGGTGCAGGGACGGCGCGACCTGCCGGGCGTGCTGAATCCCGTAGGCCGGCCGATCCACGTGGCCACCGAGGAAGAGAAGAAGAAGATTCCGACGATCAGCGAGTTCTTCGTCGACCTGTTCCTGGAGAAGAAAGAGGTCGAGAAGCTCGTCCGCATCGGCGACCCGGTAACCCTGGTCCAGACGATGGAGGTCATCGGCGACGTCTGCACCGGCAAGGCCATGGACAACCGCGTGGCCAGCTGGGTGGCGATCAACGCCATCCGCAAGGCCGGCCGGCGCAGCCGCTACGAGATCTGCTACCTGGCCACCGTTCAGGAGGAGGTCGGACTCCGCGGGGCCGGGCCCGGCGTGTTCGGCATCGACCCGGAGATCGGTATCGCCGTGGACACCACCCTGGCCTGCGACACCCCGGGCATCGACGCGGCCGAGTCGATCACCCGCCTGGGCGCGGGCGTGGCCCTGAAGGTCATGGACGGCGGCTCGATCAGCGACCGCGGCCTGCTGGACGAGTTCATCGACCTGGCCCGGCGGCGCAAGATTCCGCATCAGCTCGAGGTGCTGCCGCTGGGCTCGACCGACGCGGCCATGATCCAGCGGACCGGCATCGGCCGCAGGACCATGACCCTCTCGGTGCCCACCCGGTATGTCCACACGGTCTGCGAATCCGTACACCGCAAGGACCTGCAGGCCGCCGTCGATCTCCTGGCCGCCTGGCTGACGGCCTGACGGGCCGGCCGGGCGGCGGCCGGTCCATGCCGCCGCCAGCGTCCCGGGATGCCCCGGGCCTCAGACCTTCCGGTGCGGCGTCGTTGCGGCCCGGGTGCCGTCGGGCAGACTCACCCACGCATAGTCCCCGAACAGGTTCGGCGATTCCCGTTGCAGCCGCTGGAGGATCGCGGCGGCAACTTTGCGGATCTCCACCTCGGCGTGCTCGCTGCAGCGCAGCTCGATGAAGTGCCTCCAGGCCCGGGCGTTGGCGGTGACGAAGATCTTCGTCTCGGTGGCGTTGGGCAGCACCGACCGGGCGGCCTGCCGGGCCAGCTTGCGCCGGGCAGTCGCGTCAGGCAGGTGCGCGAAGCGGGCGGTCAGGGCCTCGACCAGACGGGCATAGGCCGTGCGGCAGGCCTCGATCGCCTCCGTCCAGACGGCGTGGAGCTCCGGATCCGCGGCGATGCAGTCCGGCTCCACGAAGCCGGCCTGCGACTCGTCGACATAACGCTGCGAGAGCTGGGAGTAGCCGAAGCCGGCCCGGTGGCGGACCAGCTCGTGGGTGAAGCTGCGGGACACGCCGGTGATGATGAAGCTGAACACCGCGTGCTCCAGGACGCTGCCGTGCCCGACCTCCAGAATGTGCCGCAGGTAGGCGGCATTGCCCCCGGGCCGCGGCCGGGCGAAACTCATGTAGCAGACCCGCCCGGCCACCTCGGACAGCTTCTCCCCGGCCACCTCGGTGTCGGTCGTCCAGCGGGACACCTGGTGGTCGGACAGGAAGCGATCCAGCTCGCCGGCGTCGATGTCCTGCCGGCCGAGGAAATACACTTTCGGTTCGCGGATGATGTTCACGCCGGTTCCCTCGCGCCGCCGGAAGGCCCCGGCGGTTCACCCCGGCCGCCCTCCGGCCCGCGACACTCTAGCCGCGCCGGCGGCGGCGGAAAAGCCCGGTGCCCCCGGATGGGACCGGAAAATCCCGCCGGCACGGGCCCGGCGAGTGCACCGCACGGCAGCGACCGCCGGTGCCGTCCGGGGGACCTGGCTGCCGCTCGTGCCTCTCCGGCCGCGCCCGGCTACAATACGCCCGCGGGCCCGGGGGGGAGCGCCGCCCGGAAAGCGAGGTGCGGGCAATGGCCATCACCGCGGCCGATTTCACCGGAAAGGTTACGATCTGCGACGGTGCCTGGGGCACGGAGCTGGACAAGCTCGGCCGGCCGGCCGGAGCCTGCTGCGAGGAGTGGAACATCTCCCACCCCGAGCTGGTGCGGCAGGTGGCGGAGTCGTATGTCCAGGCCGGGGCGCAGATCATCCTGACCAATACCTTCGGAGCCAACCGCTTCATCCTGGCCCGTCACCGCATGGAGGACCGGGTGCGCGAGTTCAACGCCGCCGGGGTGCGGCTCAGTCGTGAGGCCGCCGGCGGCAGGGCCCTGGTCTTCGCCTCCATGGGACCCAGCGGCAAGATGATCCTGACCGGCGAGGTCACCGCCGAGTCGCTGTACGAGGCCTTCAGCGAGCAGGCCGCGGCCCTGGCCGAGGGCGGGGCCGACGCCATCATGGTCGAGACGATGACCGAGCTGGCCGAAGCCGTGGCGGCGGTGCGGGCGGCGAAGACTACCGGCCTTCCGGTGGTCGGCTGCATGACCTTCGACTCGGGCCGGGAGAAAACCCGCACCAACATGGGCGTCACGCCCGAGCAGGCGGTCGATGGGCTGGTCGCCGCCGGGGCCGACATCGTCGGCTGCAACTGCGGCCTGGGCATCGAGCATTACGTCAAGGTCGCCGCGCTGATGCGCGCGGTCACCGACAAGCCCATCTGGGTCAAGGCCAACGCCGGGCTGCCCGAGATCGACGGCACCCGCATCGTCTACCGCATGACCCCCGAGGAGTTTGCCGAGCATTCCCGCGCCGTCGTCGCCGCCGGAGCCAATATCATCGGCGGCTGCTGCGGCACGAACCCGGAGTTCATCCGCGCCCTGGCGGCGGTCCATGCCCGCGGTTGAGCCCCCCCGGACGGCCTTCGCGGGGCCCGGACCGGCCCGCGGCGCGGAATCGGCCCGCCGGCGGCGCTCCTCGGCCGGCCGCCCGGTCAGAACCCGCCGATCAGAAGGCTGCCGAGCTGGCAGCCGGTGTAGCTCGAGACCACGGTCATGACCGGCACCGCGACAATCAGCAGAACGATGCGCCGGCGGTGCCGCGGGGCCAGCCGGAGCAGGCCGATGATCGCCAGGTCGAGCCACCAAAGGTAGTACACCAGACTGACCGGCAGGCTGGACTCGCCGCCGATCAGCCGCGAGAAGGGCCAGAGATTGCACCCTTCATGGAACACCAGGAGCACGGGACCGCCCAGCCTGGCCTCCGGCAGCAGCGGCCAGCTGGTATAACAAGTCACCGACAGCCAGAACCGCAGCGGACGTCTCACTTGCGGCAGCGGCAGGGCCAGGCCGAACACCAGGGTCTGCACGAGCACGTGCGAGGCGACGCCCACAAGCCATGGAACCACCTCTTCGCGGTGGTTGACCGGGCCTGCCGTGATCGCGGCGATGGAGAGGCAGACTGCCAGGAACAGCAGCGGCCCCGCAGTTCTTGGACGGCCGGGCAGGCAACGGGCCAGCTGCCAGGGCAGCAGGGCGGCCTGGAAGGCGGTGGCGAGGAAGGCTGCCGGCTTGAGCGGGAGTGGCCACCGCTCCCAGCAGGTGCCGCGCCGGGCGGCCTCCTGGTCGCGGGCCCGGCGGATCGCGGGCCAGTCCAGAGGCCTTCCGCATTCCGGACAGCGCGCCGAGTCCAGGCCGGTGAGGTTGTACTCGCAGGCCGGGCAGCGCAACCCGCCGTCCTCTGGACATCCGGCGGCACGGTCGGTGTGGTCGTGGGCTGACGTTTCCACGATCGGTCTCGCTGCTGTGCCCCGCCCGTTCCGCCGCGCGAGCGGATGCTCCGCCTACCCGTGCAGGCCGACGAACAGAGCAGTCCGTCCGGTCTCCGGGCCGTCGCGACGGTGGCTCCAGAAACGCTGATCGCAGATGCTGCAGAGGCCGGCGACCTCGATCGCCGCCGCCGGCATGCCCGCGTCAATCAGCTGGCGCCGGTTGGCCTCCCACAGGTCGAAAAACAGCCGCCCGCCGCGCTCGATGAAGAACCGGTCGGCCGATTCGAGACGGGTGCGGGCGATCCGCCGGACCTCGTGCCCGACTTCGTAGCAGCACGGGCCGGCCGACGGGGCGATGGCCGCGAGAAGGCGCGACGGATTGGTGCCGAACTGCCTCTCCATCATGTCGACCATCCGGGTCGCGGCTCCCGCGACGGTGCCTCTCCAGCTGGCATGCACCGCCCCGATTGCCGGCCGGTCCGGGTCGCAGGCGCAGACCAGCGGGCAGTCCGCCGAGAGCAGCACCAGGGGCACGCCGCGACGATCGGTGATCAGACCGTCGACGTACGGCACCGCGGAGTCCCGGCCGTCGCGTCCGCGGCCGATGTCGCCGTCCTCCACGACCAGGATGTCGGCGCCGTGGACCTGGGCGGGAGAAGTCAGACGCGCAAAGGGCAGGTTCAGGATGCCGCAGACCTGCTCGCGCCGGCCGAGGGCGTGCTCACGCCCCGGACCGCGGTGAGGGGCGAAGTTGTGAGGGCGGGTGGTCACCGCGTGAGCCAGGCCCGGCTGCCGGGCCAGGGTTTCGAAGCGCAGCAGGGTCAGATCGCCGCAGTGATCCTCGCGCATGGCCTCCGTGCCTCCTTCCAGGGCCGCGTCACCCGCGTCCGCCGCCTCAGGCTCCGATCTTCAGCAGCACCTTGATGTGCCGCGGATCGGCGGCCATCTCCATGGCCTCGACGCCCCGGCTCAGCGGCATGCGGCGGGTCACCATCGATTCGACGTCGATCTGGCGTCGGGCCAGGGCGTTGATCGCATCCGCGTAGGGTCCGCATCGGCTGCCGACGACGGTGATCTCGTTGATCACCACCGGTGCCAGGTCCAGGGCCGCCGAGTGGGCGTAGGTGCTCTTGAGCACCAGCGTGCCGCGCGGACGCAGCAGCCGGGCCGCGACCTCGAAGCCCGCCGGAGAGCCGCTGCACTCGACGACCACGTCCCGGTCGCCCCTGGGCACCAGCTGGGACACCGCGATCGCCTGAATGCCGTGTTTCTCGCAGAAATCCAGCGTCCGCTCGTTGCGGCCGACGACCAGCAGCCGGCAGCCGGTCGCGGCCAGCACCTGGGCGACCAGCAGCCCCAGCCGCCCCGAACCCACCACCGCCGCCTGCATGCGCTTCTCGATGGGGACCTGCTTGATCACCTGATAGGCGGCGGCCAGCGGCTCGACGAAGACCGCCTGCTCGTCGCTCAGCGCCGCCGGCACCTCCACCAGGTTGCGCTCCGGCACGGCGATGAAATCCGCAAACGCCCCGTCGCGGCCCTCGATGCCGAGCACCGTGCGCCGCCGGCAGTGGTTGGCCAGCCCGCTGACGCACATGTTGCACTTCCCGCAGACGCAGTTGATCTCCGCGACCACACGCCTGCCGCGCCAGGGACGCGAGCCCTTGACCACCGTGCCGGTAAACTCGTGCCCCAGCACGCCGCGGAAGCCCATGTACCCCCGCACGATCTCCAGGTCGGTGGCGCAGATCCCGGCCAGGCTCACCCGCACCAGAGCCTCCGACTCCGCCGGTTCGGGCTCGGGAAAGCGGGTGTCGTATCGCAGCTGCTGATCGAAAACCAGGGCATTCACGGGCTGCAGGCTCCGCGGGGCGATCCGGCCGTGGCGGACTGTCCGGGACCGGGGCAGTATCGACCATCGCCGCGCCGGGGTCAACCGCCGCGGGTCTGGAATCGCCCCGCCCGGGCGGCTATAGTCCCGCTCTCCGGCCGGCACGGCGCCGGCCTCCATCCGGGCCATGCGACATGAGCACCGAACCGTCCGCGTCCAACCGCATCGATCAGGCCTTCGCCGACCTGGCCGCCCGCGGCCGCAAGGGCCTGCTGCCCTACGTGACCGCCGGGCTGCCGGACCTGCAGACCACCGAGGCCGTCCTGGAGGCTCTGGCCGGCCTGGGCGTCACCGCCGTCGAGCTGGGCCTGCCGTACTCCGATCCCATCGCCGACGGGCCGACCATCCAGGCGTCGTTCACCCGGGCGCTGGCCGGCGGCGTCCGTATCCGGGACATCATGGCCATGGTCGCCCGCGTCCGGCGGCGCGTCGACCTTCCCCTGCTGGCCATGGGGTCGTACTCCATCGTCCACCGCGTCGGGCCTGAGCGTTTCGCCGCCATGGCCCGCGACGCCGGCCTGGACGGACTCATCATTCCCGACCTGTCCCTGGAGGAAGCCCCGCAGACCGCCGCCCTCCTGGCCGGGCACGGCCTGCGGCTGCCGATGCTGGTGGCCCCGACGTCCGGTCCGCAGCGGCGCGAGCGCATCGCCCGCACATCCACCGGCTTCGTCTACTACATGTCCGTGGCAGGCATCACCGGCGAGCGGGCCCAGCTCCCGCCGGACCTGCCGGAGCAGGTCGCGAGCCTGCGCGAGGTGTCCCGGCTGCCGGTGGTGGTGGGTTTCGGCATCAGCACCCCCGAGCACGTGCGGCTGGTCTGCTCGGTCGCCGACGGAGCCATCATCGGCAGCGCGCTGGTCCGCCGCATGATGGAAGCCCAGGATGCCGGCGCGCCGCGCGACCGCATCGTGCAGCTGGCCGCCGATTCGGTCCGCCAGTGGATGACCGGCCTGGACTGAACCCGCCGGACCGCCGCGGGGGCGGTTCGGCCGCGGATGCAGGCCGGATGGCCGCCCGCACGGCCAGGGCCGCCGGGACGATCCGCAGCGCCGCCCGTTTCATCGGCTCGCACCTGCCGGGGCCGTAAGGCCCGGGGGCACGCTGTTGGGACCGGGCCCGGCGAACTGCCGCCAGTAACGCTCCTTGAACGGATTGACCGCCGGAGCGGTCTTGTAGGCGTCCTCGTTCACCAGGCACGGCAGAATCTCCTCCCACCAGCGGTCGTAGGCCCGGCTGAGGCGTTCGACGACCTCGGGACGGGCGGCGGCCAGATCGCGCGTCTGCCCGGGATCGGCGCGCACGTCATACAGCTCCGGGGGCCTGTCCCCCGCCGGCAGAAGGAGAAACTGCCGCCAGCGCACGCTGCAGGGGCCGTACTTGGCCGGCGGCGTGCCCGGCGGCCAGCGTCCGACGTGCGTGACCAGCACGCGGTCGTCGTCGGTAAAGCCTGCAGGATCGACCAGCGCCGGCAGCAGGCTGCGGCCTTCGAGTCTCCCCGCGACCTCCGGCGGCACCTTCGCGCCGGCCAGGGCCGCCAGCGTCGGCAAGAGATCGACATGGGCGGCCAGAGCCCGCACCGTGCCGGGCGCCAGCGTGCCCGGCCAGCGCCACAGCGACATCGCCCGGATGCCCCCGTAATGCGGCGTCCCCTTGGCTCCCTTCATGCCCGCATTGAAAATCCGGCATCCGATCGTGCCGCCGTTGTCGTTCATGAAGATCACCAGCGTGTCGCGATCGATCCCCCACTGCTCGAGCCGCTGCAGGAGCCGGCCGACGTTGTCGTCGATGTTGGTGACCATGCCCAGAAAGCGGGCCAGCTGGTCGGCAACGTCCGCGCGCGGAGCGTCGCCCGGCCGGGTGGCGGCGGCCGCGAGAACCTCCGGCAGCCCGGCGTAGAGGCGAACGTAGGATTCCGGCACCTCCAGCGGGGTGTGCGGGGCGTTGGGGGTGATCAGGCAGAAGAAGGGCCTGCCCGGGCTGCGGTCGCGGATCCAGGCGGCGGCCTGGTCGAAGAACACGTCCGTGCAGTAGCCGGACGTTTTGACGAAGGTGCCGTTGTGCAGGATCACCGGGTCGAAATAGCGGTTGCCCGGGGCGTCGCCGCAGCTGCCCGGGTAGGTCTGGCCGATGCCGCCGGCGCCGTGAATGAAAACCTCCTCGAAGCCCCGGCGGCCGGGCTGACAGGCGTCCTCGTCGCCCAGGTGCCACTTGCCGAAGATGCCGGTGGCGTAGCCGGCGCCCTTCAGGGCCTCGGCCAGGGTGAAGGCCTGCAGGCTCATCCGCTCGCGCTCGTAGATGGTGTGGGTGACGCCGGAGCGGAACTCGTGGCCGCCGGTCATGATCGCACAGCGGGTCGGCGAGCAGGTCGGACTGACCTGGAAGTCCTCGAACCGCACCGCCTCGTCGTACAGCCGGTCCAGGTGCGGCGTGCGGATCACCGGGTTGCCGTGGCGGCCGAGGTCGCCGTAGCCCTGGTCGTCGGTCAGGATCAGAATGATGTTGGGCCGGCGTCCGGCCGGATCCGCCGCCCGGGGCGGATCGGCCCCGGCCGCCAATGCGGCCCAGACCGCCGCGACGCACGCGGCGCCCGCGGTGCGATGAACAGCCGGCATGTTCGACCTCCCGGGGGGCGCCGGCGGCCGCTGCGGCTCAGGACCGCACCAGCACGAAGCGCCCCGGCTCGACCAGCATGAACCGCTCCACGGCGGCCTGCGAACCCTCCAGCTTCCAGGAGCCCTCCGGTGCCAGAAGGATCTCGCGCCGCGGCGGATCCTTCAGTTCGAGGACGATCCGGTCGGCGGAAACCCGGATATCCATCCGGGCCCCGTAGCACATCAGGTCGCGAACCACGATCGAAGGAACACCCGACGGCAGGCGCGGGGCGATGCTCACCACGTCGGCGCGAGGAGCAAGCCCGATCAGTCCCTCGATCACGAAGGCCGGAGGCAGGCTGGACTCGAAGAACTCCGAATCGATGCCGATGCCGCCGGCCGTGCCGCCTCCCTGGAGGGTGGTGCCCTGCCGCCCCTCGGCATAGTAACCGCGGTACCCGCCGGCCTCGCGGACCTGCCGTTCCCACTCCAGAATGGCCTCCAGCCGCTGCCAGGCGTCGTCGGGCCCGTAAACCCGCAGGCGGGCCATGAGGTCGTAGAAGGCAAAGCCCAGCACCGCGCCGCCGTCCTGGATCTGCCCGCCCCAGGAAATCGCCTCGGGGCTGATCCAGGCCTGCCCGTACCACTCCTCGTTGCGCCGGGTGGAGACCCGCGGTCCGAAGCGCCAGTGGTAGATGTCCGCGCCGGTGGAGGTGTCGCCCTCGACGGTCCGCCGCCCGCTGATCCAGTCCATGATCGCCCGGGCGTGCTCCTCGGTGGCAAAGCCGTACCACACGGCCTCCAGCCCCAGCCAGGTGTAGCCGTAATCGTGAATCCCGCCCTCACGGTCGATGCAGGCGACGTACCGGCCGGTCTCTTCGTTCCAGAACAGCTCGTTGCCGATCTGGCGGACGGCGTCGGCGTGGTCGCGCAGCATCCGGGGGTTCATGGAGATCGTCCCCAGCGGAATGCCCCACCCCGGATTCGCCTGCACCGCACGCTCGATGTCGGCCATGGCCTGCAGCACGGCGTAGTACTGCATCGTCGCGTAGCAGTCCTTCCACCCGAACGGCAGCAGGTCGTAGTAGTTGTTGCCCAGGCCGTGCCCCGGGCGGAACGCCCTGGTGCCGTCGGGGTTGCGGACCCAGCCGGCCAGCCCGTCGTGACCCGGCCAGGTGTTGAGGATGTGGTTGTTCTCCAGCCCCCCCATGACGTTCATCTGGTAGCGGGTGGCGATCCGCATGCGGTTGATGTTCTCGCGCAGGAAAGCCAGGTCGCCGGTCCAGCGGAAATAGTTCCAGCAGGCCAGCACGAAGACCGGATTGTTGATCGCATGCCGGGTGTCGTAGGCGGTGAACAGCGAGTCGATGTCGAAGACCACGTCCGATTCGCCGGGCGCCAGGGACAGCCGCAGCCTCTTGATCGAACCCTGCCACAGCGGATGGCGGTGCATGGCCATGATCGCGTGGGTGGTGCCGGTGGCGGCGGAGAAGTCGCTGGGCGTGGGATGGATGTACACCCGGCGGTCCGGGCCGAAATCCTCGTCCTCGGCGCGCAGCCACTCCACGAAGGGCAGCACGCCCGCGGGAGCCTGCCCGCTGCGCTTCCAGCGCAGCTGAAGGAACGGGGCGTTGAAGGCGTCCAGGGACATGCCCTCCGGCGTGGTGATCCTCGGCCCCGGACCGGTGCTCTCGATCCGCCAGCGGTGCTCGACGATGCCCGCCGAACGGCAGTGGTGCAGCGTCCAGCCTTCGGTGGCCGTCGCCCCGTAGTATTCCGGACGGTTCCAGGGCTTCAGCGACAGCCAGATCCAGCCCCCGCGCGAGTCGTCGGGCTGAAAGTGCCATCCGACGGCCGTGCCGCGCACGTGGTCGGCATCCGGACCGGCCTGCGTCCAGAGCGGGAAGGGCCAGCCGTGGTCGTGGGCATGGGAGAAGTGCTGGTGGCTGTGGACATAGCCCTCCTCGTCGAGCTGAACGCTCGCGAGGTCCTCGCGGTGGACCTCCTGGATGGGCTTGCCGCGGTGCCGGTCGATCGCGCCCCCCAGCCACATGTCCGCCAGGGTGAGGTACTCCTTGTTGAAGAGTGTCCGATGGTTCCCCAGCCGGTGGCTGAAGTGATACCAGAGATACTCGCTGAGCGTGCGGGCCTCGGCCGGCCGGTTTTCGAACTCCAGACGCGTGAAACCCGACGGGGCGGCGTATTCCGCCGGATTCCCGGGGCCGGTGGCCTGTCCCCACGCCGCACCCGCCGCCAGCCAGGCCGTCAGCAGGCCGGCGGCGGCGGTCACTTCGATCCCGCGCATCATGCCTCTCCGTTGAAAGCCCCGCCGACGGCGGGTTATGCTTGCGCCCCGTCCGCGGACGTGCCGCGCCCGCGCAACACAGGACCGTACATGGCTGACCCGGAAAGTCAACGTCTGGCCTGGGGCATCCTCGGCGCCGGCCGCATCGCCCGGGCCTTCGCCGCCGCCCTGGAAGAGGTGCTGGCGACCTGGACCCC
>CAZSYS010000025.1:0-14066 GCA_964611365.1 uncultured Planctomycetales bacterium
CAGATGGGATGTTATTCTAACATCCCATCTGGACTCGTTTATGGGGGGCAGGTCAGCTCCTGCTCGGCCCGCACCCGGGCGGAGATGTCGAATCCCACGCCCATCATCATCGGCCCCTGCGGCGTGTCCAGCCGGACGGCGGTCAGGAGGTAGGGGACCTCGCGGCCGTCCTTGTGCAGCAGGGCGGCCTCCAGTGCATCCTGGCCCGGGATTCGTCCGGCGAGCACCGCGGTCACGCGGTCCACGGCAGCCAGGCGGCTTTCCTCCGACCGGTGCCAGTCGCCCAGGTACCGGCCGCGCAGCTCGCCGGCGGTATAGCCCATGGTGGTCTCGTGGTTGCGGTTCCACCGCTGGAGGCGCAGGTCGGCGTCGTACAGGTAGAAGATCCCCGGAAGGCTGTCCAGAAGCTTCTCGCTGAACTGCTTTTCGCGCTTCAGGGCCTCTTCGGCGGCCTTGCGGTCGCTGATGTCGCGCACCGCGGCCACGACGCGCTGTTTTCCGTCGATCGTGCAGGCCCGCAGGTTGACTTCCACCCAGAACAGGGCGCCGTCCCGTCGCCGTGCCCGCCACTCGAACACCTGCGGCCCCTGCGTGCAGGCCAGGCGGATCTTTTCCATCGCCTCGACCGGGGAGAAGGGCGGCTCGCCGGCGGCGAGGTCTTCGAAGGACGCCCGGACCGCCTGATCGGGGTCCATGCCCAGCATCTCGCAGGCCCGGGCGTTGACCTCGAGGAGGCGGCCGTCGGGGTCATGAATGAACAGGGCGTCGCCGCCGGCGTTGAACACCGCCCGATAGCGGGCCTCGCTTTCGCGGAGACGGCGGTAGAGCTGCTCCCAGGTCAGCGGGGTCAGGGCCGCCACCAGCAGTGCCCCCCCGACCGCCGCCCAGGCCCGGCCGGAGCGGATCAGCGCGTAGGGGTCGAAATCCAGAGGCAGCCGCCCGCTGGTCCATCCGGCGGCCACCAGCATGACCCCGACGCCGGCAACGACCAGCAGGATCAGCCAGCGGCGCATGCCCAGCATCGACGCCAGAAACAGTGCCAGCAGCAGTCCCACCTGGCCGGAGCCGTACAGGCCCCAGCGGAACATTCCGATCAGCCCGGCTAACATGATGCTGCCGCAGTAGATCAGCATGCGGACGTCGGGAGGGATGCGCCTTCCGCCGAAGGCCAGAAAGATCACCATGCCGATCAGTGCCGCCTGGATTGCGGCCGTCGCCGGGCCGCCGTGGGCCTCGGCCCGCAGCAGGATGGCCGCGGTCAGCGCGGCCAGGAACGGGGTCAGCCAGCGCATCACGCGGTCGGTGATGTCGGCGGCGGCGGCGACCTGGTTGCGGCGGTCTGTTTCCGCCTGGTGATCGGCGGCGGCAGACATGTCGGTTACTCCGCTTGGACGTGACGCAGTCATGGGTTCTTCCGGTGCATGCGGCGGCCGGCGGAGCCGAAGGCGCGCTTCAGTCCGATCCGCCGGATACCTTGGGATCCTCATCCGTGACCGGAGCCGCCGGCCGGCCCAGCCCCAGAAGCGACTGCGTCCAGGTCGGCGTATCCGGCGAGAAGTGGCGTGCGGCCGCGGCGGCGAATGGGCCGAGCCGCGTCCCCACGAAGTCGCGCAGGCCCTGGCGGGCGATGGCCTCGAGGGTATCGGCGTAGCTGTCGAGGATCGTGTCGGCGACGATGTCGGCGCCGGTCTGGCCGAGGGCGACGGCCGCACCCAGGCTCCGTCCGCCGACCCGGGCGAGGTCCAGCGTCAGCAGCCCGCTGATCCGCCCCAGCGAGACCTGGTTGACGTCGGCCAGCTGTTCCATGCGGCTCCAGATCGCCTCGAAGCGGGGCAGCACTCCGGAGGCGGCCCCGAAGATCCGGCCGTAGCGATCGGTCAGTTCCGAGGCCAGCCGGCCGAGCTCCTCGGCCGAGAGCGGGGGCGTATCGACCGCGCCGGCGCTGGCCCGCGAGGCCTCCTGGATGGCCGCCAGCAGGTCGGTCAGGCCGTCCACCCGTGCGTCGGCGGGAATGACGCCGTTGGCCTTGAGGTGCCCGGTGAGGCGCTGGAGGAAGGCGGTGGTGCCCGCGGCGGCGTCGCCGGCAATGGCGAAGACCCACAGCGGCGAGAGGTGCATGGCGAACAGGCCCGCGGTTTCCAGGGCGGCCCCGACGGCCTTGCGGGCGGCGAAGTCGCCTCCCGGCGCCGGGATCTGTCCGTCGGCCGTCGCGCCGCCCTCCACGCCGGCGATCTGCCGGATCAGGAACTGCTGGGTGTCTCCGACGAAGACCTTGTAGAGCGTGGTGCCGCGCAGGGCCTCGGGGAACAGCGTATCGGTCAGCAGGGTGGAGGTGCCGCCGACCACTGCGGCGATGGACCGCACGGTCCGTTCGGGCAGCGAAAGCATGTAGCCGATGCGCCGGGTGAGGGTCTGAATCAGCGTGGACATCGGGGCACTCCGGAAAACGGTCGCGGGCGGGTCCGCGGACGAGGCACCGCGGCCTTGGGTCCGCGCCGACCGGCTCGACCGCGGGCATGATACCGCATCGGCGCGGTCCGGGCCTCACTTGGGGATCGGCAGGCGCGGGGTTTGCGTCCCGGGCACACCATGGAGGCACGGGGCCTTTTGCCCGGCCGGCGCGCCGCGCGGACGGCGGCGTCCGGCGAACAGGAGATTCGGGCTTTTTCCCTACGCCGCCGGGGCTCTCGGGCGGCCGCCGGGGCGGTCTTTTATCAGACCGCCTGCCGTGGCCCGGCCAGCGGCTTGCGGTGAGCAACTTTCCTTTCCGATCTGGCCGATTCCGGGCGTGGCGGGAGGCCTGCCGTGCGCCCGGTGCGGGGGTTCGAGCCCTGCGTGCCCGCCTCGGGCGGGTGCGGGCCGATACCCGCGGGAGAAGACCGGACATGGGCACCCGATCAGGGTTTTTCCGTCCGGCGGCGATGCTGTTGGTCGCGGCCTGCAGCCTGGCGGCCGCGCCGCGTGCCCCGGCCGGAGACGTCCGGCGGATTCTGATCATCGATTCCCAGGACGGCGAGCCGTATCTGAGCGCCCGCAGGGCGCTGCTGATGGCCCTGGAGTCGCTTGGTCATATCCCCGGCAAGACGCTGGAACTGAGCCGCCACTCGATCGGCAACGACCGGGCCCGGGCCCAGGCGGTGCTGGCCGATGAGCTTCCGAAGGGATACGACGTGGTGGTCTGCAACGGCACGGTCGCGGCCATGGCCGCAAAGGCGGCAGCCTTCGATCGGCCTGAGCACCGCTTCGTGTTCGTCTGCGTCACCGACCCGGTGGGGCTGGGGCTGATCGACGGCTTCGACCGCCCGCCCGGGGCGAACTTCACCGGGGTGTGCTTCCCGGTGCCGGTCGCCTCGAGGCTCAAGTTCATTCTGGACCTCATGCCGAAGGTCCGGACCATCGGCATGGTCTGCTCGGACATGCCCCAGTCGGTCAGCTACCGGGGCTGGCTGGAGGAGGCCCTTCGGACCGACCCGCGGTTGTCGGGGCTGAAACTGCTGATTCGTACGGTGCCGCTGATTCCCGGAGAGGACGGCACGCGTCGGATGGCCGAGGCGGCCGAAGCTCACATCCGGGAACTGGACCCGCTGGTGGACGTGCACATGAGCCCCAACGATCAGCTGGGCATGGACCGGGCCTTCGCGGAGATGGTCTGGCGTGTCGCGACCAGGCCGCTGATCGGCATCGGGCGGCGCGACGTGGTCGAGGGCTGGGGAGCGACGATGAGCATCTACCCCTCGGACGCCAGCGCGGGGCGACAGTGCGCCCGGATGATTCAGCAGCTCCTGGACGGCGTGCCGATGCGTGAGATTCCGCCGCAGTGGCCGAAGGAGAACGGGTTCGCCTTCGATCTGCGCAAGACCGCGAAGTTCGGGATCGCGGTGCCCATTCCGCTGCTGGAGCTGGCCGGCGAGAACGTGGTGGGGGTCACGGAACCGCGGCCGCAGACGCGGGAGGCGCGATGAGACGCGATCCGCGGATTCAGACCCGGATCCTGACGGCCACGGTGCCGGTTCTGGCCACGGCCGTGCTGCTGGTGTCGGCGCTGAACGTGCTGCGCTTCCGGACGTTTTACGGCCAGGCGCTGCAGGACCACAGCGTGAGCATCGCCCAGAACGTGCGGAGCACGGTCGAGCGGAACCTGCGTTACTTTCCCCTGGATCGTTTCTCGGGCATGGAGGAGTACCTTGCGGGGGTCCTGGAGGCCAATCCCGGCATCGCCTACTGTCGCGTGGGCGACCGGAAGGGCCGGATTCTGTACGAGGGCGTGCGACGGCCGGGCGGGGCGTCTTCGGCGGGGGGAAAGGATCAGGAAAGTGCCTGCTACGAGTCGGTGGTGCCCATCCGGAGCGAGGGGGAGATCATCGGCACGGTCCGCGTGGGGGTGGAGCGCGAACTGATCGACGCCAAGACCCGGCGGATGGTTTTCGACAGCATGGTGATCCTGCTGCTGGCCCTGCCGGCCTCGCTGGCGGTGCTGTACTCGCTGCTGTCCCGCGGCGTGGTGCGGCCGCTGCGGGGTCTGATCGGGCAGGTGACCCGGATCACCGAGAGCCGCGACCTGAACCTTCGGGTGCCGGTGGAGCGGAACGACGAGCTGGGCACGCTGGCCGGGGCGTTCAACCAGATGCTGGCCGGGCTGAAGCGGTCCTACGACGAGCTCCAGGGCAAGAACCGCCTGCTGGAGTTCGAGATCGCGACGCGTCAGCACGTCGAGGAGGAGCTGAGCCTGCATCGCAGCAACCTCGAGGCCATGGTCCAGGCCCGCACCGCCGAGCTGCGGATGACCAACGAGCAGCTGGAGCGCGAGATCCGGGAACGCCAGGCCGCGGAGGTTCTGCTCAAGGAGCGCGAGGACCGGCTGCTGCGCCAGCAGGCGGCGCTGGTCCGGATCGCCGGCCGGCGGGTGGAGGCCGATCTGGCGCCGGCGCTGCAGCAGATCACCGAGCTGACCGCCCAGGCCCTGGCCTGCGAACGGGTCAGCCTGTGGCTCTTTGATCCGGACCGTTCGGCGATCCGCTGCGTCGATCTGTACGAGTGTTCCGCCGGGCGCCACAGCGAAGGATTGGTGCTGGATGCGGCCTCCCACCCGGCTTACTTCGAGGCCCTGGTGCGCCAGCGGACCCTGCCGGTGACCGACGCCCTGTCCGATCCGCGCACCCGGGAGTTCGCCGAGGGCTACCTCAGGCCGCGGGGCATCACCTCGCTGCTGACCGCCGGCGTCTGGGAGGGCGAAACGCTCGTGGGCGTCCTCTGCTGCGCGCATGTCGGGCCGCCGCGCGAGTGGGAGATCGACGAGGAGAGCTTCGTCGGTTCGGCGGCCGACCACGTCCACAGGGTCCTGGAGGAGGCGGCCCGCTCGGTGCGTCAGCAGGAGCTCCGGCGGGCCAAGGAGGCCGCCGAGCTGGGCAGCCGGGCCAAGAGCGAATTCCTGGCCAACATGAGCCACGAGATCCGCACGCCGATGACCGCCATTCTCGGTTTCGCCGACGTGCTGCTCGAGCGGGGCAACCTCCGCGACGCGCCGCCGGAGCGGATCGAGGCCCTGATGGGCATCCGGCGCAACGGCGAATACCTGCTGGGCCTGATCAACGACATTCTCGACCTCTCGAAGATCGAGGCCGGCAGGATGACCGTGGAGCGCATCGCCTGCGCGCCGGTAGAGCTGGTGGGCGAACTGGTCGCGCTGATGAGCGTGCGGGCCGAGAGCCGCAGCCTGCAGCTGGAGGCCCGGTTCGAGGGTCCCATCCCCCGGACCATCCGCACGGATCCGACCCGCCTGCGGCAGATCCTGGTCAACCTGCTGAGCAACGCGATCAAGTTCACCGAGCGGGGATCGGTGCGCCTCATCGTCCGGATGCCCGGAGAGGCCGACGAGCCGCGCCTCGCCTTCGACGTGGTTGACACCGGCATCGGCATGTCCTCCGAGCAGGCCGAACGGCTCTTCCGGCCGTTCACCCAGGCCGACGCTTCCACCACCCGGCGTTTCGGGGGAACCGGGCTGGGGCTGGCGATCAGCCGGAGGCTGGCCGAGCTGCTGGGCGGCGACATCGTGCTGATGGAGACCCGGCCGGGCGGCGGCAGCCGCTTCCGGCTCACCATCGGCACCGGTCCGCTGGAAGGCGTGCCCATGCAGACCGACCCGGCGATTCCGGCCGTTCCGCCGGTGCCGGCGGGCCCGACCGGGGATTCCGCGGGATCCGCGCCCCTGGCCGGCTGCACGGTGCTGCTGGCCGAGGACGGGCCCGACAACCAGAAGATCATCCGCCACTTCCTCGAACGCGCCGGAGCCAGGGTGATCGTGGTCGAGAACGGCCGGGCGGCCCTGGATACGCTGGCCGACCTGGGGAGCGCCGTGGACGTCGTCCTGATGGACATGCAGATGCCGGAAATGGACGGCTACGAGGCCACGGCCACCCTGCGGCGGCGGGGGCACCGGGGTCCGATCATCGCCCTGACCGCCCACGCGATGTCCACGGACCGCCAGCGGTGCCTCCAGGCCGGCTGCGACGAATACCTGACCAAGCCCGTCGACCGCAAGCGGCTGATCGAGACCGTGGGGCGGTTCCGGGCCGCGGCTTCCGCCCCGGCACCGACTCAGGCGGCGCCGACTCCGGAGCCGTCGGCGGCGATGGCCGGCTGATCGCCGCCGGCCAATGCACGGGCGCTCAGCCCCGGGCCTTTTTCCAGTCGGCCAGGAAACGCTGCAGGCCGATGTCCGTCAGCGGATGATCCAGCAGCCGGTCGAACACCGCCGGGGGAAGGGTGGCCACGTCCGCGCCGATCCTGGCCGCCTCCACCACGTGCAGCGGATGGCGCAGGCTGGCCGCGAGGATCTCGGTCATGAAGTCGTAGTTGTCGTAGATGTCGCGGATGGCCTGAAGCAGGTCCATCGAGTCGTGGCCGATGTCGTCCAGCCGCCCCAGGAAGGGGCTGACGTAGTTCGCCCCGATCCTGGCCACGATCAGGGCCTGCAGGGGCTGGAACACCAGGGTCATGTTGGTGCGGATGCCCGCGTCCACGCAGCGGGCCAGGGCCCGGATGCCCTCCCGGGTGGTGGGCAGTTTGACCACCACGTGCGGCGAGATGGCCGAGAGCTCGCGGGCCTCGGCGAACATCCGGTCGGCGTCGGTGGCCAGCACCTCGGCCGAGACGGGTCCCTGCACCAGCTCGCAGATATCCGCGATCAGCTGGCGGAAGTCGCCGGCCTCCCTGGCCGCCAGCGAGGGGTTGGTGGTCACCCCGTCGAGCACCCCGAGCTGCTTGAAGCGCCTGATCTCCTCGAGATTCGCGGTATCGATGAAGAACTTCATTCCCGGTTCTCCGAGTCGCGGCTGCGAAGTGTCCGCCGACGGGCGAAACCCGCCCCCGGCCCGGTCCGCGCGGCTGCGCCAGGATGGTAGCGCTGCGGTGCCGGCGGGACCACGGCCCCCGGCGGAGCGCCGGTCGCGGCGGTTTCTATGGGCGGGTGGATCGGATGACCCACGGGTCGCCGGTTCGCTCCTGCCAGTGCCGCAGGCGGGCCCGCAGATCATCGAGTACCGGAGCGAAGGCAGCGTTCGCGGCCAGGTTGCGGCATTCGCCGGGGTCGGTCTGGAGGTCGTACAGCTCCTCGCGGGGCCGGTGCAGCAGCTGATCGACCGTGCGGTTCCCGTAGCGGCCGTCCCCGGCACGCAGCACCGCCTGCCAGGTGCGGCTGCCCCGCAGATCCGAGGCCAGCGGATACTCCAGGGCGTGGGCCAGGTTGAGGATGTACTTGAAACGCCGCGTGCGGATCATCCGCATGGGGTAGTACATGGTGACTTCATGGAAGGTGTGCGAGGCAAAGACCTCGTCCCAGCCGGCCGGCCCGGGTTGGCCCATGACCTGGAGGAACGAGCGTCCGGCCATGCGCTCCGGGCGGCGGACGCCCGCCCAGTCGAGGATGGTCGGAGCGAGATCCACCCAGCTGACCATGGCCCCGCTGGTCGAACCCGGCGGGGCGCGGCCGGGGCAGGCCACCAGCAGAGGTAAACGCAGGCCCGCGTCGTAGAGCGTCGTCTTGGCCCCGGGCCAGGGGATGCCGTTGTCGCTGAGGTAGGCGACCATCGTGTCCCCCGACCGGCCGGCGGCCTCGATCGCATCGAGCACCGCCCCGACGCCGCGGTCCATGCGGCTGACCGCCCGGGCGTACGCGGCCAGCTCCGCGCGGGTCTCGGGCAGGTCGGGCAGGAACGGCGGCACGACCATGTCACCGGGGGCGTAGTCGTGTTCGGGCGGGCCGGCGGGGGCCGGTTCGTTTCCGAAAGCCTCGCCGGCGCGGTGGGGATGCACGAATCCGATCACCAGCAGGAAGGGCCGGTCGGTTGTCCGGGCCATGAACTGCGCCGCGGCCCGGGCCATGCCGATCACGTCGCGCGGACCGCCGGGTGAGTCCACGATCTCGAAGGGATAGCTGGACTCGGGGCGGACGTGCAGCTTGCCGATCAGCGCGGTCCGGTAGCCGGCCTCTCCCAGCACGCGGGGCAGCGAGGGCAGGTTCTCGAAGGAGACGAAGTTGTGCTCGCCGTGGGCCAGGCCGTACTGGCCGGCGGTGTGGCTGTACATCCCGGTGTAGATCACCGCCCGGCTGGGGCTGCAGCTGGAGACCGCCGCAAAGGCGTGGGTGAAGCGCGTGCCGCGCGCCGCCAGCCGGTCCAGCGCCGGCGTGCGGACCACCGGATGGCCGTAGCAGCCCAGCTCCAGGCCGTGGTCGTCGCCGATCATCAGCACGATGTTGCGGCGTTCGGCGGCCGGGCAGGGACGGATGGCCGGGGTCCAGGCCAGGCAGGCCGCCACCAGCAGCAGCAGCACCGCCGGATCCGGCAGGCGCGGCCTGCGCGGCCGCGAGGGTTCCCGGTGGCCGGTGTCCTGGCACGGATGGCCCACGATCATCCTCCGGTGGGGCCGGCGGCTACGACACCGTCGGCGCGGTGCGCTGGAAGGCCTGGATCCGTTCGAGCGGGACGATGCCGGTGGACGCGCCGGGGGCCTGAATGCAGTGGGCCGCCACCGCGTTGCCCAGGCGGGCGGCCGAGGGCATGTCCAGTCCTTCGCGCAGGCCTTCCAGGAAGCCGGCCGACCAGCTGTCGCCGGCGCCGGTGGTGTCCACCACCTTCTCGACGCGGTAGGCCGGCACCATCGTCTCGGCGCCGTCGGCGTCGCGGCAGAAGGCTCCGCGCTCGTCCATTTTGATCACCACGTTGCGGCAGCCGCGATCCTGCATCCAGCGGGCCATGTCCGCCGGGTCGCTCAGGCCGGTGAGCCTGCGGGCCTCCGGTTGCGAGGGAATGAAGTAGTCCAGCTCCGGCAGGCAGGGGTCGAGGTTGGCGTGCCACAGCTCCGGCGGGGCGTTGTCCAGATAGACGGTATCCAGCAGCGTCCGGACGCCGGCGGCCCGGGCCTCGCGGAGCACGCGGGCGGTGTCGGCTCCGTCGAAGGCCCGCATGACCATCGTGCCGGTCACGAAGCAGAACCTCGCCCGCCGGACGATGTCCATGTTGACGTCGGCATAGCGCAGCGTGCCGTTGGCTCCCTGGGTGTGGAAGAAGCTCCGTTGCCCGCCGGAAAAGACGCAGGCGAAGGTGTAGGGAGTGTGGATCGTGGGGTCGTGGACTACGCCCTCGATGCCGACGCCGTGCCGCCTGAGCTCCGCGATCACGAACTCGCCCAGGGCGTCGTTGCCCACCTTGACGATCGCGTCGCAGGCCACGCCCATCTTGCCCAGGGCGATCGAGCAGTTCACCGCGTTGCCGCCGGTGGTCAGCGTCAGCCGCTCGAACAGGCGCAGGCCGCCCGGCGGGGGGTAGTCGTCGATGGTCCGGCCGATGGCGTCCACACAGCAGATCCCGACGTTCACGATCTCACTCATGTCCGCCCACCTCGTAGAGCGTTGCATAGACCGGGCGGTCTTCGGCCGTTCTGAACTCGCCCGAGCGCCGCAGTCCCGCGGCCTCCAGCCGCCCGATCAGGTCCTCGTTCACCCGCGGGTCGAACCCGTAGCTGTTCCGCAGCCGGGCCATTTCCCCCCAGTGCACCAGCAGGTGCGTGATCCCGTCCCGCCGCAGCTCCGCCAGCACGCCGGCGGCATCGTTCACCCTCGCGGCGATGTCGCCCAGCGGGTGATGGTTGAAGACCGTCGCATACACGCAGGGCACGCGGACGTAGAAGGTCCGGGCCTCCCCGACCAGCATCAGCCGGGCGGATGCGCCCAGGGCGTTGACGACCTGCAGATACTCCATCCCCGGCCATCGGCCGTCCACGAACAGATCGCACCGGTCGAACGCGTCAAGGCGGACCGCCTCGGGCCCCAGGCGGGTGTGATGATAGTAAAGGCCCGCGAGATGAACAAGGTTCAGGCCCAGTCCGGCCAGCAACGCGCCGTACGTCAGCCGCACCGGGAACGGGCGTCGCAGGCCTTCCACCGCCCGCCCCGCCAGCAGCAGCAGCGGCATCAGCAGCACCACCGCGAACCGGGCAAACAGGTGCGTCGCCAGTCCCCATGCCGCCGCCTGGATCGCCAGCATCACCAGCAGCCCGCCGGTCCACCGGTCGCGGCGGCGAATCGCCCCGGCGGCCGCCAGAACCAGAACCGCCGGCCCCAGCCGCGGGTCGCCGACGGAGTGCCTCAGGGCCGTCGAGACCGCCGGTCCGAATCCCTGCCGCAGGGCCGGCGGCTCGTGGGCCCGTGCCCAACGCTCCTGGAGCTCGGCGTCCCACGTGCCGGTCCGGGCCCCGAGCCAGGCGTAGGCCAGCGGGAAGACCGGGTTGCCGGTGTTAACCGTGTTGCGGATCAGCCAGGGCGAGAAGGTCAGTGCCGCGCCCGCGGCGAAGAGGCCCAGGAACCGGATGCGCCGGGCGTTCTCCGGAAGCCAGCAGGCCAGCGCGGCGCCCAGCGGCAGCGTCACCAGCACCACCGCCGTGTACTTGAACCCGCAGGCCAGTCCGGCCAGCAACCCGGCGACCAGCGCCCACCGCCATCCGCGCGGGCCGCCGCGCGCCGCCTCGATCGCGGCCGCCAGGGCGCACATGCCCGTCGCCAGCATGCCGACCTCGACGTAGGCGATCCCCGCCAGGTAAGCCACCCAGGGCGTGCCGGCGGCCAGGAGTCCGGCCGGCAGTCCGTTCTCCGGCGACAGCCTCCGGCCGGCCTGCCACGCGGCCGCCGCCAGCAGCACGGCCAGCCAGGCGTTGACCAGCGTGGCCATCAGCGCCGCCTCGATCCTTCCGCCGCGCAGCGTCATCATCAGCAGCGAGAGCATTTCGCTGTTCAGAGGAAAGTTGCTGTAGACGTTGTGCGGCAGGAAGCCGATCCGGCCCTGCTCAAAGAAGGCCCCCGGCACGGCCAGGTGATACTCCAGCACGTCGTATCCGCCGCCCTCCTCGGCCCACAGCACGCCCGGAGGCATTGCCCCGGCCAGCAGGGTCACGGCCGCGAAGGGCACTGCCGCCAGCCACAGCCATCCGCTTGCCGGCATCGGCCTGGGGGTTGCCGCCCCCCCCGGCGCCGGGCTCAGATCCATCGCCAGCCGGCCCGCACCGGCCAGAGCGACGGCCGCCAGCCAGACGCCGACCATCGGACGGGTCAGCAGTCCCAGCCAGCCGAGGACCAGCGTCCCCAGGCTCAATCCTCCGATACCCAGGCCGGCTCCGGCCACCCAGCGTGCGGCCGGCGGCTCCCGGCCCAGCCCCAGGGCGTGCACGAGCCAGACGCCAGCCGCGGCCGCGCAGGCCAGGACCAGCAGCGCCAGCCCGCCTTCCATGACCACGACGGCCAGTGCGGCCACCGACTCGGCGGCGACCAGCATTCCCGTCAGCAGGATGAATACCGCCGCCGGCGCCAGCGGATGTTGCCAGGGTGCCGCCTTCGGTCGGTCGGGCGCGGCGGCGGTCGGGTTTTGGGCGGCCGGGGACACGCCCATACGATAGGCTTCGGGGCCGGCAACCGGAAGTTCGGCGGGAGGGAGCTTCGTGGAACTGCGGATGGACGCTGAACAGCCTGCGCCGGCCGAAGCCGACCGGTCCGCCGGTTCCACGCGGAGCCTGCGGCGTCTGGCCCTGCGTGTGGCCGGGTACGTGCTGCTGGGCTACGTCGCCTGGTGCGCCGCGCTGTTCTTCTGGCAGGACCGGATGGTCTTCCCGGCCGACGTGGCCGGTGAGCCGCTGCCCGGCGATCCCCGCCCGCCGATGGAAACGCTGAGCCTGCCGATTCCCGGCGGCGGCGATGTGGTGGCATGGTTTGCCCCGGCGCCCGGCGCCGCGTACGGCGCTCCGGCCCCGCTGGTGATCTACTGCCACGGAAACGCCGAGCTCATCGACTTTCAGGACTTCGTGCTGGCCGGGTACCGCCGGCTGGGCGTATCGGTGCTGCTGCCGGAATACCGCGGCTACGGCCGATCGGCCGGTCGGCCTTCGCAGGCCGCGATCGTGGAGGACGTGGTGAGGTTTCGCGACCTGCTGATCGGACGGCCCGGCGTGGACGCCTCCCGGATCATCCTTCACGGCCATTCGCTCGGCGGGGGCGTGGCCGCCCAGGTGGCCGTCGTGCGCCGGCCGGCGGCACTGATTCTCCAATCCACCTTCACGAGCCTGGCGTCGTTTTCGGGCCGCTACCTGGCTCCGTCCTTCCTGGCCCGCCATCCTTTCCGCACTGACCGGGTGCTGCCGGGGCTGGACCTGCCGCTGCTGATCATGCACGGGGCCCGCGACGACATCGTGCCCGTGACTCACGGCCGGCGGCTGCGTGCCCTGGCTCCGGCGGCCATGTACATGGAGTTCGACTGCGGCCACCTGGACATGCCCGGCGACGGCCACCATGAGGCCTATTGGAGGCTGATCCGGCGCTTCCTGTCCGATCACGGCGTGCTGCCGGCGTCCGCGGGGCCGACCGGATTGCCCCGGGCGCCTGAAACCGCTGAATCCGACGGGTCTTGAGGACAGACCGCACCGGCAGGGTCGCGGCCCCGGTGGATGCCGGGCCGTTCATACGGCGGCGGGAGGCGGTTTTCAGGCCGACTGGCGTCGGGGTCGGGGCTCGGCGGAATCGGACGGTATCGGTACCGCCACGGCACCCTCGGCCGCATCGCCGTTGCCCGGCGTCGAGGAGTCCGGCAACGAAGCGGCCCGGTCGAGCGTTTCGCGGGCTGCCGCGTGAGGTTGGCCGCCGGCCTGCACCTGCACGGCCTCTCCGGCCGGCGTCTGGACCTGCGTTTCGGCCTGTCCGACCGCGAGGATTTCCCGGGCCAGGGTCTCGTAGTCCTTGGCGCCGTTGCTGTCGGCGGCGTAATCGAAGATGCTCTGCCCGTAACTGGGGGCCTCGGCCAGCTTGATGTTGCGCCGGATCGGGGTGTCGAAGACCCGGGCATCGGCCCAGGGCACGCCGGTGCCCCGCGCGGCCTGGAGGAACTGGCGCACGTCCTCGAGCACCTCGCAGGACAACCGCGTGCCGGCGTCGTTCATGCAGGTGACCACGCCGGTGACCTTCAGCGAGGGGTTGATGCGCTTGCGGACCAGGGCCACGGTTTCCAGCAGCTTGCCGAGCCCCTGCAGGGCCAGGTAATGCGGCTGCAGCGGGATGATGACCTCCCGGGCCGCCGCCAGGCCGTTGAGGGCCAGCAGTCCCAGCGACGGCGGGCAGTCGATGAGCACGAAGTCGTAGCCCATCGTCCGGCCGTCGAGGTGCTGTTCGAGCAGGTCGCGCAGGCGCACCTCCCGCCCGACCACGCCGACGAGTTCGACCTCCGCGGCCGCCAGGTCGGTGCTGGAGCCTACCACCCAGAGGTTGCCGGACACCTTCCGACGGGCCTTGGCCAGCGTCGCCGAACCGGTCAGCATCTGGTAGGCGCCGGGGTTGCCGCCGGCGGGGTCCAGCCCGACGTGCAGCGTGAGATGGGCCTGCGGGTCCAGGTCGATCAGCAGCACGCGGTGCCCGAAACGGGCCAGGGCCGCCCCGACGTTCACGGTGGTGGTCGTCTTGCCCACTCCGCCCTTCTGGTTGAAGACGGCTATGAGTCGCATCGGACCTCCTTTTCCGACCCGCGGTGCGCGGTGGG
>CAZSYS010000025.1:14076-22275 GCA_964611365.1 uncultured Planctomycetales bacterium
CGAAGAAGATGCCGATGAACGGCCAGCTGCCGCCGAACGCCGCGATCCGATCGGCCGCGCGATCGGCGGTGCCGGCTTCAGTATACCCCTGCCGCAAACGCCGACCAACCCCGGAGACTGCCAGGACGGCGCCCGGGCGGCCTCCGGCCGGGGCGTCCGGTCGCCGGGCCGGCCCGCATGGCGTGGTGCTTGCCCGGGGTCGGCGCGGGGCGATATGCTGACGACGGTATCCGCATGCCCGCAGGAGGAGTTGCCGGGCTTGCCGCCCTGGCGGCTTTCCGTCCCGCCCGGACAGGCCGGTTCGCGGCGGGGGGCGTGCGTCGTCATCTCACGAACGGTTCGGTGCCGCCGCGCGTGCCCGGGCCCGGGCGGGACGTGCGGCCGAGGGGGCACGTGACGGCCTCGGGGCCCGTCCTTGAGCGGACGGGGCCGGCAACAGTCTCAGGAGGTCGGCATGGCCAATGCAGAACCCGCCGGACGGGCCGCGGAAACGCGGCGTCGTTTCCTGAAATCCGCGGTCGCGGCCGCGGGGCTGGCCGGTGGCCGCCCGGCGATCGCCCGGGCGGCCGGTCAGACGCTGGCGCTGCATGGCGGAACGCCGGCGGTGAATCTCCCGCCCGAGCGGCTGGAGGCTCTGACCCACTGGCCGAGATTCGGGCCCCAGGAAAAGAAGATCGTGGCCGACATGCTCGACCACGACTCCACGTCGGTCTACGACATCATCCCGACCCTGGAGCAGCGCTGGCGCGACTACCACAAGATGCCGTACGCCAAGCTGTTCTGCAACGGCACCAGCGCCCTGACGGCCATGTACTTCGCGTTGGATCTGCCGCCCGGCAGCGAGATCATGGTGCCCTCGTACACCTTCTTCGGCACCATCCTGCCGATGCGGTTCTTCGGGCTGGTGCCGGTGTTCGTCGATCTGGATCCGCGGACGGCCTGTTTCGACGTCGAGGACGCGGCCCGCAAGCTCACGCCGCGCACCCGGGCGCTGGTGCCGATGCATTCCTGGGGCCTGCCCTGCGACATGGACCGGATCTGTGCGTTCGCCCGGGAGCACGGGCTGGTCGTCTGCGAGGACGCGGCCCACGCGCACGGGGCCTCGCTGCAGGGCATCAGGATGGGGGCCTGGGGCGACACATCCATTGTGAGCTTCCAGGCCACCAAGCCCCTGCCGGGCATCGAGGGCGGCGCGGGACTCTACAGGGATCGCACGCTGTACGAGCGGGCCAGCGTCTTCGGCGACTACAAGGCACCGGCCGGGCTGCCGGCCGACAGTCCCTACCGCGTCTACGCGGGCACGGGGCTGGGGCTGAAGCTGCGCATTCACCCGCTGGCCGCGGCGCTGGTCCATCGCCAGCTGGACGACCTGGAGAGCCGCAACGACCTGATCACCGCCCAGGTCCGCCGGCTGAACGACCGCATCACCCGGCTGCCGGGCGTTTCCGAGCCGTTCTGCCGCAAGGATGCCCGGCGGGTGTACTATTCCAGCAACCTGATCTTCATCGACGAAGCCCCGGCCGGCTGCCCGCTGGAGACGCTGCTGAAGGCCTTGCGCGCCGAGGGCGTCTCGGCCTCCTCCGGGGACTACCCCGAGCAGCACAAGCTGGCTGTCTACGCGGAGGCAAAATGGTGGCATCATCCGGTCGAGGTGCCGGCGTCTCTGCCGGGCACGGAGCAGGTGAACCGTAACGCGGTCAACCTCCCGCTGCTGCGGGACGAGGCTCCGGAAGTGATCGACATGTACGCGGCCGCCTTCGAGAAGGTCTGGGCCCACCGCGGGGATCTGGTCTGATGCGGACCGCAACCTGCGTTTTCGTGCTGGCCGGGATGCTGGCCGCGGCGGTCGCGCCGGCGGCTTCTGCGACGCAGGGCCCGGAGCTGGCGACCTTCTCCTGCGACATCACCGTTCCGGTCGGCCATCCGCTGGAGGGCGGGTGGGTCCGGGCCGCCGAAAAGGTGGCGGCGCCGCTGCTGGCCAGGGGCGTCATCCTCCGGGATGGCGCAGGCACATACGTGCTGGCGGCGCTGGACTGGTGCGAGCTGCGGAACGACGCCTGGGCGTTGTTTCGCGACCGCATCGCCGCGGCCGCCGGTACGACGCCCGACCGGGTGGCCGTCCAGTGCACGCACACCCACAGCGGGCCGCTGACCGACCGCCGGGCCCAGGAGCTTCTGGCCGAAGTCCAGGGCCCCGCGCATGCCGACCTGGCCTTCCTCGACAAAGCGGCCGCGGACGTGGCCGGCGCGGTGGAGTCGGCCCGGGCGGCGTTCCGGCCGGTGACCGCGGTGGGGCTGGGCAGGGCCCGGGTCGATCGTGTGGCTTCCAACCGACGCGTGCTCCGCCCCGACGGCACGGTGGCGGTGCGCTACAGCACCACCCGCGACCCCGCTCTGCGGGCCGAGCCTGAGGGTCTGATCGACCCGGACGTCCGGACGGTGGCGTTCTTCGACGGACCGGACATGCTGGCGTGCCTGCACTACTACGCCACCCACCCCCAGACCAGGTACGGCGACGGGCTGGTCACCCCGGACACCTGCGGCCTGGCCCGCGAAAGGCTCGAGCGTGAGACCGGCGTGTTCCAGGTGTACTTCACCGGCTGCGCGGGCAATGTGACGGTCGGCAAGTACAACGACGGCGAACCCGGCCGCCGGGAGGAGCTGACCGGGCGGCTCTACGAGGGCATGAAAGCGTCGCTGGCGTCGGTGGAGCGGGTGCCCGCCGGTCCGATCAGCTGGCGGACGCGGGCGGTGCGTTTTCCGCCGCGGTCCGACGGGCCTTATACCCCCGAGCAGGCCCGCAAGACGCTGGCCGACTCCGCCGCGCCGGCCAACGACCGCATCCACGCGGCCATGATCCTGTCGACCTGGGAGCGTTTCCTGGCCGACCGGCCCGCGGAGCTGAGCTGCCTGGCGATGGGGCCTCTGCGGATTCTGAATCTGCCCGGTGAGGCGTTCGTCGAGTTCCAGCTACTGGCCTCGGAGCTGGCTCCGGGGCGCTTCGTGGCTGCGGCCGCCTACGGCGACTGCTTCAGCGGCTACATCTGCACGGAGAAGGCCTTTGTCGAGGGTGGTTACGAGCCCACGCAGTCGCACAGCTCGCCGGCCACCGAGGGCTACATGAAGGCGGCCCTGGCCGATCTGCTGTCGGAGGCTCCGCCGCCCCCGCGGCCGGTGTTGCGCTCGGTGGCCCGGATCTGGGACGCCGGCGGGCACAACGCCTTCACCGACCTGCTGCGGTACGGGGACTGGTGGTACTGCGTGCTGCGGGAGGGCGAGGCCCACGTTTCCGAGAAGGCCGGCATCCGCGTGATCCGCTCCCGGGACGGCACGCGCTGGGAGTCGGCGGCGCTGCTGAGCCGTCCCGGCGCGGACTACCGCGACGCCAAGCTTTCGGTCGGGCCGGACGGACGGCTTGTGCTGGCCGGCTGCAGCCGCACCTGGCCGCCGAAATACCCCAAGACGCTGCAGTCCTGGGTCTCGTTCTCGGCCGACGGCTCGACCTGGGCCGAGCCGGTCGACGTGATCGACCGCGACTGGTGGCTCTGGCGGATCACCTGGCAGGACGGCATCGGCTGGGGCGTGGGCTACGACTGCCGGAACGAGGTTGCGGGAGCCGGTTCGACCTCCCGGCTGCTCAGGACGCGCGACGCGATTCATTTTGAGCCGGTGACCACCTTCTCGGCCGAGCCGCGGCTGACCGAGGCGACGCTTCGGTTCGGGCCCGACGGGCGGATGTACTGCCTGCATCGCCGCGACACCCCGACGCACCGGACTGCGCTGCTGGGGCGGGCCGAAAGCCCGTACGAGAAGTGGACCTGGCAGGACAGCGGCTTCTACTTCGGCGGTCCGGACGCGATCCTGCACGAGGGCGTGTGGTATGCCGGCGGGCGCTGGCTGGTCGGTTCCGCCCGGACGGTGCTGGCCCGGGTTAACTGGGAGCTTGGCACGCTGGAGCCGTGTCTGGCCCTGCCCAGCGGCGGGGACACCAGTTACCCGGGCTTTGAGAGCGTCGATGGCGAGCTGTGGATGACCTACTATTCCTCCCACGAGGACAAGACGGCCGTGTATCTGGCCCGGATCGGCTTCGAGCGATGAGGGCGGGCAGGCCGCGGTCTTGCCGGAGCGGAACATGGTCCTCCGGAACATGCTGACGTCGGTGGTGGCGGCGCTGATCGCCGCCGCAGGGCAGGGACCGGCGGACCCGTGCGCCGAGACTCTGGTGGAGGGTTTCCCGCCGCCGGCGACCCTGACCGCGACGGTCTACGACTCGGGTTTCGAGCTGGCCCACGATACCTACAACGGCATGGGCACCGGCAGCGACGGGCGGATCTACTACGTGCTGAGCTCCGAGTCGATCGACGTGGGGGCCCAGGTCTGCGTGTTCGATCCGCCCACGCGCTCCATCCGCCACCTGGGCGACCTGACCGAGGCCTGCGGCGAGAAGGGGCTGGGGGCGATCGTCCAGGGCAAGAGTCACGTGCCCTTCGTGGAGTGCGAAGGGCGGCTGTTCTTCGCCACCCATATCGGCTACTACAGCATCGTCGACGGCATGGAGACCCTGGGCGTCCCGCCGGCCGGCTACCGCCCCTATCCCGGCGGGCACCTGCTGGCCCTGGACATGCGGACCGGCCGCTTTGAGAGCTTCGGCGTCGCCCCCGAAGGCGAGGGCGTGCTGACCATGAACATGGACGTGTGGCGGCGGCGCATCTTCGGCCTGACCTGGCCGACCGGACGCTTCTTCCGCTACGACCTGCCGACCGGCTCATGGCGCGACTTCGGCCCGGTTGCCGCGCTGGGGGAGCGCGGGCGGGGGGAGACCTACCGCACCGTCTGCCGCTCCATCGCGGTCGATCCGCGGGACGGATGTGCCTACTTCTCGGTCTCCACCGGCCAGATCATACGCTACCGCCCCGAAGCCGACGCCCTGGAGCAGGTCGCCGGCGACGACCTGAGAAAGGACTACTTCGGCCTCTATGACCCGACCTCGCCGGGGCACATGGGCTACAACTGGCGGCAGGTGGCGTGGTATCCGGGCGACTGCATGATCTACGGTGTGCACGGCAACTCGGGGTATCTGTTCCGTTTCGACCCCCGCGCCGAGCGGGTGGAGGTCCTGGATCGCATCACCTCGGACCCCTCGCGCCGCAGCGGGATGTTCGACCAGTTCAGCTACGGCTATCTGGGCTTTGCGCTCGGCCCCGACGGTCGGACGCTGTACTACCTGACCGGCGGTCCGATCTACGAACAAGGCCGGCGGGTGGCCGGCAAGGCGTCCACGGCGATGGGCGAGTCCAAGGGTCGCGAGAACCTCCACCTGGTGACCTGGGACATTCCCACGCGCACCCGGCGCGACCACGGGGCGATCTTCCTGCCGGACGGCTCCCGCCCGGCCAACGTCAACTCGATCGCCGTCGGCCCGGACGGCACGGTGTACACCCTCGCGCGCGTGCCCCGCGGCGGCCGGACGGTCACGGACCTGATCAGTATTCCGCCGGTGATTCCCGCCGGTACGCGGCCGGCTGCGCATCGCCCGTAGCCGGCCGAGCTGAATGGCGCCGACTGACCTCGGCGCCGGCCTTGGAGCATGGACGATGAGTGTTTTCCTGCCTCTGGTCCTGCTCTGCCTTCCGGAATCCTCTTTGCCGGTGCCTGTCCGGACCGACGGGCTGGTGCTCGAAGCCCGGCCCGGTGACGGGGGCGTGGATCTGCGGCTCTCCGATCCCTCCGGCACCGAGTATGTCCGCGGTCCGTTGCGCTACGAGCTGAAACCCGCCAGCGCAGCCCCGTTTTCCCTGACCGCCCGGATCGCGTCCGCCGACGCCGACGGCCTGGTCGTGGAGGCCGCCGGCCCGGACATCGAATTGAGGCACGAGATCCGGCGTTCGACCGATCCGGCCGGGCTGATCGAGCGTATCGGTGTGCGCTACACCGGCCGGGAGCCGCTGGAGGTCGAGGACTACCGGTTCGGCCTGCGCCGGGACCGCGACGCCGCCGGCGACCTGCGGGCGGTGGCCGTGCCGTTCCGGCGACAGGCCGACGGCCTGCTGCGGGACTGGTCGCTGGCCGAGATCCAGGCCGGCCGCGCGGGCAATTCCGACTGGCGCAACGAGCCGGTCGTTCTGGCCCCGGCGGTGGTCGATTCGGCCCTTGGCCGGCTGCGCTCGGAAGGCTGGATCCTCACCGACGGGCGGCGCGGCCTGCTGGTCGCCAAGTACAACCAGGAGGACATCGAGTACGCGATGCTCGACTGGACGGACGGCGACCGGCCGGGGCTCACGATCGGCGGCTCGGCTTTTGCCTTGTACCGCGAGCCGGAGTCCATGCAGCGGCTGTCCCCGGGCGCCCGGGTCGAACTCGGCGCGACGTACTACCTGCCCTTCGAAGGCGGCTGGCCGGCCGGTTACGAGCGCTTCCGCATGCTGCTCCGGGGGCTGGGGCACGGGCTGGCCGACGGGTACGACCCGCCGCTGAATTGGAACGAGCTGTTCGACATCGGCTGGTGGCACTCCGACCCGGTCAAGCTGGCCGAACACTACACCCGCGCGGCCCTGATGAATGAGGCCGCCAAGGCCGCCGAGATCGGGGCCACGCTGCTGTATCTCGATCCGGGCTGGGAGGTCTGCGAGGGGACCACGCTCTGGGCCGAGGATCGGCTGGGCACCGTGGCCAGCCTGGCCGCCGAACTCCGCGAGCGATTCGACCTGGGCCTGGGCTTCCGCACCATCGGCCGGGTGTACCGCGACGAGTTTCCCGCCGACTGGTACATGCGGCGTCCGCCGGGTACGCAGCCTTACGAGCGCCCGCCGGCGCCGACCTCGATCGTGGAGCCCGTCCCGGACACCGACGAGCGCGGCTGCCGCAACCTGGCGCTGCTGCCGGAGGCCCGGGCCGGCGCGTCCGGCGTTCTTCCCGACAGCCACCTTCACCGCGTCGCCAACCTGAATGACGGGGCATACGGCAACGCGGCCAGCTGGATTTCCGACGGCGAACCCTCCTGGGCAAGCATCGATCTGGGCGCCGATTGCCGCATCGACCGGGTGCGGCTGGGCAGCGAGCACACCCCGGTATTCCGCGACCGGGCCGCCCGGCACCTGCGGGTGCAGGTCGCCCGGGACCCCGGCAGCGGCCAGCCCGCCTGGGAGACCGTGGTCGAGCACCGGGGCGAGCCGGTCCGCCAGACCCGCACATTCAGCTTCGCGCCCCGGACGGCCAGGCTGGTGCGCATCGAGATCCTGGAGTCCGAGATCGGCAGCGCGAGACTGGATGAGATCGAGGTCTACGAGGCTCAGCCGCAGCCGTGGACCGCCGCGCCCGTGCGGCGCAGGGTGGAATCGGCCGAATCGTCGGAGCGACTGGGCTTCTGGGAGGTCTGCACGCTGCATCCGGCCTGGCAGAAGGAAAAGAGCGGGCGCATCGCGCGGATCGTGTCGCAGGGCATGACCTTCGCCATGTTCGACGAGTTCGACTGGCGCGGGCCGTGCCACTGCCCGGACCACGGCCACCCGGTGCCCTCCACCGCCGAAGCCCACGTCCGCGCGGTCTACGGGCTGATCCGGGAGGCCAGGCGGCACGCCCCCGGACTGCTGGTCGAGGCCCACGATCCGGTCTGGCCCTGGTCGGTGCGCTACCTGCCGATCTACTTCGATCAGACGCCGGACCCGGCCCGGCGGCCGGGCGCGTACGAGGAAAACTGGGGCTTTGAGTTCATGTGGAACCCGATCGAGGATCTGATCACCGGTCGGGCCCTGTGCCTGTATTACTACAACCTCGGCTGCGACATTCCGCTGTACGATCATATCACCATGGAGGGCGACAACGACGCCTGTCTGGCCTTCTGGTGGTACGCCTCGACGGTGCGGCATCTGGGCATCGGGGGCAAGAAGGGGCTGAACTCCGCGGCGGAGAATCCCGTCCGCTGGGAGGCCTGGAAGCGGGCCATGCGTCAGTACCTGGCCTTGCGCGACTGGTTCGTGCGCGGCCGGTTCGTCGGACTGGATGAGATGACGCACCTCCATGTCCTTTCCGGCCGTCCCGGGGGCGTTCTGGTGGCCTTCAACCTGCAGGCCTCGCCCGTGCAGCGCGAGGTGACCCTGGACCCGGGCCTCCTGGGCATGGAGGCAGGTGCAAAGCCTCGGGTGACCGGCGCCGCGGGGCGCAGCGACGCCGGCGGACTGCATCTGGACCTGCGGATCGAGG
>CAZSYS010000025.1:22375-24101 GCA_964611365.1 uncultured Planctomycetales bacterium
AGGTGTTTCTGGGCCACGCACGGGATCCGGCTGCCCGACGGCAGCGTGGAGCCGCTGCACGGGCACAACTGGCGTGTCGAGGCGGTATTTCAGGGCCCGTCGCTGGATTCCTGCGGCCTGCTGGTGGACTTCACCGCCGTCCAGGAGGCCCTGGCCGGGGTGCTTGATCCTCTGGCCGGCAGGAACCTCGGCGAAGTCCCCGAACTCGGCGGGGCCAACCCCACCGCCGAGCTCCTGGCCCGGCATGTTCACCAGCGCCTCGCCGGGCGGCTAGGGCCCCAGGCCGCGCTGGCCGCCGTGCACGTCGAGGAGGCAGAAGGCTGCGTCGCGGTCTACCGGCCCTGAGCAAGCCTGCAGACCGGCCGCGGTGCCGGCCGCGTCTGCGATCCGGGCTTGACCCGCACAGGCGCATTATAGGGCGTTTTCCCCCGTCCCGCCGGAGGCACGGGCTCACCATTTCTCGGACCGCGCCGCCGGCGGAGGTTCTCGCGGGTGAATCGCGAGCCTGATTGTGTCGATGCAGGAACCACGGCTTGCCGTCGGGACCCGGGTCTGCAGGCAGGCCCGCCGGCGATGTCTGCGGTCGTCTCCGGCGGGCGGCAGCTTGAAAAGCCCGACCGGCCGTTCCCGGGCGGATCATGACCCTTCGCACCAAGATTCTCCTGATCTGCGGCCTGGTGTCCGTCGCCTCCGCGCTCGTCGGGCATCTCGTGCAGCGGCACGTGGTCTATGCCCAGTTTCTGGAGCTGGAGCGGCAGAAGGCCATTCAGGACGCCCAGCGCTGCCGCGAGGCGGTGCTCCGCGAGATGGAGCATCTGGTCACCTACACCGCCGACTGGGCGTTCTGGGACGAGACCTGGCGGTTCATGGCGGACCGCAATCCGGCCTACCTCGAGGTCAACGCTGCGGTGGATTCCCTGGCCAGCGGCAGGTTCAATCTGCTGCGGATCGTGGACCGCGACCGGTCGGTGGTGATCGCCCTGGACTACGACTTCAGGCAGAAAAAACCGTTGACCATCCCGGAAGTGCCCCTGGACCGCTTTCCCGAGCATCACCCGCTGTTGAGCCAGCGCGGGCTGGAAGACGGCCTCGTCGATGTTCTGGACACCGCTTGCGGCCCGGTGCTTCTGGGCTCCTGCCAGGTGCTGACCACGGCGCACGAGGGCCCGGGCCGCGGATGGCTGATCATGGGCCGGCTGCTGGACGAGGCCATGCTCGAGCAGCTCAGGGCCCAGACGAAGGTGCGCTTCGACGTGCGTCCGGCCGGCGACGGGTCGTTGAGCCCGGCCGAGCGGCAGGCGCTGGCCGGCCTCGCGGGCGGCGCGGCGGCCGTCTGCGGGGAGCTTTCGGACACGGACCGCCTCGTGTACACGGCCGTGGCCGGCACCTCCGGCTCGCCGGCCCTGCTGATCCGGGCGCGTTCCCCACGGGACATCTCCTCCCAGGGCGGACGGGCGGTGCGCACGGCGACCCTGTCGATGGCCGCCGCCGGTGCCGGCACGCTGGCGGTCCTGCTGCTGTTGCTGTCGCGGTTCGTCGCCGAACCAGTTCGTCGCCTCACCCGACGGGTCGAGTCGCTCGGCAGGGACGGGCCGGTGGGCGGCACTTCGCCGGCCGGCCGCGACGAGATCGCGGTCCTGACCCGCGAGCTGAACGCGATGATCGACCGGCGCGGAGGCGAGCAGGCTCTGCGGCTGGCCAACGCCTATCTGGAGCGGGCCCGCGA
>CAZSYS010000026.1:0-23938 GCA_964611365.1 uncultured Planctomycetales bacterium
CGGCCAAGGTCGGCGAGGTGGTGAGCGTGCACGTGATTCCGCGGCCGCACGACGACGTGGCGAACATGCTGCCGCAGGCGGCCAAGGCCCGCAAGTAAGCGCGGGGGTCCGCTCCCGCGAAGGCGTGAGGATCCCGTTCCCGGCGGGGCGGCGTGCGACCGCCCGCCGGACATGGCGGAAGGAGTGCTCGGCATGAGCGATGCAATCGGCATGGTGGAGACGATGGGGTTTACCGGCCTGGTCGAGGCGACCGACGCGATGTGCAAGGCCGCGAACGTGGAGATGCTCAAGAGCCTGCAGATCGGCGTCGGGCTGGTCACCACGATCGTCCGGGGCGACGTCGGCAGCGTGAAGGCCGCGGTGGATGCCGGAGCCGAGGCGGCCAACCGGGTGGGCGAGCTGCTCAGCGCCCACGTGATCGCCCGCCCGCACGAAGGGCTGACCGGCATCTTCCTGTGACCTGCGGAACCGGCGCGAGGGCGGCATGATCATCCTGGTGGCCAACATCGGCAGCACGTCGTTCAAGTTCCGGCTCTTCGACATGGCCGACGAGCGGGAACTGGCCCGGGGCGGCGCCGAACGCATCGGCGGCGCCGGCGAGGGCACCGTCCGGGTCGCCGACCGCAGCTGGACCGGCCCGATCGCCGACCACGGCGAGGCCATCGACCGCTGCCTGGGGCTGCTGCCCGATCCGGGGATCCGGGTGGACGCGATCGGCTTCAAGGCGGTGCACGGCGGGCCGATCTCCGGGGCGGTGCGGGTGGATGAGGAGGTGATCCGGACGATGACCGGATTCTTCGACATCGCCCCGGCGCACAACCCGCCCTACGTGGCGGCGATGAAGGCCTTCGCCGCCCGGCTTCCCGGGGTTCCGCAGGTGGCGGCCTTCGAGACCGCCTTTCACCAGACCATTCCGGCCTCCCGGACGACCTATGCGGTTCCCTGGGCCTGGACGGAGGCGGGCGTGCGGCGGTACGGCTTTCACGGGGCCAGCCACCGCTACATCGCGACGCGCTCGGCGGAGCTGCTGGGGCGCGGCGATCTGCGGGTGATCTCCTGCCACGTCGGCGGCAGCAGTTCGGTCTGCGCGATCGAGGTCGGCAGGAGCGTGGCCAACAGCTTCGGCACGACGCCGCAGTCGGGCCTGCCGCACAACAACCGGGTCGGCGACTTCGACCCCTACGCGCTGCTGAAGGTCCTGCCGCGCTTCGGGCTGACCTTCGAGCAGGCCCTGGCGGAGATGGCCCGGAACGGAGGACTGCTGGGCATCAGCGGGGTGAGCAACGACCACCGGGACGTCGAGCAGGCCGCGGCCGCCGGCCACGAGCGGGCGAAGCTGGCCTGCGAGGTCCTGGTGGAGGCGGTGCGGCACTACGTCGGGGCCTATCTGGCGGTGCTGAACGGCGCCGACCTGCTGGTCTTCACCGGCGGGATCGGCGAGAACGGAATCGCCTTCCGCCGGCAGGTCTGCGCCCGCATGGACTACGCGGGCCTGCGGCTGGATGCGGCGCGGAACGAGGTCCGCGGGCGGGAGGCGGTGATCTCGGCGGACGACTCCCGCGTGAGGATCATGGTCATTCCGACGAACGAGGAGCTGATCGTCGCGCGTCAGACGCGCGACGTGCTGCTGGGCGGACCGCGAGGCTGAGGCGGCGCCCGGTCCGCGGGGGCCCGCGCGGCGGGTCCGGCGGTGATGCGGTGGATGTGAACGGGCCGGCAGGCCCGCATTTGAGAGACAGGAGTGACGGACGATGGCCCAGATGGCATTGGGACTGATCGAGACCCGCGGCATGGTGGCGCTGGTCGAGGCGACGGACGCCGCCCTCAAGGCGGCCAACGTGAGCTACAGGGGCTGGAAGCAGGTGGGCTCGGCCCTGGTCACGGTGGTGCTGGAGGGCGACGTGGCGGCGGTGAAGGCGGCGGTGGACGCCGGCGCCGCGGCCGCGGCCAAGGTCGGCGAGGTGGTCAGCGTGGACGTGATCGCCCGCCCGCACAGCGACGTGGCCAAGATGCTGCCGACCAAGTGACGGCCTTCGGGTCCGGCGGCGCGGGCGGGCGGTTCACCCGGTCATCGGGGCATGCGCGCCGCCCGGCGGCCGGCCGTGCGGAGGAAGGACCATGTTCATCGGCAGAGTGACCGGCACGGTCGTGGCGACGCAGAAGGTGCCCAGCGTGGCCGGCAAGAAGCTGCTGCTGGTCCAGGCCCTGACCGTCAAGGGCGACGGGCCCGGTGCCCTGGTGGACACGGGCCGTTCGGCCGTGGCGGTGGATACCGTCGGCGCCGGCGAGGGCGAGATCGTGATCGTCACCCAGGGCAGTTCGGCCCGGCTGACGGACATGACCCAGAAGGTGCCGACGGACGCGGTGATCGTGGGGATCGTGGACGCGATTCAGGTGGGCACAACGCAACTGTACGCCAAGCGGGACTGAGGCGGCGACGCGGGGCGGACCGCCGGCCGCCTGACGGGAGCGACGGACGATGAGCGCGACGTTGAACGAAGCGTTGATACGCGACGTGGTGGCCGAGGTCCTCAGTCGGCTGGGAGGCAACGGGTCGTCGCCGGCGGCGGTGGCCGCCCCGCCCCACCGGAGCGGCGCCGACGGGGTGTTCGGCGACGTGAACTCAGCGGTGGCGGCCGCGCTGGCCGCCCAGAAGCGGCTGGTGGCCGCCGGGCTCGATAAGCGCGCCGCGGCCGTGCAGTGCATCCGCGACATCGTCATCCAGCAGGCCGAGGAGCTGGGCCGGATCGAGCTGGAGGAGACCCGGATCGGCCGGCTGGACCACAAGATCGAGAAGCTCCTGGTCTGCGGGCGGGCGACGCCGGGCATGGAGTTCCTGACGACCGAGGCGGTCAGCGGGGACCATGGCCTGTGCGTGACCGAGCATGCCCCCTGGGGCGTGCTGGGCGTGATCACGCCGGTGACGCACTCGGTGCCGACGCTGGCCTGCAATGCGATCATGATGATCGCGGCGGGCAACACCCTGGTGGTCAATCCGCATCCGTCGGGGGCGAAGGTCGCGGCCCTGGCGACGCAGCGCTTCGCCCGGGCGATCCGGGAGAAGACCGGCCTTGAGAATCTGATCTGCCTGATCGAAAAGCCCACGCTGCAGACCGCCGACGAGATCTTCAAGCATCCCGACGTGGCCATGCTGGTGGTCACCGGCGGGCCCGGGGTGGCCCAGGCGGCGATGGCCAGCCGCAAGAAGGCCATCGTGGCCGGTCCGGGCAACCCGCCGGTGGTGGTGGACGAGACCGCGGACATCGAGAAGGCCGCCGCGGGCATCATCAAGGGCGCGGCCTACGACAACAACCTGCTGTGCATCGGAGAGAAGGAGGTGTTCGTCGTTGCCGCGGTGGCCGACCGTCTGCTGGAGGCCATGGGGCGGCACGGCGGATTCCGGCTGACCGGCGAGCAGGCCCGGGCCTTGGCCAAGGTGGCTCTGCATCAGGACGAAAAGAGCCGGCACTGGGTGGCCAACAAGGAGTTCGTCGGCAAGGATCCGCCGGTGCTGGCCGCGGCCATCGGCGTGAGCCTCCCGCCCGGCGTGCAGTGCCTCTACGGCGAGGTGGACGCCGACAGCCCGTGGCTGCCCTGCGAGCAGATGATGCCCTTCCTGCCGGTGCTGCGGGTGCGGGACATCGACGAGGCCATCGCCATGGCGGTGAAGTTCGAGCACGGTTTCGGCCACACGGCGATCATCTGGTCGCAGAACGTCGACCACATGACCCGCATGGGCAAGGCGGTGGACACGACGCTGTTCATCAAGAACGGGCCGTGCATGGCCGGTCTGGGCGCCGGGGGCGAGGGTTTCTCGAGTTTCAGCATCGCCACGCCGACCGGCGAGGGGGTGACCAGCCCGCTGTCGTTCACCCGGGTGCGCCGCTGCGTGATGGTGGACAATCTGCGGATTCTGTGAACCGAAGGTCCTACCGGCGCCGTCCGCAGCGGGCGGCGCGGCGGCGGAGCAGGTCGGATGGTTCTGGGACGCGTCGTCGGCAAGGCGGTTTCGATGGCCCGGCATCCCTCCCTGGCGGGAACGCGGATGCTGGTGGTCGAGCCGATCGCGGCGGCCTCGAACGACCCGGTGCTCTGCCTGGATGAGCTGGGGGCCGGGGCCGGCGACGTGGTGGTCATGAGCAACGACGGGCAGTATGCCCGGGAGATGGTCAAGGACGGGACCTCGCCGGCCAGGTGGTGGGTGATGGCGGTCATCGACGACCCCGCCGAAGTGGTGGCCCGGGCCTGAGTCCTGCGGCGGCGCGATGCGGCGGCGGTGGAGCGACGGGCGATGAGTCGGCCGGTGGTGACGGCGATCATGCTGAGCGACCTGCTCCGGGCCGGGGCCGAAATCCGGCTGTCGCGCGGGGCGCTGCTGACGCCGGCGGCCAAGGACTGGCTCAAGGAGCACGCCGTGCCGGTCACCTGGGAGGAGCCCGGGCGGACGGAGGCGACGCTGGCGGCGGTGCTGGATCCGCAGGTGCGCGAGCTGCGGCCCCTGCGGGCGATGCTCGACCGGCGGGGCGGGCTGGCGGAGATCATCGAGCCGGTCGGGGGGGCCGGCGGACTGGTGCCGGCGGTGCGGCGGCTGTGCGGAAAAATCGCCCGCGGCGAGGTGCTCAAGGGCGTGGTCTTCGCCGCGGACGGGGCGGTGGCGGTCTGCGTGGCCAACAAGCACAACCGTGTGCGTGCGGCCCTGGGGACCGACCTGCCGGCGGTCGAGCATGCCTGCCGGGAGCTGGGGATCAACGTCCTGGTCATCGAGCACGACCGGCAGACCACGTTCCAGATGCGCCAGATGATCGACCGGCTGGTGCGCGGCCCGACCAGTGCCCGTCCGGAGCTGGCGGCGAGCCTGGAGGTCATCGAGCAGGGGGGCGGACGTGCGGATTGGTAAGGTGATCGGCAACCTGACGCTGTGCGTGGCCGACCCCAGGCTCAAGGGCGGGCGGATGATCCTAGTGCAGCCGGACGACCCGACCACGCTGCGCAGCGGTGAACGGGGCCGTGGCGAGACGGTGGTCTGCTACGACGGCGTGGGGGCGCGTTTCGGCGACGCGGTGGGAATCAGCGAGGGCCGCGAGGCGGCCATGCCCTTCCACCCCGAGCCGGTGGCGATCGACGCCTACCTGGCCTGCATCCTGGAGAGTGTGACCCACGACATCTGACCGGCCGGCAGGACGCCGTGCCCGGCGGCGAGGCGGTGAACGACGATGGTGAACGAGTTCAGGATCAAGCAGGAAATCTGTGAAACCGGGCGGAAGGTCTACGAGCGCGGTTTCGTGGCCGCCAACGACGGAAACATCTCCTACCGCATCGGCGAGAACCAGGTGCTCTGCTCGCCCACGCTGGTGTCCAAGGGTTTCATGAAGCCCGACGACATCTGCCTGGTGGACATGACCGGCAAGCAGCTGGCCGGACGGCGGAAGCGCACCAGCGAGGTTCTGCTGCACCTGGAGATCTACAAGCGTGCGCCCGAGATCAAAGCGGTGGTGCACTGCCACCCCCCGCACGCCACGGCCTTCTCGGTCGCCGGCGAGGAGATCCCGACCTGCGTGCTGCCGGAGTTCGAGGTGTTCCTGGGGCCGGTGCCGACCGCGACCTACGAGACGCCCGGTGCCCAGGGCTTCGCCGACACGGTCACGCCGCACATCGGCAAGTCCAAGATCGTGGTGCTCAAGAACCACGGGACGGTCGCCTGGGCCGACACGCTGGAGCGGGCCCTGTGGTGGACGGAGATCCTGGACGCCTACTGCCGGATCCTGCTGATCGCCAAGCAGGTCGGGCGGGTGGAGCGGCTGCCGACCCCGAAGGTCCAGGAGCTGCTGGATCTCAAGAACCGCTTCGGCATCACCGACGACCCCCGCAGCCTGCACAGCGCGGATCTCTGCGTGAACACCGAGTGGGGCGGGGGCTTCGCCCAGCCGGACTGCGGCTGCAGCCTGCCGGCTCCGTCCTCAGCCCCGGCGGCGTCCGGCGGAGCTCCGGCCGAGGGCGACGGGATCGAGCAGATGGTGCAGGCGATCACCGACCGGATCATGGCCGCGTTGAGGTGACGACATGTCGATGCGAACCGGTTTTCGACGATGGCTGCCGGTTGTCGCGGGCCTGCTGGGGTGCACCGGCTGCGCGGAACGGTGGTACTACTGGACGCTTCCGGATGCCGGGGCCGAGTTTCCGCCGATGTCGCAGCGCCGCCGGGTCCGCCAGCAGCTGGTGGAACGGGCGGGCACGCCGTCGGAGTTCCTGACGGTGCAGGCCGGCCGCGGAGGGACGCTCCTGGTGGCCTCCCGGATCATCGATGACCCCAAGGTCGGCGACGACGAGAAGGTCCGCACCTTCGTGATCCAGCTGGACGGACCCGCGACGAAAGGCCGCCACGAGGTCGGTCCGGACAACGGCCGGCTGCTGGAGTTCACCGTCTGGTGGCCCACCCGCACACCCTACGTCGGCCTGGAGGGCTACGTGGACATTCTCGACGTTCGCCCCGACCGGGTGACGGCCTACTGCGCCGTGCGGAGCATCATCGAGAAGGCCCAGTATCCCACGCGGGTGCTGCGGGGCTTCTACACCTTCAGGGCCGCCGGCGGCGCCGAGCCCGAGCTGCGCCAGGCGGGACTGAGCGTCGCCGGCGCGCCGGCGGGCCCGGAGCCTCCGCCAGCGGGCCCGGAGCCTGCGCCGGCAGGCCCCGCGGAACCGGCCACGGAGCCGTCGCCATGAAAGTCACGATCGTCGGAGGAGGCGGGCGGGTCGGATCCTGTGCCGCCGCGGCGCTGCAGTGCGGCGGCGTGGTCGACGAGATCCTGCTGCAGGACGTCCAGGTCGAGGCCGCCGAGGGCGAGGCCCTGGACCTGATGCACGGCGCGTCGCTGGTCGCCGACCAGCGGATCCGGGCGACGACCGACGACGCCGAGGCCGCCTCCGCCGACGTGGTGGTCATCACCGCCGGTCTGCGCCGCAAGCCGGATGAGAGCCGGCTGGACCTCATCCAGCGCAACGGCCGGCTGTTCGTGGAGGTGCTGGGTCGGCTGAAGCAGGCGGGTCTGCGCCCGGAGGCGATCCTGCTGGTGGTCTCCAATCCGGTGGACATTCTCACCCGGCTGGCGGTCGAGCGGCTGCAGCGCTGCCCGGACCGGACCATCGGGCTGGGGACGCTGCTGGACACCGCCCGCTTCCGCTCGCTGATTGCCGCCGAGCTCAAGGTGCCGCCGACTCAGGTCCAGGCGATGATCCTCGGCGAGCACGGCGACACGATGGTGCCGATCTGGTCGTCGGCGGCGGTGAACGGGCTGCCGCTGCTGAAGTGGCGGGGGATGAATCCGGCCCGGCAGGCGGATCTGTTCGAGCGCACCCGCGGCAGCGGCGCGGAAGTCATCCGCCGCAAGGGCGGAGCCGGCTGGGCCGTGGGCCTGGCCATCCGCGAGGTGGTGGAAACCATCGCCCTGGATCGCCGCCGTGTGCTGCCGGTCAGCACGGTGCAGCAGGGCCTGTATGACATCCGCCGCACCAGCCTGTCGGTGCCGACGATCGTCGGCCGCCACGGCGTGCTGGCCCGGGTGGCGGTGGAACTCTGGCCCAAGGAGGCCGCGGCCCTGAAGTCCTCGGCTGCGGCGCTGGACGACACTTACAGCCGCGTCGCGGTGTGACGCGGGTCCGGCGGGCCGGGTCCCGCCGCCGGCGGCCCGCCGGTGAAAGGGTGTGTTGCGGCCGATCCGGCTGAACGGGAAGAAGACATGGTCACCAAGAGCCTCGATGTCAAGCTGGCGAAGATCCGGGCCAACCCGGCCTGCGGGGAGTTCATCCTCGCCGATGCCAAGGACGCCGACATGGCCTTCGGCATCGCCTCGCCGGGCAAGTCTCCCGAGCATTACGCCCAGGAAGGGAAGTTCCGCAGTCTGCCGGAGTTCCACGAGTGCATCCGGCAGGTGGTGCGCCAGGGGCTGGTGGACATCATGCTCATGTCCGCCCACGCCAACGACCTGCTGACCATCAGGGAGCGGCTGTTCGACGATTCGCACGTCACCCCCGCGGCCCGGGCCAACGACACCACCGACGTGCACGTGATCCGCGAGGGGACCTACATCCGCCAGCCCTCCCGCCCGTTCCGCACCGCCACGATCGAGCAGATCCAGTGCGGCCGGGTGGAGTGCGGGCCGCAGGAACGCAGCCTGGGGGCGAACCTGGGCCTCTACAGCGTCACCTTCAACAACGATCTCGAACTGGACCTGCGGACCCTCGAGCAGTATCGGGAGTTCCGCCTGGAGGCCGAGAAAAAAGGGTTCCGGCACTTCCTGGAGGTCTTCGATCCCAACGCCCCGTGCAACCCGATCCCCGAGGACAAGATCGGGGCGTACATCAACGACATGATCGTCCGCAGCCTGGCCGGCGTGCCCGAGGCCGGGCGGCCGCTGTTTCTCAAGATGGTCTACCACGGCCCGAAGTGGACCGAGGAGCTGGCCGGCTACGATCCGCAGCTGGTGATCGGCATCCTGGGGGGCTCGGCCGGTACGACCTACGACGCCTTCAAGATGATCGCCGAGGCTCAGAAGTACGGGGCCCGCGTCGCCCTCTACGGCCGCAAGATCAACAACGCCGAAAACCAGCTGGCCTTCATCGAGATGCTCCGGCGGATCGTGGACGGGCAGATCTCACCGGAAGAGGCGGTCCGCGCCTACCACGGCATCCTCGCGGGACTGGGCATCCGGCCGTACCGCTGCCTGGAGGACGATCTGCAGCTGACCGCCGCGAACATGAGCTACGGCGGCGGCGGGCAGGTCCGCGTTCCGGCCGCCGTGCCCCGTGCGGCCACCGCGCCGGCTTCCAGACCCGCGGATGCCGGCCGGGCGGCCGCGGCGGGCACATCACCCCCGAGGCACCCTGCGCCCGGCCACAACGGTCAGCCCGACTTCGCGCGCATGAACTCCCAGGAGCGCACCGCCTACTTCCGCCAGAGGCTCTCGCGCCTGTGACCGGCAAGGCACGGCAGTCTCTTCCCGCATGCCGTCGGCGGCCGACGGCCGGAACGTGACCGACGGCCCGGGCGGACGGATCGGGCCCGGCGCCGCGTTTCGATCTGGAAAAGGCCCGCTGGCTCCTTACAATGGTCAGTCCGGTCGGGCCTTCACGGCCGCTTGCCGCCTTGCTCTGTGGGCCGGGCCGGTGCGGGACGGTGCCAGCATGACCATGCCGACGCTGATGGAGATCCGCGACGCCGTCCGTTCCGGACGGATCGGGGCCCGCGAGTGGACCGACCGGGCGATCGGCAGCATCCAGCGGCTGGATCCTCAGCTGCGGGCCCTGGTCAGCTACGACGGCGACCGGGCGATGGACCTGGCCGAGCAGATCGACGAGCAGGTCGCCCGCGGGGAGCCGGTCGGCCTGCTGGCCGGGGTGCCTGTCCTGATCAAGGACAACATCTGCACGCGCTTCGGCCGCACGACCTGCGCGGCCCGGATCCTGGAGAACTTCGAGTCCCCCTACGACGCCCACGTCGTCGAGCGATTGGAGTCGGCCGGGGCGATCATCCTGGGCAAGACCAACCTCGACGAGTTCGCGATGGGCTCCAGCACCGAAAACAGTGCCTGGTTCCCGACCCGCAATCCCTGGGACCCCCAGTGCGTCCCCGGCGGCAGTTCCGGCGGTTCGGCCGCGGCGGTGGCGGCCGGCATGGTGGCCGGGGCCCTGGGATCGGACACCGGCGGCTCGATCCGTCAGCCGGCGTCCTTCTGCGGCATCACCGGCCTCAAGCCGACCTACGGGCGCGTTTCGCGCTACGGCCTGGTGGCCTACGGGAGCAGTCTCGATCAGATCGGGCCGCTGACCCGCGACGCCGCCGACGCCGCCCTGCTGCTGCAGGCGATCGCCGGGCGGGACCCGCGGGATTCGACCAGCGTGGACGAGCCCGTGCCGGACTACCTCGCCGGAATCGACCGCCCCGCGGATCGCCTGCGGATTGGGCTGGCCCGGGAGTATTTCGGCGAGGGGCTGGACCCGGAGGTCCGCGCGGCCGTCGAGGCGTCCACCGCCGAGCTCCAGGCCGCCGGCGCCGAGATCGTCCCCGTCAGCCTCCCGCACGTGAAGTACGCGGTCGCCTGCTACTATCTGGTGGCGGTGGCCGAGGCCTCCAGCAACCTGGCCCGTTACGACGGCGTGCATTACGGGCGCCGGACCGGACGCCCTCAGGACTACATCGACGTTTACTGCTCCAGCCGCCAGGAGGGCTTCGGGGCCGAGGTCCGGCGGCGCATCATGCTGGGCACCTACGCCCTGTCCAGCGGCTACTACGACGCTTACTATCTCAAGGCGCTCAAGGTACGCACGCTGATTCAGCGCGACTTCGAGGAGGCCTTCCGCGAGGTGGACATCATCGCCGGGCCGACGTCGCCTTCGCCGGCCTGGCGTCTGGGCGAGAAGCTCGAAGATCCGCTGGCGATGTACCTGATGGACATCTACACGGTTTCGGCGAACCTGGCGGGCATTCCGGGCATCAGCGTGCCCTGCGGCTTCACCCGGGCCGGCCTGCCGATCGGGCTCCAGCTGATGGGGCCGCACTTCGGTGAGCCCCGGCTGCTGGCCGTTGCCCGGCTCTACCAGCGCCGCACGGACTGGCACTTGCGGATTCCGCCGCTGGCCGCCGCGGCCGCGGCCTGAGGGCCCGCCGGCGAGGAACGCCGCCTCCCGGGCGTGCGCGCGGGGCATCTCCAGGAGGCCGAACCTGCCCATGCCGGTCTTTACGCTCCGCTCCCGGTGGGTGTTGCCGGTCTCCTCGCCCCCGATCGAGAACGCCCGGGTCACGGTGCGCGACGGCCGGATCGAATCCGTGCAGCCGAGCCGCAGCCCGGACCCAACGGACGTGGACTGCGGCGATGCCGTGCTGATGCCCGGCCTGGTAAACGCTCACACCCACCTGGAGCTGACCGGCGCGGCGGGGCAGGCCGGCTTCGATGGCTCGTTTATCGGCTGGATCCTGCAGGTTTCGCGGTGGTACACCCGCGCGGGCCCCGGCGGTCTGGAGGCCGGGCTGCGTGCCGGCCTGCGGCAGTCGCTGGAGGCCGGCGTGACGCTGGTGGCGGACATCGGCGGCAGTCCGCAGGGCCCGCGGGCCTGGCCTGAGGCTCCGCTCCATACCGTTGCGTTTCACGAAGCCCTGGGCATGGGCCGCCGGGCGGTCGAGCCGCATGCCCGGTCCCTGCAGGCGGCGCGGGACTGGTGCGCGCAGGCCCCGGCCGCAGGGAGCCTGCGTATCCTCCGGGCGGGGATCGCGCCGCACGCCCCTTACAGCACCGACGCGGACATCTACCGGCAGACGGCGGCCCTGGCCGCCGGCGAGGGCATGCTGTGGACCACGCATGCGGCGGAAACGCAGGAAGAGGTCCGCTTTCTGGCCGACGGCGGGGGGCCGTTCCGCGACCTGCTGGAAAGCCTGGGGCTCTGGGACGGCTCGTTCTGTCCGCCGGGCTGTTCGCCGATCGCCTGGCTGCACGGGCTGGGCATCCTGGGCTCCGACGTGCTGCTGGCCCACGTTAACTATGCCGCCGACGGGGATCTGGCCCTGCTGGCTGACGCCGGCGCGTCGGTGGTCTTCTGTCCGCGGGCCCACCGCTTCTTCGGCCACGCCGGGCACCGCTGGCGGGAGATGCTGGCCGCGGGGATCAACGTGTGCCTGGGCACCGATTCCTGCGCCGGCGGCGGGACGCTTTCGGTCCTGGACGAGATGCGGCTTCTCCGGGCGGCATACGAGGATGTGCCGGGTCGCCTGCTGCTGCGCATGGGCACCATGCACGGAGCCCGGGCCCTGGGTCTGGCGGATGCCTGCGGAGCGCTGGCTCCGGGGATGCGGGCGGACCTGATCGCGGTCCCGCCGGACGACCCGCGGATGCCGGATCCGGTGGAGGCCCTGTTGCGCGGTCACCAGGGACCGGGCGGCGTCTGGATCGGCGGCCTGCGGACGGTTTGACGCGCCCGGCGGTGCCGTCCTAACATGAGCGATGCCGGAGAGCATTTCCCCGTCCCCGGAAACCGGCGGCGCCGTCATGTCCGACGAGGTGGCCATCGCACAGCGCACCGCAGGTCTGCGGTCCGCACTGGATCACAGCGATCTGCAGGCCAGTCCGCCCCGTCCCTGTCCGTACCTGGCCGGCCGGACGGCCCGCGAGGTGGTCTTTCGTGCCCGGGCCCTGCCGCCGGGGGTCTACCGGTCGCTGATGGACCTGAACTTCCGGCGCAGCGGCGACCTGATCTACCGGCCCGCCTGCGAGGCCTGCGACCAGTGCCGGGCGATCCGACTGCCGGTCGCGGCCTTCCGGCCCGATCGCACGCAGCGCCGCTGCCTGGCCCGCAATGCCGACCTGGACGTGGAGGTCGACGAGCCGCGGCCGACGCCCGAAAAGCACCGCCTCTACGTCGAATACCTCGCGGCCCGGCACGACGGACAGATGGACGCTTCGTGGGCGGGCTTTCGCGGTTTCCTGTACCGCTCGCCGATCGAAACCGCGGAGGTGGTCTTCCGCGACGCCGGCCGGCTGGTGGGTGTCGGGCTGCTGGACCTGGACGACAACGCGATCAGCACCGTGTACTTCTACTTCGATCCCCGCCGGGCGGCGCGCTCGCTGGGCACGTTCAACATCCTCTGGACGGTCGAACTCGCCCGGCGGCTGGGTGTGGAATATGTCTACCTGGGCTACGACGTCCGCGACTGCCCGAAGATGCACTACAAGACGCGGTTTCGCCCCTGCGAAATCCTGGCCCCGGACTTCACCTGGCGGCGCATCGAGCCGCATGAGGGCCCGTAAGCACCGCTTCTTCAGCGGCTCACGACTCCGGGGAGGGCGTCGCCGGCGCGTTCTCCTTCTCCCCGACGGCGGATTCCGGGCCGTTGGCCGGGGATTCCGCCCCGATCCGCCATTCCCGGGGCAGTGACTCGGGCACCTGCAGTTCTTCGGCCCGTCCGGCCTTGCATCGCGGCACCCACCGTCCGTTTTCCAGGACCGCCACGATGTCGGCGGTGAACATCGCGAAGCACACCCACGAGCCGGTGCCGATGGCGTCGATGGGCGCGTGGCAGGCGACAAAGGCCTTGACTTTCCGGAGGTCGAAGCCGCTGCTGACCAGGATCCGGGTGCTCTTGGCTCCCAGGGAGTCCAGCAACCCGCGGATCGCGTAGGTCTCCTCGATGGTCACGCCCGGACCGAAGCCGTAATGCTCCAGGGCGGCGGCCGCTGCGGCCCGGTCGGCAGCCTGCGAGAGAATCCGCATTTCCAGGGCCCGCTCGGTCCTCTCGTGGCCGCCCTGGTGGACCCGGTTGCCGGACGTGTCGAGGCGCACGGCGTACAGCGACGAGCCGAACCGCCGCACGGCCTCGGCCACCACGTCCCGCTCGCGACCCTCATAGTCGATCAGCACCGTGAGCGGCACCTTGGGGCAGCGCTCGTGGTACGCGGCGGCGCTTTCGATGCTGCTGCCCTCGAACACCGCATTGAGGGCGTGGGGAATTGAGCCGTAGAGCTGGAAGGAACGCGCGGGCCCGTCGCCGATGCGGATCCGGTCGCCGCCGACGCCGAATCGGGCGCAGACCTCCGCATGGCCGGCCCGGGTGCTGGTGCCGGCCGCCCCGCCGACGGCCGCGGCCACGGCCAGGCGGGGGATCAGCTCCGGCGGGTAATGCCGGGCGGCCATGTCGATCACCGGTACGCCGCCGGCGGCCACGATCTCGGCCATCATGCCGGCGGCAGCCGACAGCGAAAGCAGGCCGAGGATCTCGGTTTCCAGACACACCAGCTGGCCGAAGGGGCCTTCGATGGTCATGACCACCTCACCGGCGGCGAAGGCCCGGCCCTCCGGCTGACTGCGCAGCGTGACCGGACCGGCGCAGCGGCGCTGCAGCAGTCGGGCGACATCGGCGACCCCGGTCAGCAGTCCGGGAGTCCGCGAAAACAGGGCATAGCGGACCTGACGGTGCTGGCGTTCCGTGCCCCGCACGGTGGCCAGCGAACGGTTGAAGTACTCGTCGGCCAGGTCGGAGGTGCTCATGGTCGGTTCACCGGCCCGGATCGCGGCTTGGGCCGCCTCCCGGCTGCGGCTATGATAACCGCGGATCGGCCGATCCAGGGAGCCGCTCATGGACTATTCCGAAACCTCCGGGCGTCGCGGCATCAGCCTGCTGCGGATCTTCATGATCATTCTGCTGATGATGACGGTGGTCTGCGCCGGGCTGGTGACCTTCGTGGTTGTGAACTTCAAGCGCTGGACGGCCGCCATGATCCGCGGCCCGCTGGTCACGATGATCGCGTCGTCGGACCTGCCGGCGGACCAGCGGGACGAGCTGTCCGGGATCTTCACCCGCCTCACGGACGATTTCGAAGGCGGTCGGATCAGCTACACGCAGCTGGGCATGGTCGCCAGCCGGCTGATGGAGGGGCCCTTGCCGGACCTGATCGCCGTCGAGGCGGTGCGATCCCGGTACGTGGCCACGGCCCCGCCGGCGGAGGAATCGGCATCCGCCCTGCGGGCCTTCGCCCGGCTGCAGCGCGGCATCTGCGAGCAGACCGTGCCGGAGGCCGAGCTGCGCGAGGTGATGTCGCTGGTGAGCGCGAATGACGGGTCCGGCAGCCGGACCGTCATGGAGAACCTGACCCGGACCCAGCTGACCGCTTTCGTCGCGGCCGCCCGGGCGTCCGCGGACCGCTGCGGCGTTCCGGACGAGGACTACCAGCCGGACTATGCGGATCAGGTCCGCCGTGTGGTGACTGCCGTCCTGGGAGAGGAGGCGGTGCCCGCCGGCGCTGAAGCCCCGGAGACCCAGCCGGAGCAAACGATCCCGGAACCCGGACCGGAGGCCCCGGAACCCGGACCGGAGGCCCCCGAGGCCGCGGGCCCGGAGGCTGAAGGCAACGGATCCCCGCCCGACGCTGCGACCGGCGGCACCTGAGCAGGGGCCTGTGCGGCGTTGATCGGCCCTGCTGGCGGGTCTGGCGAGGTCCGGCGAGTCCGGCGGGAATCGAACAACGCGGCGATCATGCCCGAGCTTCCCGAAGTCGAGACCATTGTGCGCGGACTGGCCCGCCGCCTGCGCGGCCGCACGGTGGATGCGGTGCATCTGACACGGCCGGACGTGCTGCACGGCAGCCCGGGGGTGCTTTGCGCGGTCCTGCGCGGCCGGCGGGTGACGCGCGTCTATCGCGTGGCCAAGCAGGTCCGGCTCGCGCTGGCCGGTCCGGGGCGAGGGGAGGCGGGCACGCTGGTCTTCCACCTGGGCATGAGCGGCCGTCTGCTGCTGGTCCCGGACGGGCGGCCGATCGAACCCCACACTCATTTGCGCCTTGGGCTGTGCGGCGGCGGGGAACTGAGGTTCGTCGATCCGCGGCGTTTCGGGGGGATTTGGTACCTGTTGCCGGGGCAATCCGGCGGGGATGAAGGCTGGGTGGGCAGAAGCCTGCCCCCGGCCGGGCGGGATGCTCTGACGATGCCGGCATCGGCCTTCCGGGCGCTGATGAGCAGGCGGCGGCAGATCAAGGCCCTGCTGCTGGACCAGCGCCCGATGGCCGGGCTGGGCAATATCTACTGCGACGAAGCGCTTTACCGCGCCGGGATTCATCCCCTGAGGCGGGCCTGTACGCTGGGCGATGACGAGATCCGGCGTCTGCATGCGGCCATTCGCCGGGTGCTTCAGGCGGCGGTCCGCGCGGGCGGATCAAGCATCAGCGATTACCGGGCGGCCGACGGCTCCCTGGGGCGGTTCCAGCTTCGTCACCGGGTCTACGGGCGTGAAGGCAGGCCCTGTCCGCGCTGCCGGACGCCGGTTATGCGGATGACGGTTGCCGGCCGCAGCAGTTATCTCTGCCCGCGCTGCCAGCCGGACCGCTGAGGCCGGTTTCCGCCGGCCGGCCGCCGGAGGCGCCGGTGCCGGGCTCAGCGCACGTAGGCCACGGTGAGCGGTCCCTCCGGCAGGACGCCGATGGCGGGTCTGCGGCCGCCGGCGGACCGGATGAGCTCCGCCAGCGTGTCCTCGATGCGCGGGCAGGGCTCCAGCAGGCAGCGGCGGATCTGTTCGGGCGTCAGACCCTCGCTGTGGACGTACACCCGGGCCTTGACCTGCACGCGAGCCTGCACCTGGGCCTGCCACTGATCCGGCGACTCGAAGCCCGGCGATTCAATCCGGGCCAGCAGTTCCCCGGGGCTGCGGGCCTCGGCCAGCAGGCGTCCGAACGCGCCATGCTCGGGAATGCCGTCCCAGCACTGGGAGGCGATGATGATCGTACCCCCGGGGCGGACGACCTGGGCGGCCGCGGACATGCCCTTGACCGTCTGGTAGAGATTGAGGTCCAGCGGGTAGCCGGAGTTGCTGGTGATCACGATGTCGAAGGGCTCGGGCACCGGCACCATGGCGCTGTCGGCCACGAAGCGGGTTCCGGCGGCGTGGGCGGCTTCCAGATCGCCGGTGAAGACGCCGGTGATCCGCTTGTCGCGGTTCATGGCCACGTTGAGCAGGAACGTCGGCCGGGTCATGGTCGCGGCCTCGAGCATCTCCTCCCAGATGGGGTTGCCGCGGGTGATGCCCCAGGTGGCCTTGGGGTGGCCGATCATCCGGGCGCCGTGGTTGTGCAGGACGCTTTCGGCGCCGGCGATGGAGGGCAGGACACCCTTGGGGCCGCCGCTGAATCCGGCGAAGAAATGGGGCTCGATGAAACCGGTGAGGATCCGGACGTCGGCCTCCATGTAGTGGCGGTTCACGCGGACCGGGTGGCCGAAACGGGTGGTCCCGAGCGACACCAGGCCGGCGTCGTCCAGCCCGTCATGCTGCAGGCAGCGGTAGCTGGCCACGATCTCCGGTCCAAGCATCGCCCGCAGTTCGTCGGGAGTCTGCGGCCGGTGGGTGCCCAGGGCGTTGAGCAGGGTGATGTCCTGGCGGCGGATGCCGGCGGCCTCGAGCTCGGCCAGCAGGGGCGGCAGGATGCGGTCGTTGGGCGTGGCCCGCGAGATATCGGTGTGGACGACGACCGCCCGCTGGCCGGGCCGGACGCGTTCGCGCAGCGGCGGGCCGGCGGTCGGCCGGCGCAGGGCCTCGATCAGGGCGGCCTGCTCGTCGGCCAGGCCGGGAACGTAGCGCGGCTCGAGCACCACGGCATCGGAGGGGACCTCGACATCCAGGCCGTTCTTGCCATAGGCCAGGTGAACTCGCTGGACGGCCGTTCCGCTCATCTCGCGCACCTCCCGGCCGGCCCGCAGGGGCCTGCCGCAACGGCATTGTAATGCCCCGCTCCCCCCGGCGAACAGGCTTCCGGCAGCCGGGCGGAGCCGGCGTGCCCGGGGGAGTCCCCCCCGGCTCCGGCCCGCGCACCGGCCGGTTCCCGGCGGACAAAAGGCGCTTCCGGCGGCTTGATTTCGCCGGCATCGGCGGCTATATCGTGGGGGCCTGCCCGAGGCGGCGGCGGGCGGGATGAGGGAGCCCATCCCATCGGTTCTGCGGGCGCGTCGATGCCGCGCCGCGCGGCCTGGCGCTGCAGCGGACGGCGGGCCGCGGTGCAGTGGCCGGACCACCAGGATGCCGCCCCACAGGAGACTTCCACGATGGCCAGGGAATGCAACGTCGCCCTGATCGGGCAGGGTTTCATGGGCCGGACGCACAGCAACGCCTACCTCAAGGTCGCCAGGTTCTTCACCGACCTGCCGGTCGAGCCGGTGATGCACACCGTCTTCGGCCAGCCGGAGGAGAAGCCGGAGGTGTTCGCTCGCCGCTGGGGCTGGAAGAACTTCGACACCGACTGGAAGCGGGTGATCCACGACCCGGACGTCCAGCTGGTGGACGTGGTCACGCCGAACTTCATGCACATGCCCCCGGCCATGGAGGCCCTGGCCGCCGGCAAGCCCGTGGCCTGCGAGAAGCCGATCGCCGGCACGCTGGCCGACGCCCGGGCGATGGTCGCCGCCGCGAAGAAGGCCAGGGTGCCGACCTTCGTGTGGTACAACTACCGGCGCTGCCCGGCGGTCGCCCTGGCCCACCAGCTGGTCCACGAGGGACGGCTGGGCCGCATCTTCCACGTGCGCGCGATCTACCTGCAGGACTGGGGCGGACCGGACACCCCGCTGTTGTGGCGGTTCCAGAAGAAGCTGGCCGGGTCGGGGGCCCACGGCGATCTCAACGCCCACGTGATCGACATGGCCCGCTTCATCACCGGCGACGAGATCGACGAGATCTCCGGCGCCATCGCCGAGACGTTCATCAAGGAGCGCACCATTCTGGCGGCCAACGTCAGCGGAGGAATCGCCGGCGGGGCCCGCGGGTCGGCGAAAAAGGGCAAGTCCGATGTGGACGACGCGGTGCTGTTTCTGGCCCGCTTCCGCAAGGGCGCCGTGGCCAGCTTCGAGGCCACCCGCCTGGCCACCGGCTGCAAGAATCAGAACGGCATCGAGGTGCACGGCGAGAAGGGGGCCCTGCGCTTCCGCTTCGAGGACATGAACTACCTGGAGTTCTACGACAACACCGCCGAGAAAAAGCTGCAGGGCTGGACGAAGATCATGTGCACCTCCGGCGGCAACCACCCTTACGTGGGGGCCTGGTGGCCGGACGCGCACATCATCGGCTACGAGCACGGCTTCATCAACATGGCCGCGGACATCATGAACGTCCTGGGCCGCAAAAAGCCGGTCGTGCCCCTGCCCGATTTCGCCGACGCCTACGAGACCCAGCGGGTGCTGGAGGCGGCGCTGCTGGCCGCCAAAAACCGCTGCGCCGTGAAGCTCAGCGAAGTGAAGTAACCGACTGCGGCGGCGCGGCACGAACGTTCGCCGGCGGCGTCCGGGCCGCGCGGGCCGCAGGGGTGCATGGACGCGGGAGGCCCCGCATGCCTCGGGCTCCTTCCGGCCAGGGCGGGCTTGCTCTCCCCGAAGCAGGCCGGCTGAACTTCGCGCATTTCGATCATCTCAGCGAGGATCTGCGGATCGACGGCCGGCCCGTCCGGCTCGTGCATCTTTACTGTGCCGCCCCGGATTACCGCGTCTTCGGCGACCCGGAGGAGGGCATCTCCTGCGTGGACGACGTCGCCCGGGCGGCGGTGCTGTGCCTGCGGCACTACGAGATCGTGGCCGACGAGGCCTCCCGACGGCGGGCCGCCGGGCTGCTGGGCTTCGTCCTGCGGATGCAGGCGGCCAACGGCCTGTTCCACAACTTCGTGCTCGATCGTGAGCTGACGGTCCATCGGGACCACCTCCGGAGTCGTGCCGACCGGCTCGAGTGGTGGTCGGCGCGGGCGATGTGGGCTCTGGGGACCGCCTGCCGCGTGCTGGCCGGCGTGGATGACGCCCTGGCCGATCGCTGCCTTCAGGCGGCCCGAGGCCTGTTGCCCCACGTCCGGAACCTGCTGACCCGCCACAATCTGTTCGAGGAACACGGCGGCCGGCGGGTGCCGGCCTGGCTGATCTACGGCGACGGCGCCGACGCCACCAGCGAACTGCTGCTGGGCCTGGCCGCCCTGCGGCAGGCCCGCCCCGACCGGGCCCTGGAGCGGATGATCGCCTGCCTGGCCGAAGGGTTGGAGGCGATGCGCTACGGCTCGATGAATCGCTTTCCCTACGGCCTTCACGCCTCCAACCGCAGCGGATGGCATGCCTGGGGCAACGCCCAGACCCAGGCGCTGGTCGAGGCGGGCCGCCTGTGGTCCGCCCGGGCCGAAGCCCGGCATTTCTACCCCCGCCTCCTGGTGGAGGGTCTTGCGGCCTCGATCGACTTCGATGATCCGGCCGCGCCGTCGGACGACGAGCGGATTGCCTACGGCGTGAGATGCATGACCCTCGGGCTGGTCAGACTCTTCGAGACCACCGGCGACCTGGACTATGCCCGCATGGCCGGGCTGGCGGGCGCCTGGTTTCTGGGCAACAACATCGCCGGCCGGCCGATGTATGATGCCGCCACCGGCCGGACGTACGACGGCCTCAGCGCCGCCGGCGTGATCAACCCGCACTCCGGCGCCGAATCGACCGTCGAGGGGCTGTATGCGCTGCTGGAGGTCGGGCGCCATCCGGCGGCGGCCGAGTGGCTGACCGCCCGCGGAGAGCCGCCGAGAAAACAGATCGTGGCGGGGCGGCAGCTGTGGTGGCGCGGGTTCATCCGGCCGCCGGGAGGCCCGGCCGACCGGCTTGCCGTGGTCATGGACCTGGACAGCGAAACGATGCAGGTGCTCGCGGGGGACGACCTGCAGGCCTTCCTGGACCGTGCCGGCTGATGCCGCCGGGGCCGGTCAGGGACTCAGCCTCCCAGCGAGGCCATCACTTCCGCGGGGATGTCGAAGTTGGCGTAGACGTTTTGGATGTCGTCGTGCTCCTCTAGGGCCTCCACGAGCTTGAGCACCTTGGCGCCGTTCTCGGCGTTCACCGTCACGGTGCTGGAGGGCACCATGCTGAGTTCCGCCGACACCGTCGCGATGCCGGCGGCGGCCAGGGCCGCGCGAAGGGGCTCGTAGGCCGCCGGCTCGCAGGTGATCTCCCAGGCCTCCTCGCTCCGGGAATAGTCCTCGGCGCCGGCTTCCAGGGCGATGGCGGCGATGGTGTCCTCGTCCGCGGCGGAGGCATCCACGGTGATCACGCCCTTCTGGGAGAACATCCACTGGACGCAGCCGGCCGCCCCGACGGCTCCGCCGTGCTTCTCGAAAAGCTTCTTGATCTCCGGCGCGGTCCGGTTGCGGTTGTCGGTCAGGGCCTCGCAGAGCACGGCCACGCCGCCGGCGCCGTAGCCCTCGTAGAGCACGGTCTGGAACTCGGCCCCCTCGGTTCCGCCGGAGCCCTTCTTGACGGCGTTCTCGATGGTGTCCTTGGGCATGTTGGCCTGCTTGGCCTTGTCGATCGCGTAGCGCAGCCTGAGGTTGGCCTCGGGGTCGGGCCCGCCGGTGCGCGCGGCGGCCATGACGTTCTTGGCCAGCTTGCTCCAGAGCCGGCCGCGCCGCGCGTCGGTGACGCCCTTCTTGCGCTTGATCCGTGCCCAATGGGAATGTCCGGCCATGGATCACACCTCCTTCGGCCCCCGGCGGCGGATCGCGCTTCGCCGGGGGCGGTCTGTCGGCTCTTCACGCCGTGGGGCCGCCGTGCTCGCCCACCGGGGCCACCTCGGGCGTCCGGCCGGCGGCCACGGCGTTCAGCTTGGACTCCAGGCGGCGGCGCAAGGCCTCTTCCGGCGGCCGAAGGCGACCCGGTTCCCGCCGGTCCAGGCTTTCGACCGCCCGTTTCCAGAGAACGCCGGCCTGCTCGCGCCGGTCCAGCCGCCAGCACACGTCGCCCAGGTGATCGAGCATGACCGGGTCCGGCTCGGACTCCAGCGAGACCGCCAGCTCCAGCCAGAACGCCGCCTCCTGATGCCGGCCGCGCTTGTACAGCACCCAGCCGAGGCTGTCGAGAAACGCCGCCTGCCGGGGATCCTCGCCCAGTCCGGGCCCGAGCACCTCGGCGCTCGCCCGAAGCACCATCCGCTCGGCCTGTTCCAGGTTCCGGCCCGCCTCGGCCAGCGTGTAGCCGTAATCGTTGCTCAGATCGACGCTGGTCGGCGCGAGTGTATAGGCTTCGCGGAGGTGCTCCTCGGCCAGGTCCGGCCGGTTCTGGTTCTGAAACACAAACGAAAGCGACCGCAGCAGCTGTGATTTGCGGCCCCTGAGGTTCGCCAGCTCGGCGCGCAACTGCGGGCCGAGGCGCTCGTTCTGCGGATCGGCCTGGATCTCGCCGAGACGGGCCTCACGCTCCTCGAGGTCGGCAACGCCGCGCCGCAGCTGAGCGGCCGACTCGTCATACCGGCCGGCCTGGACCAGCACCGTGGCCAGCAGCTGGCCGAGGGCGGTTTCCAGATCCTGGTTGTCCTCCGTGCCGTCCGGCCGGATGCCGCGGGCCGCGTCAACGGCTTCGTCGAAGCGCTCGGCCGCGACGCACGCCTGGATGAGTTCCTGGACACGGTCGATCCTCTCGGCCGGACCGGCGGCGGCCGCCACGCGGCTGCGGATGATCTCCAGGACCTCCTCGTGCCGGCCGGCGGCCTGCAGCGCCGCGATCAGCACCGCGATCGCCTGGCCGTCGGAGGGGTCGGCCTTCAGCCAGCCCATGGCCTCCAGCACGGCCTCTTCGTATCGGCCGGCGCCGATCAGTCCCGCCGGCCGGCCGGCCAGCCCCCCTTGCTCGGCCGTGCCTCCCGCCAGCCAGGCCCGGTACCGGCGGTTGTCGGGATCCCGCGCCAGCCACTCCCGGCAGCGGGCGACGTACTCGTCCAGCCGGCCCGCCGCCGCCAGCGCCGACAGCAGCTGCAGCCGGGCCGCATCCAGGGCGGCACCCTCGGCCTGCCCGAGCCATTCCAGCGCGGTGGAGACCGCCAGATCGTGCCGGCCGGCCCGCGCCCAGGTGTAAAGCAGACGCCCCCGGTACATCGCGTGCCGCTCGCCGGTCTCCGGTCGGGACAGCAGGTGCTGCCAGACCCGGGAGGCCTCATCGGTCCGTCCCTGAATCAGCAGGATTTCGGCGCGCGTCCGCAGCAGGCCCTCGCGGTTGGGGTACCATCGCAGAACCCGCTCCAGGTGGGCCTGGACCTCGTCCAGGGCCAGCATGCGGACCAGCAGGGCGGCAAGCATCTCGTTGGCCTGCGGATGGTGCGGGTCGACCCGCAGGATGGCCTCGACCTCGCGCCGGGCGCCCCCGTCGTCCCGCAGGAGGGCCAGGGCTTCGGCCAGGTCTTCGCGCGAGCGAAGGTCGTCGGGCCGCAGGCGGATCAGGGTCTGCAGCGTCTGCACGTAGCCCTGAAGATCAGCCTCCTGGACGATCAGGAAGCGGGCCAGGGCCGTGCAGCGGATGGTCGCGGAATCCTGCGGGGCCAGCCTCTGCAGCTCGCTCAACTCCGCCGACAGCCTGCGCAGCATGCCGCGGTCGCGCCACCGGGTCCAGAGATTGCGGATCAGACGCTCGCGGGCCGCGATGTGGCCGGGGGCCACGGAAACCGCGGTCTGGTACTGTTCCCGGGCGTCATCGGCCCGGCCGACGCGCTCGTAGAGCCGGCCCAGGGCGACGCGGGTGTCGGCATCCTCGGGGCTCAGCTCGATGGCCGCAAGGTAGTCGCGGACCGCCTCGGCGATGTTGTCCAGGCCGTCGTGCGATCGCGCCGAAAGAAGCAGCGCCGGCCGCCGCGCCGGCGGGTCGGCGGTCTCGATGCCGCCCAGGACCGCCAGCGCCGCCGCCCACGAGCAGCGGCGGACGTGAAGCCGGGCCTCGGCCAGTGCGGCGGGCACGAAACCGCGGTCGATGCTGCGGGCGGCGAGGAAGAAGGCCAGCGCGTCCTCCGGCCGGTTGAGCCGGTCACACAGCAGTCCGTGGAGACAGGCCCGGGCGGCGATGCGCACCGCGTCGCCTCCCGACGGGGCGGTGGCCGGCGGGCGCGCCGCCGCGTCGGCCAGGCGGCGCAGCGCGGCCGGCGGTCCCGCGCCGATTTCGTCCTCGGCACGTGGCAGGTTCGCCGGCCGCAGGGCCAGTTCCTCCGACAGCGCCTCGGCCCAGCCTTCCCAGTCGCCGCGTCGCCGCCGGATCTCCAGAAGCTTCCAGGAAGCTTCCGGTTCCCGCGCCGCGATCCGGGTCAGGATCGTCGCCGCCTCCGCATAGCGACCCGCGGCGATCAGTGCTTCGGCGTGCAACACGGCCGCCGGCCCGTCGTCGGGGCGGGCGGCGCTGATCCGGCCGAGCACGTCGGCGGCCCGGCCCGCCCGCCCGGTGACACGGGCGGTGGCCAGCAGAAAGGCCAGGCTTTCAGGCGACGGCCCGGAAACCGCCAGGAGGCGTTCGGCCTCGGTCATCGCCTGGTCGGGCTGCCCGGCCCGTACGAGCATCGCGGTGTATTGCCGGCCCCACTCGATGTCCGTCGGCGCCCGGCGGACGGCCCGGACCATGGCCCCGGCGGTTCGGCCGGCACCTCATATCGAGGGTCCCAGGG
>CAZSYS010000027.1:0-5965 GCA_964611365.1 uncultured Planctomycetales bacterium
GGCGACTTCACGGGGGGGCCGACGCCGCCGCACCCGCGGGAGGGATCCACGCGCGGCGGCGGCGTCAGGCCCCGGTTTGTGTCACTTTGACGGCCCACCTCCTTTGGCGGTGCGGTGCTTCACGACGGTTCCAGGCACCCTGCCCTGAGCCGTGCCCCGGCCACCGCACGCGGCCGGAGGGCAAAATCCGTCCAACAGACAGCCCAACAAAAAAGCCCTGCAACCTTCTGGGGCCGCAGGGCTTATGAATCCTTCGAGAATCCATGAACCCTACGGCCCGTCACGGCAGCAGATACCGTCAAACAGGCCGTAACCCTGAACAAGGGCATGGCGCGTCCAGCGCACGACCTGGGTCGTACGCGACTTGAGCCTGGGCCACATGTTCCGGTTGCGGTTCATGATGCCTTCTCTGTCTGCGGAGCCACGCGCTCCGCCTCATTTAAAATATAGTCCATAAATCGGCCGAGTCAAGGCGCCGGCTTGCGGAAAAACCCGGCATTTTGCGGTTCTCGGTGGACTCGCGGAAGCGATACGGCCAAGTGGCCCGCCTGCGCTGACCAACCGTGGGACTGCCCGGCGCCGGCGCCGGCACAGGCCCAAAGCCATAGAAGACGCCCATGGATTGCCCGCGTCCGCGCGAGGTCCGACCTCCGCCGTTTCATCAGGCCTTCGGCCTGAAGAAAGCTCCGCAACGCGATTCGCCAAACCTTCGGCCTGAGGATGGCCGGGCGCCGCATGCGGCGTGATATCCCCGGGACGCAGCCGTGTCCGCCCTCGACGGCCGGCACGGAGACCGGCCGCTGGGGCGCTTCGCGGTGCCAATAAGAGGCCATAACGGCGCTTCGCGGCGCCCATGTGCGGGCATTCCGGGCACCGGCAATGCGTTGCGGCGTCTGGAACGTGCGACGCCATCGCGCGGAACAAGCCTGCACCGGCCCGGACGGCCCAGGCGAACCGGACGGATCATCGATCCGTTCGCGCGCGGCTCAGTTGAGTCTGCGGATCCTGAAGTGATCCAGCCCGATGACCGGGTTTCCGCTGACGACGACGGTGAGCCGGCCCTGGCTGGCGGTCGCCTGGCCCAGCGACACCCAGGGGACCTCGCCTTCGTTGAGGGACCGGCCGTCGGGGGCGGCGTGGCGCTGGACGCGGATGGTGTCGCCGCCGACGAGGCGGATCTCGATGCTTCCCTCGATCAGGTGATTCACCGGCTTGACCTCGACGGCGCAGGCGCCCTCCCGGCCGACTTCGAGGGGGATTTCCACCGGCCGACCGGCGGTCTCGATCCGCAGCCAGCCGCCGTTGCGGTAACCGGCCGGCAGTTCCGTGGTGATCGCCCGGGCCGTCACGCCGCCGGCCTGCAGGGCGGGTTCCAGCTCGGTGGCGTCGATTTCCAGCAGGCTGCGTGCGTCATCCGGCAGGGGCTGGTCGTCGGGGCCGGGCGGCAGCGGGCGCCGTTGACGGACCGGCTCGAGCTGATACCAGTAAGCCACGCTGGTGTAGTCGTTGAGCACGCCGGGGTCGAACAGCCGCTCGATGGTCACCCGGATATGGCGGGCGAACCGCACCGGGTCGCCCAGGTGCCAGCGGTAGACGGTGGTGCGCGAGCCGCCGTCGGGGCGTTTCTCCAGCAGGGAGCAGCCGTAAAACGGGTAACTGAAGGCCTGGTGATAGCCCCAGGCGTTGCAGAAGTAATCCTCTGATCCGGTGCCGATGATCGTCGGCCTGTCGGCGTGGTCGATGAAGATCATGTCGTCGCCCTCGCCCCACCAGCCTCCGGGAGCGGCGTCCACCGACAGCACACAGCCGACGTAGTGGCCCGTGCCCTCGGTCTCGAGGATCACATGGTTGTCGGCGCCGGTGGTGTTGCCCTCCTGGGCCTGGCCGGCCAGGGCCGGCGCGCGGCGGTATTCGGCATGAAACAGCCCCTGACCGGGCGGAACCGGGCCCAGCTCGTAGTCGATGTTGTAGTAAAGCCGCCGGATGCTGCGCCGGCCGCGGTTGTGCAGCTCGATCCGAACGTGGCGATAAAACGGCATCGGCCACCAGGCGTTCAGGGCGCAGGGATTGGCCCCGACGGCCACCGGCAGCGACTGCCAGGCGTAGAGCCGGCCGTGCCCCAGGCCGAAGAAGTCGCCCAGCGGCACCTCGACGCTCGGCACGGGCGATTGTTCCCAGAAGATCCGCAGCACGATGTCGCGCAGCAGCGTCGCGTGGTTGGGAAAACGCGCCGCCGTGAACCACAGATGGGTGATGCGGCCGGGCCCGTCGACGTCCAGCAGCACGTGAGTCTGGCCCGGGGCCCAGCTGACCAGGTTGTCCTCGTTGCCGCCGGCGGGGTCGTGGCTGGAGGCCCGGTGGGTGGTACGGTCGACTACGGCCGGCAGGTCGTCCAGCAGACCTGTCGTCGCCGACGCGAAGATCAGGTTCGCCACGAGCGTCAGAAGCATGGTAACTCTCCGGTAAAAGGCTCCGCGCTGAGCCGGCGGCCGGGCCTCATGGTATCACCGGCCGCGCGGATCCGTCGAGCGGGGGTCGTCGAGCCGTGGTCGCGGCCGTCGGAGCCTGGGATTCCGCGGCCGCGGGGATCACGATTCGCCGGCGGAGACTCTCATCGGGTGCGGCGCAGAAAAAGGGCCACCCGGGCGGCGCTGTGCGCCCGGGTCGCCGGCGTGGGTTCTCGAATCTGCGGCCGCAGCGGCCGTGCTCAGTGCCCGGTGCAGCCGGGGTCGGTCACCTCGACGCCCGGACCGGTCGCGCACTGCACGAACGCCCCGATGTCGTCGATGGTGAGCTTGTCGTCGGGCGAGCCGCCGGGGCCGGTGACATCCATGCAGCGGCAGGCCAGGGGCAGATCCTCAAAGGAGCCTTCCTGGGTGACGGTCAGGCAGCGCTGCAGCACCGCGAAGTCGAGCATGTCGATGACGTTGTCCTTCTCATCGCGGTTGGGGCCGCCGCCGGCCACGTCGAAGACGGGGGTCTGGCAGACGGAGATGCCCTGGACGTCGATCTCCCAGATCATCGGCGAGATATAGACCACGCCGAAGCCGTCATTGACGTTGGTGTAGGGGTTGAGCGTGCCGTCGAACGGGTCGGCATGCACCCAGTTGTTCGGATCGGTCGGCGACACGCCGGAGGTCGAGTAGAACTCGAACTCCAGGTGGGTGACGCCCGCCAGCGGGTTGTCGTAGGCTTCGTCGCGGGCGACGTGAATCAGCGTGGCCTTCCAGTCGCGGTAGTTCAGCCAGGTCCCGCTGGCCACGTCCTCGAAGTAGCCGAAGGTCTGGAACGTCTGACCGTTGTCCGTCGAGTACTTGATGATCGAGGTGATGAACACGCGGCCGTCCGCGGCGTTGGGATTGCCGCCGTAGATGCTGATCGACGAGATGTTCTTGGCATCACCCAGGTCGTAGCGGACGATCTTGACGGGGATGGTGTTGCCGTAGTCGTTCAGCAGGCCGGTCACGGCGCCCAGCGGGCCGGTGCCGTCGGTGAAGGCCGGCAGCCGGTCCTCGGGGTTGGTGTTGGCCTCATGCCAGTTCGGAGCGCCCACCTCCAGCTCCAGCCCGAGCTGTCCGGCGATCAGGTCGGTGGTCGAGACCGGCGGCACCATCGTGGCCAGGGTCGGATCGTTGTTGTGGGTCACCGCCTTGCTGAAGCCGGCCTTCCAGGGGTTGACCGTGAGTTTGACCGCCGAGCTGTAGGCCTCCGGCGTGGTCAGCCGCACCCGGAAGGAGGAGTTGCTGTCGGTCGCCTGGAGGTTGGTCAGCGTGAGCGTCGTGTCGGTGGCCCCGGGGATGTCGACGAAGTTGGGATCCGGCGGGGTCATCCGCTGCCACTGCAGGCCGCTGGTGCCCGGCACCGGCGTGACCGTGAAGGTGGCGCTGCCGCCCCAGCCGGGCGCGGTCTGGGGGGTCGGCTGGACCTGGAACACCCGGATGCTCAGCGTCGCGGCGTTGCTGACGACGCCGGGGCAGGCGGTGTAGACGCAGCGGACCTGCGTGCCCTGGTCGGCCATCTGCACGGCCGGCAGCGTCAGCGTCGTGCCGGTGGCACCGGGGATGTCCGCAAACTCGCTGCCCGGGGGCGTCGTCCGCTGCCACTGCAGGTCGCCCGGGTTGATGCCGTCGGCCGGCGTCACGGTGAACACCGCGTCGCCGTTCCAGTCGGCGGTGACGTTCGTCAGCGGCACCGGGAACGCCGGGAGGATGGTCAGCATCGCGGCGCTGCTTTCCACCGAGGCCAGGGTGTTGCTGACCACGCAGGTGAACAGGGCTCCGTTGTCGGCCGGCTGGGCGCTGGGCAGCGTGTACTGGGGGTCGGTGGCGCCCGGGATGGGCACGCCGCCGCGCTTCCACTGGTAGCTCAGGTTGCTGCCGACCGCGGTGATGGTGAACGTGGCCGGCGCACAGGGCAGCACGGCGGCGTCCTGCGGCGGCTGGGTGATGTAGGCGGCGCCGGCGGCGATGCTGAACGTGCCCGGCAGCGTGGTGGCCGAGCTGTTGGGGCCGTCCGGCGGCGAGAAGGCCCGTACGCGCTGCAGGGCGCTGGTCTGCTGATTGGTCACGAAGTAACCGTCCACGGTGTAGATGTTGCCGACCGCGTCGAAGGCCAGGTCCGGAGTCCGGGTGCCGGCGGTGAAGCTGGCGATGAAGGCCCCGGTGGCCGTGTCGAAGATGTGCACTTTCCCCTGGAAGGCGGCGCCGGTGTAGCCGCCGTAAGCCACCCGCGAGCGGGCCTCATCGACGTCCAGGCCGTAGGCGCCGGCATACGTGCTGCTCGGAACCTCCCAGGCCGGGGTGTTGATCGCCGGCGGAACGACCGCGTCCAGGAACTTCATCAGCGGCACGGCCTGGCCGGTGTTCGTGCGGTAGTTGTTCATGTACCAGTGGCCGCTGGCCCCGCGGGCCGCGTCGGTGGGATAGTAGTTCCAGTAGTCAGGACCGATGTACTGCGTGCCCTTGTCGTCGGGCGTGGCCGAGGCCTGGCTGCCCAGGTCATACATGACCAGGCCCTTGTGGCCCGGCTGGCCGCCGTAATAGTTGCTGTCGACCAGGTAGATCTTGCGGTTGCCGGCCGCCTGGGTGCCCTCGACGATGATGCCGGCGATCCACTGGTAGGTGGAACCCGTGTCCGAGAGGTTGGAGCGGTCGGCCAGGACAGTGGAGGTGGACAGGTCGTCGCTGAACTCGATGGCCTTGTCGTTGGTCAGGTCGGCCACATAGAGGCGGTCGTCCGGACCGATGTTGCTCTTCCACGGCGAGCTGTTGCCCGGCCAGGTCCGGCCGCCGGTGAAATGGCCGATCGCCGCGGTGTCGGCCCGCAGGACGTAGATGCCGTCCAGCGTCGGGGCCGTGCGGACGGTGCCCGGCGCACCGATCGTCGGCTGGCCGGCGATGGCTTCCGAAACGTAGACCCGGCCGTAGTTGGGACTGGCGGGATTCTTGTTCACGGAAATGCCCGCCGGGGCATAGAACGAGTTGGCCGGGGCATCGACGCTGATCTGCGTCCAGGCGGTGTGGCCGTCGTCGGAGGCCGTGAGCCTGAAGCGGTAGGCCCCGTCCGGCAGCAGGACGCCGTAATCGTCGCGGCCGTCCCAGACCCAGGTCTGCAGGCCGGCCGGCTGCGAGGCGAAGGTCACCGTGCGCACCACCGTGCCGCCCGGGTCGGTCAGCACCTCGATTTTGACGCCCGGGTTGACCCCGTCGCCGTCGGCCGGCTCGTTGAGCACGTAGCTGAGCGTCACGGTGGCGCCCACGCCGGGATCGAACGCACTGACCGACACACTCAGACCCGAGGGATACACGTTGCCCAGGGCGGTCGCGGCCAGCCCCAGCAACACCGTCGCGGCGGGCACACCGGCCCGCCTCAGGTTCCGCATCGTCGTCATCACTTCGGCCCTCCTGAGAATCCACCTGCCGGCCGCCGATGTCCGCGCGGCGACCTTCTGACATCCGGTGGTGGG
>CAZSYS010000027.1:5975-23205 GCA_964611365.1 uncultured Planctomycetales bacterium
GCGCCGGGCCGGCTACCACCAGAAGAGATCCATTTCGCGAACCAGCGTGGCACACCTTTCCAGATCGGGGGACGGTCCGCCCTTGAGCAGGGCTTCGGCCCCCTGGGCGGCGAACCGCCGGGCGCTCTTCCACTCCACGTGGCCGTCGCCGAAGCCCAGGTTGGTTCCGTCGAACGGGATCCGGCCGCCCACCGGACCGAAGTAGGCCCGGTGATTGAGCCGCCATCGCCCGGCACCGCCCCAGTACATGACCGTGTCGCTGATCAGCGCCGCCCGGGAATCGGGCTCCTTCTTCACATAGAGTTTGCGGATCGCCGGCACGGTCGCGGCGGTCTCGCCGGCGCGGGGTCTGGCCGGGTCGTTCACCGTCTTGTGCAGGCCGCCGGCGTAGAAGTACGAGGTCATGACGTACGGATCCTCGTTGGGATCGATCCGGTCGCCGCCGGTGTCGGTCCGGTTGTTGGCGGTCGAGGCCTCGGGGCAGTAGAAGAAGGCGTCGGCCCTGACCTCGTCTCTGTTCAGCAGGTTGTTGTTCGCGTCGGTGCTGCCGCGGAAGCTGGTCCGCAGCATGCGGGCGATGGTCCTGTGCGTGGCCACGGTCCACAGGCCGAAGCCCTGCCCCGGACCGGTCGGCAGCCGCGTGGCCGGGTCGCGCGGCACGTTGATCATCGCCTGGGGCGGATACTGGCGGAACGTGCTCTGGTAAAGCAGCAGGGCTGCCCCGATCTGGTGCAGGTTGCCGGAACACACGGTCCGCCGCGACTGCCTGCGGGCATGGGCCAGGGCCGGCACCAGGATCGATACCAGCACGGCGATGATGCCCACGACCACCAGGACTTCAATGAGCGTGAAGCCCCGTCGAGCTGCGGTTCGAGCGTGACGGCGTGTTGTCATCAAATGTATGGTTTCCTGGAGCTCCGGAGCCTGAATCGGCCGTCGGCGCTTCGGCGCCGCTGCCGCCCGGAAGCGCCGTCCCTGGCTGGATGGCGGTTATTTTAAACCAGTACAAAGCACTGAATCAAGCCGGATCGGAAGTCCGGAAGGTTAAGAAGCGGCTAACTCTGTGTTCAGAACGGGCCCGGCGGCGCGGCGGCTCCGCATCATGTCGCGCGATAGATGCCGGGAATATTAGTGCCACAACAAGGGCACTTTCCGTCGGTCAGCCGGTTTTCGATGACACGAAACCCCCGCCGGGCGATCAGCAGGCGCCGGCAGGCGTGGCAGAAGGTGTGCTCGGCGTCGCCGGCCTCGCCGGCGGCGTTGCCCGCGTAGACGTAAGCCAGGCCGGCCGACAGGCCCAGATCCCGGGCCCGCAGCAGCGTTTCCACCGGTGTGCGCGGCGGGTCGGTCATGCGGTAGTCAGGGTGAAAGGCGGTCACGTGCCAGGGAATGTCGCGCGACACGCCGGCCAGGAACGACGCGATCTCGCGCAGCTCGTCGTCACTGTCGTTGAAGCCCGGCACTACCAGCGTGACCACCTCGACCCAGACGCCCAGGTCCTTGAGCCGCCGGATGGTGTCCAGCACCGCCGTCAACGAGCCGCCCAGACGCCGGTAGTTGAGGTCGCGGAAGCTCTTGAGATCGACCTTGTAGAGGTCCACATAAGGACGCAGGTAATCCAGCACCTCCGGCGTGGCGTGGCCGTTGGAGACGAATCCGCACAGCATGCCGGCCGCCCGGGCGAGCCGGAAGATCGTCACGGCCCATTCGGCGGTGATCAGCGGCTCGTTGTACGTGCTGATGATCACCGGCGCGCCGCGACGCCCGGCCGCCGCGACGATCTCCTCCGCGGAGGCCGGCGAGGGTCCGGCCACGGCATCCTCGTCCCGCAGCGTCTGGCTGGAGATCCAGTTCTGGCAGTACGGGCAGTGCAGGTCGCAGCCCAGCATGCCGAACGACATGGCCAGGCTGCCCGGCAGCACGTGATAAAAGGGTTTCTTCTCGATCGGGTCGGCCGCCAGCCCGGCGACGTAGCCGGCCGGTGCCATCAGCCGTCCGCCGCGGTTGAAACGCACCCGGCAGACGCCCGCCCGGCCGTCGGCGATGCGGCAGCGGTGGGCGCAGGCCAGACACTGCACGCGGCCGTCGGGTTCCTCGCGCACCAGCTCCTCGGCCGCAGGCATGGTGTTGGCTTCCAGCAACGTCTGCAACGAGGTTGACATCGCGGGCTTGTCCTGGCTGAACGATCCGGTATTTCGCCGGTACCTCGCCGTTGGCATTATAAAGCCGCGGCAGGCCCGCCGGCCCGTCCGGCCCGCAGACCGTGGCGGCGCAAGAGGGCGTGAAGGTTGGTGCGCTGAATCCCCAGTGACCGGGCGGTCCGGGTCACGTTGCCGCCGTTTCGCGCCAGCGCCTCGGCCAGAAACGCCCTTTCCAGCCTCAAAACCGCGGTTCGGCGAACCCGCCGGGCCAGAGCCCGGAAATCCGACCAGTTCTGCGGTTTTTCGCCGGTCGGATGCAGGGCGTTCCGCAGGGCCTCCAGTTGCTCACGCAACTGCCGGTTTTCGCGGAGCAGCGCCGACTGCCTGCCGGCCCGTTCCACGGCCGCCCGCAGCTCATCGGGGGTGAAGGGCTTGCTGAGGTAGTCCGCCGCCCCGCCCTTGAGGGCTTCCACGGCCGACTTGACCGTGGCAAAGCCGGTGATGACCACCACTTCGCAAGGCGTTCCGGCCTGGCGGAGGCGTTGGAGGATCGACAATCCATCGACGCCGGGCAGGGCCAGGTCGAGCAGAACCACATCAAAGACCCCCGTCAGGGCCATGCCCAGCCCGACCAGCGGTTCGGTGGCCACATCGACGGCGTATCCGGCGGGCTCCAGGCAGCGTTTACAGCTCAGTCCGATCGCCGGATCGTCGTCGATGACGAGTATCCGGCGGGTGCCTCCGCAGGTACGGACTGGGTTGTCCGGCCCGCCCGTTGGATCTGAGGTGGCAAATGCCATTGCCAGATTAGGTTTATACATAGTATGAAAATATTATACAGCATATTCATGTCCTGAGAACAGGAAAACCGAGTGGAACCGGACGATTGAAACTTGATGGCCCGGATTGTATGCTCGGGGCGTCCTCGCAAGGCCTGTCGGGCGTTCGTTTATGCTCGACAGCCCGCCTTTCGGCCGTCGTCTCTGGAGCGATGCAGGGGCCTTGAGGTCGATCGAGGACTTTCCGGAAGAAGGTCCTCGGGGGAGGCTAGAGGCCTGTTTGTGAAAAAAGGCACGAGGCATCGCTGGGCGACGGGATTCATCGCGCGGTCAGGGTGATAGCTACTCGGCACGGCTGAACGCCGGCGGCTGATGGGGTAGATCTCGCGAATCGTTCGTGAAAAAAAGCACGATCAGAAAAAGGAGCGTCGCGGACGTGTCTTCATCAAACGGCATCGAATCGATTCTGCGTCGGCACGCCAATGCCGGTCGGGAGAGCCTGATCCCGATCCTCCAGGAGGTGCAGGAGCGTCAGGGCTACCTTTCGAAGGAGGCGGTGGTGCAGATCGGGCGGCACCTGGGGCTGCCGGCCAGCAAGATCTACGGGGTGGCGACGTTCTACAACCAGTTTCGTTTTCAGCCGCGGGGCCGGCATCACTTCATGGTCTGTCGGGGCACGGCCTGTCACGTCAAGGGCTCGGGCAAGGCCCTGGAGATGCTGATGAAGATGCTCAGACTCAAGCCCGGGCAGACCTCCCGGGACGGGCTGTTCAGCCTGGAGGTGGTGGCCTGCATGGGGGCCTGCGGGCTGGCGCCGGTGGTCAATCTGAACGGGGAGTTTCACGCCAAGGTCACGCCCAGGCGTCTGGCCGCGATCATCGCGGAGTGCCGGCGCATGGAGGAGTGCAGCCATGTCCAAGCCTGACACCGCGGCGGAAGCCCGCTGCTGGGAGAAGATGCGGCGGCCGTCGCCGGAGCTGTTGCGCGGTCTGCGCGGTGGCGCCCTGGCGGCGGCGCGGGACGCGGGGCCGGACCGCTACGACGCGTTGCTGGCGGCGCTGCGCCGCGAGCGCACGGACCGTCCGGTGGTGTTCGTGGGCGCGGGCACGTGCGGGCTGGGGGCCGGGGCCGCCCGGACGCTGGAGGCCATCCGCCGATGGCTGGCCGAGCGGGCGGTATCGGCCGAGGTGGTCGAGGTCGGCTGCATCGGGTTGTGTTCCGAGGAGCCGATCGTCGACATCCAGCTGCCGGGGCGGACGCGGCTGAGTTTCGGCGGCATCACCGCCGACAGGGTGCCGGACCTGCTGGAGCAGGTCATGGGCGGCACGGTGCCGGCGGAGATCGTGCTGGGGCAGTTCCCGGATCCGGAGGGCCTGCTGCAGCCCTGGGACGACGTGGCCCGGCTGGACGAGCACCCGTTCATGGCCCGTCAGCGGCGGGTGGTGCTGATCAACAGCGGGATCATCGATCCCGGTCGGATCGAGGAGTACGTGGCCCGGGGCGGCTACTCGGCGCTGGCGGAGGTTCTGGCGTCGCGTACGCCGGAGCAGGTCTGCGACGAGGTGGAGGCCTCGGGCCTGCGGGGCCGCGGGGGCGGCGGCTTTCCCACGGGGCGCAAGTGGAAGTTCGCCCGGCAGGCGGCCGGCGACCAGAAGTACCTGATCTGCAACGCCGACGAGGGCGATCCGGGGGCGTTCATGGACCGTGCGGTCTGCGAGAGCGATCCGCACCGCCTGCTGGAGGGCATGGCCATCGCGGCCTACGCGATCGGAGCCAGCCGGGGCTACATCTACATCCGGGCCGAGTATCCGCTGGCGATCGAGCGGCTGCGGCAGGCGATCGAGCAGGCCCGGGCCTGGGGTCTGCTGGGCGCGGACATCCTGGGGCGCGGTTTCGGGCTGGAGATCGCGATCAAGACCGGCGCCGGGGCCTTCGTCTGCGGCGAGGAGACGGCGCTGATTCACAGCATTGAGGGGCGGCGCGGGATGCCGCGTCCGCGTCCGCCGTTTCCGGCGGCCCGGGGCCTGTTCGGCCGGCCGACGGTGATCAACAACGTCGAGACGCTGGCGAATCTTCCGGGGATTCTGGAGCGCGGGGCCGCCTGGTACGCCGGGATGGGCACGGCCGGCAGCAAGGGCACGAAGGTCTTCGCGATCTCCGGGATGGTGCGGCGGACGGGGCTGGTCGAGATTCCGATGGGCACCACGCTGCGCGAGGTGGTCTTCGACATCGGGGGGGGCATTCCCGGCGGGCGGCGGTGCAAGGCGGTGCAGATCGGCGGCCCCTCCGGCGGCTGCGTGCCGGAGTCGCACCTGGACCTGCCGACGGACTACGAGGCCCTGAAGGCCTTCGGCACGATCATGGGGTCCGGCGGCCTGGTGGTGCTGGACGAATCCACCTGCATGGTGGATTTCGCGAAGTTCTTCATGGAGTTCATCCAGAGCGAATCGTGCGGCAAGTGCATTCCCTGCCGGGAGGGCACGCGGCGGATGCTGGAGATCCTGCAGGCCATCACCCGGCCGCGGCGCAAGGAGGACGGCCTGGACGCTCTGGAGCGTTTCCAGGGAATCATGCAGCTGCAGGAGCTGGGCGAGATGATCCGGGCCACCAGCCTCTGCGGGCTGGGGCAGACGGCGCCGAATCCGGTGCTCAGCACGCTGCGGTGGTTCCGCGACGAGTATGAGGCTCACATCTACGACCGCGACTGTCCGGCGGGGGCCTGCAAGGAGCTCGTGGGGGCGCCGTGCCAGAACACCTGCCCGGCGGGCACGGAGGTCTGGCGCTACGTGGCCCACATCGCCCGCGGCGAGTATCCGGAGGCCTACCGCGTGATCCGCGAGGCCCTGCCTTTCCCGTCGGTGTGCGCCCGGGTGTGCCACCACCCCTGCGAGCGGATGTGCCGCGCCGGTTCCACCGGCGGCGAGCCGATCGCGGTGCGGACGCTGAAGCGTTTCGTGGTCGACCGGGTCTCGCCGAACACGTACGCCCCGGAGGTCCGTCCGGCCGCGCCGGGCGGTCCGCGAATCGCGGTGGTCGGCGCCGGCCCGGCTGGCCTGACGGCCGCGTACTACCTGGGGGTGATGGGCTACGCGGTGACGGTCTTCGAGCGCGAGGACCAGGCCGGGGGGATGCTGGCCGGGGCGATTCCGGAGTACCGGCTCTCGCGCAGCCAGCTGCGGCACGAGATCGACCGGATGCTGGTCGCCAACATCGAGTTGCGCTACAGCCAGGCGCTGGGGCGGGACTTCTCGCTGGACGACCTGCTGGGGCCGATGGGTTACAAGGCGGTCTTCCTGGCCACCGGGGCGCACCACAGTCGGCGGATGGAGGTGCCCGGGGAGGACGGGCTGGAGGGGGTGATCCCCGGCATCCGCTTCCTCAAGGAGTACAACCTGCACGGGCGGGAGCTGGCCCGGGGGCGGGTCGGCGTGGTCGGCGGCGGCAACTCGGCGATCGACGCCGCCCGGGTGGCGCTGCGTCAGAAGCGGGTGGACAGCGTGGCGGTCTACTACCGCCGCACGCAGGCGGAGATGCCCGCGTACCGGGAGGAGATCGACGCGGCCTGGGAGGAGAACATCGCGATCCGTACCCTGGTCGCGCCGGTGGAGGTGATCGGCCGGGACGGGCGGCTGGCGGGGCTGAAGCTGATCTCGTGCCGCCTGGGGGAGGCGGACGCCTCGGGGCGCCGGCAGCCGGTGCCGATTCCGGGGTCCGAGCACGTCGTGGAGCTGGACACGCTGATCGTGGCGATCAGCGAGCAGCCCGAGGTGGACGGGCTGAGCGGGCTGACGCTGCGGCGCAACGGCACGCTGGTGGTCAACCCCGAGTCCTGCGCCACGAGCCGTCCGGGGGTCTTCGCCGGCGGCGACGTGGTGACCGGCCCCAACAGCGTGGTGGACGCCATCGCCGCCGGCAAGCGGGCGGCGCGGATGATCGACAACTACGTCAGCGGCCGCCTGCTGCGGAGTCTGCCGAAGGTGCGGCTGCCCGGCGTGTACATCGAGCCGGTGCAGGCCGACGAAGAGGAGGCCGGATCGGCCGCGCGGGTGGAGCCGCCGCTGCTGACCGTGTCCAGGCGGCGCAAGAACTTCGCGGAAGTGGAGCTGTGCATTTCGGAGGAGCAGGCCCGCCGGGAGGCGCGGCGCTGCCTGCGGTGCGATCTGGAGTTCACGCAGCCGGCCTGAGCGGCGCGGCGCGAAGGGACCGCCATCGGTCGAGGATCGGATGATGAGCGACGTCATGCGCATCGAAGTGGACGGCCGCGAGGTGGAAGCCCGCGCCGGCGAGACGATTCTCGAGGTGCTGCGCCGCGAGGCGGTGCACGTGCCCACGCTGTGCCACATCGAGGGGCTGCCGCCCAGCGGGGCCTGCCGGATGTGCATCGTGGAGCTGGAGGGGGCCCCGACGCTGGTGCCGTCGTGCTCCTACCCGGTGGCCGCGGGCATGAAGATCCGCAGCCGTTCGCCGAAGGTGCTGGCCGCCCGGCGGATGATCGTGGAGCTGCTGCTGAGCAGCCACCCGGACGACTGCCTGTACTGCGGGCGCAGCGGACGCTGCGACCTGCAGACGCTGGCCCGCGACCTGGGCGTCCGGCACCGCCGCAGCCGGCCACGCGGTGAGCGCCGCGAGCGGGACGTCTCCAGCCCGTCGATCGTCCGCGACCCGGACAAGTGCGTGCTGTGCGGCAAGTGCGTGCGCGTCTGCGAGGAGGTTCAGGGCGTGGCGGCGATCGACTTCGTCGGGCGGGGGGCCCGGACGCAGGTGGGCTGCGCGTTCGAGAGCGGGCTGAACGTCTCCAGCTGCGTCAACTGCGGGCAGTGCATCCTGGCCTGCCCGACCGGGGCCCTGAGCGAGCGCTCCAGCGTCGAGGAGGTGCTCGCGGCCCTGGCCGACCCGGACAGGGTGGTGGTCGTCCAGCACGCCCCGGCGGTGTCGGTGACGCTGGCCGAGGAGTTCGGACTGCCGCCCGGGCAGGACGTGGACGGCCGGATGGTGGCGGCGCTGCGGCGGGTGGGGTTCGACCGGGTGTTCGACACCTCCTTCACGGCGGACCTGACGATCATGGAGGAGGGCTCGGAGCTGGCCCACCGCATCCGCAGCGGCGGGGTGCTGCCGATGCTGACCAGCTGCTCGCCGGGCTGGATCAAGTTCGTGGAGCAGTTCTACCCGGACTTCATCGCCAACGTGTCCACCTGCAAGAGCCCCCAGCAGATGATGGGCGCGATCGTCAAGCGATTCTGGGCGCAGCGCGAGCAGGTGCGTCCGCAGGACGTGGTCAGCGTGTCGATCATGCCGTGCACGGCCAAGAAGTTCGAGTGCGGGCGCGAGGAGATGGGCTGCGACCACGTGCCGGACGTGGATTACGTGCTGACCACCCGCGAACTGGGCGAGCTGCTGCGGATGCACGGCCTGGACCTCTCGCGGCTGGAGCCGGAGGCCGCGGACACGCCCTTCGGCGAGCGGACGAGTGCCGGCAAGCTGTTCGGGGCCAGCGGCGGGGTGATGGAGGCCGCCGTGCGCACCGCCCACTGGATGCTGACCGGGCGGGAGCTCCAGGAGCTGGAGATCGGGCCGCTGCGGGGGCTGGAGGGCTGCAAGGAGCTGCACGCCCGGATCGACGGGCTCCAGATCGGGGCCGCGGTGGTCAGCGGCCTGGGTAACGCCCGCCGGCTGCTGGACCAGGTCCGGGGCGGGCGGAAGGATCTGCATTTCATCGAGGTGATGACCTGCCCGGGCGGCTGCGTGGGCGGCGGCGGGCAGCCGATCGGGGCAGACGCGGCTGCGGTGGCGGCCCGGATGAAAGCCCTGTACGCGATCGACCGCGACGCCCCGGTGCGGGTCAGCCACCGCAACGCGTCGGTGAAGCGGCTGTACGACGAGTTCCTGGGCGAGCCGCTGGGCGAGATCAGCCACAGGCTGCTGCACACCCATTACCACCGGCGCGACGTGCTGAAGTGAGGATGACGCACCATGGAGCAGGCAGGCAGGATTCTGGTGGTGGACGACGACCCGGACGTGCTGGACCAGCTGACGATGCTGCTGCGCAGCTGGGGGTACGAGGTCGCCGCCGCCGGCGGGCAGCAGGAGGCTGAGGAGCTGCTGATGACCTTCCGGCCGGACCTGGCGATTCTGGACCTGATCATGGAGGAGCAGGACTCGGGCTTCATCCTGGGCCACGAGATCCGGCGGATCTATCCGGGCACGCCGGTGATCCTGCTGACCTCCGTACGGGCGACCACGGGGCTGTCGTTCGCGGCCCGGACGCCGGAGGAGCAGTCCTGGGTGAAGGCCGACCGGGTGCTGGACAAGCCGGTGCGTCCGGAGCAGATCCGGGCCGAGGTGCAGCGGCTGCTGGCCCGGGCGGCGGCGGCCGGGCCGGGCGACGGCGGCTGAACGGGACCGGGGACGGGACGCGGGATGTGGCCGGGAGCCGGGCGCCCCGCGGGCGGGTGAAGCCATGAGCGGAACCTCCTTCGTCCGGACCATCCGCGAGCGCTGCCGCGTGTGCTACACATGCGTGCGGGAGTGCCCGGCCAAGGCCATCCGCATCGTCGACGGTCAGGCCAAGGTGATCGGCGAGCGCTGCATCGCCTGCGGCAACTGCGTCAGCGTCTGTTCCCAGCACGCCAAGGAGGTCTGTTCGAGCATCCCGGAGGTCGAGGCGGTGCTGGCCGGCCCGGGTCCGCGGGCGGCGATTCTGGCGCCGAGTTTTCCGGCGGAGTTCGGCGACATCGAGCCGCAGCGGCTGGTGGGGATGATCCGGGCCCTGGGATTCGACCTGGTCGGGGAGGTGGCCTTCGGCGCCGACCTGGTCGCCCAGCAGTACCGCCGGCTGCTGGTGGAGTCCGGGGGGCGGCGCTACATCAGCACGTCGTGCCCGGCGATCGTGGGCTACGTTGAGAAATACCACCCCCAGCTGTGCCCCTCGCTTGCCCCGCTGGTCTCGCCGATGATCGCCAGCGCCCGGGTGCTGCGGGCGATGCACGGAGCGGACGTGGCGGTGGTGTTCATCGGGCCCTGCATCGCCAAGAAGGTCGAGGCCGCCGGTCCGGCGGTGGGGGGGGAGGTGCGGGCGGTGCTGACCTTCCAGGAGCTGCGCGAGATGTTCCGCATGCGCGGCCTGGATCCGCAAGCCGTGGAGCCGGCGGAGTTCGACCCGCCCCACGGCGGTCCCGGAGGGCTGTTCCCGATCAGCCGGGGCATGCTCCAGGCGGCCGGCATCCGCGAGGATCTGGTCAGCGGCGAGGTCGTGGCCACCGAGGGCCGCAGCCACGTCCTGGAGGCGATCCGGGAGTTCCAGGAGGGCGAGCTGGGGGCCCGGCTGCTGGAGGTGCTGTGCTGCCACGGCTGCATCATGGGGGTGGGGATCGCCGGGGACAGCGCCCTGTTCCACCGCCGCCGGAAGGTGCGCGAATACGTGTGCCGGCGGATGGCCGGCCTGGACGCCGACCGCTGGCGTGCCGACCTGGACCGTTTCGGTCGGCTGGATCTGAGCCGGGGCTTCACGCCCAACGACCAGCGCGTGGGGGCTCCCGGCGAGGAGGACCTGCGGGCGATCATGGCCCGGATGGGCAAGCGGCAGCCGGCCGACGAGCTCAACTGCGGGGCCTGCGGCTACGAAACCTGCCGCGAGCACGCCATCGCCATCCACCGCGGGCTGGCCGAGAGCGAAATGTGCCTGCCCTACACCATCGAGCAGCTGCGCCACACCATCGCCCAGCTGGCCAGCACCCGGGAGGCCCTGATGCACTCGGAGAAGCTGGCCAGCATGGGCCAGCTGGCCGCGGGGATCGCGCACGAGGTCAACAACCCCCTGGGCGTGGTGCTGATGTACGCCCACCTGCTGCTGGAGGAGTGCGGCGAGAAGGGCCGCGACCGCGAGGACCTGCAGATGATCGTCGAGCAGGCCGACCGCTGCAAGAAGATCGTGGCCGGCCTGCTGAACTTCGCCCGGCAGAACAAGGTCGTGCGCTATCCGGCGGACATGGCCGACCTGGTCGAGCGGGCCCTGCGCAGCGTGGTGGTGCCGGACACGATCGTCGTACGGGTCGAGCGGGACGGCGGCGATCTGACCGCCGAGCTCGACCGCGACCAGATCATCCAGGTGCTGACCAACCTGCTGTCCAACGCGGTGGCGGCGATGGAGCAAGGCGGGCGGCTGACCGTGCGTCTCGGCGGGGACGAACGCTCGGTCCGGGTGGCCGTCGAGGACACCGGCGTCGGCATCCCCCAGCACCACATGGGCAAGATCTTCGAGCCCTTCTTCACCACCAAGCAGATCGGCAAGGGCACCGGCCTGGGGCTGGCGGTGACCTACGGCATCGTCAAGATGCACTGCGGCGACATCCGTGTGGCCTCCAACGCCGACCCGTCCGCCGGCCCGACGGGCACGACCTTCACGGTCACGCTGCCCCGGCAGGTCGAATGAGGCCCGGCCTCTCCGGCGCGGCGGCGGGAGCGGGTGCCGATTCCGGAACCGGCGGAGCGGGGGGGGCGGGTTTGCCAGGGGCTCCGGCGGCGGGCATGATGATGCCCCGGGGCGGCGGGGCGCGATCGGAGCCGGGCGGACATGGACAGGCTGAAGATTCTGGTCACCGACGACGAGACGGGCATGCGGCTGGCGGTGGAGCGGGCCCTGCGGGATTTTACCGTGCGCGTGCCGGACGTCGGAGCCGAGGTGGGTTTCGAGGTTGAGCAGGCCGAGAGCGGCGAGCAGGCCCTGGACCGGATCGCGGCCTGCCCCCCGGACATCCTGCTGCTGGACCACAAGCTCTCGGGGATCAGCGGGCTGGAGGTGCTCGACCGGGTCGCGGCCCTGCACGGCGACACGCTGACGGTCATGATCACCGCCTACGCCTCGATCGAGACGGCGGTGACGGCCACCAAGCGGGGGGCCTACGATTTCCTGGCCAAACCCTTCACCCCCGAGGAGCTCAAGGGCACGATCCGCAAGGCCGCCATCCGCGTGGTGCTGGCCCGGCAGGCCCGGCGCCTGGCCGAGGAGCGGCGGCAGGTCCGCTTCCAGTTCATCAGCGTGCTGGGGCACGAGCTCAAGGCCCCGCTGAACGCGATCGACGGCTACCTGCAGCTGATGAAGGCCCGGACGGCCGGCGACGACCTGACGGCCTATGATTCGATGATCGACCGGACGCTGGTGCGCGTGGAGCACATGCGCAAGCTGATCGCCGACCTGCTGGACATGACCCGCATCGAGTCGGGCCAGAAGAGCCGGGAGATCGCGGAGGTGGACGTGGCCGCCGCGGCCCGCGCGGCCATGGAGACGATGGCCCCCGAGGCCGCAGGCCGGGGCATTGTCATGGAGCTGCACGCCGCCGGGCCGGTGACCCTGGCCGCGGATGCCGGAGAGATCGCCATGATCCTGAACAACCTGGTGTCCAACGCGGTGAAGTACAACCGCGACGGCGGGCGGGTGGACATCGACGTGTCCCGGTCGGCCGGGCGGGTGACCATCCGGGTGCGCGACACCGGGATCGGCCTGACGCCCGAGCAGGCCTCCCGGCTGTTCAACGAGTTCGTGCGCATCCGCACCGAGCAGACCCGCAACATCCTCGGCAGCGGGCTGGGGCTGTCCATCGTGCGCAAGCTGGCCGCGATGTACGGCGGCGACGCCACGGTGGAGAGCCGGGCCGGCGAGGGCAGCACCTTCACCGTGGTCCTGTGCGACGCCCGTCCGCAGGCTCTGCCCGAGCAGGCCCCGGCAAGCCCGGAGAACTGAAGATGGCCTCCGCTTCGACCGCCGCCGCGATCATCGACGCCCAGGCGATTCATCGGGCCCTGGAGCAGGGCCGGTCGCCGGACGCGGCGCAGGTGCGCGAGATCCTGGCCAGAGGCCGGCAGCTCGGAGGGCTGGAGCCGGGCGAGGTCGCCGCCCTGACGGGCATCAGCGATCCGGAGCTGCTGGGCGAGCTGTTCGAGTCCGCCCGGCAGGTCAAGCAGGCGATCTACGGACGGCGGCTGGTGATCTTCGCCCCGCTGTACGTCTCGAATCTCTGCGCCAACGAGTGCGCCTACTGCGCCTTCCGGGCCCGCAACACCGCGATGAAGCGCCGGGCCCTGACCCGCGGGGAAATCGCCCGCGAGACGCTCGAACTGGTGCGCCGGGGTCACAAGCGCGTTCTGCTGGTGGCCGGGGAGTCCTATCCCCGCGAGGGCTTCCGCTACGTGCTGGATGCGATCGCGACGGTCTACGCGACCCGCGAGGGCCGCGGCGAGATCCGGCGGATCAACGCCAACGTGGCTCCGCTGAGCGTCGAGGAGTTCCGCGACCTCAAGGCCGCCGGAATCGGCACCTATCAGCTCTTCCAGGAGACCTATCACCGCGAGACCTACGCCCGCGTGCACCTGGCCGGGCCGAAGCGCGACTACGACTGGCGCGTGACCGCGATGGACCGGGCGATGCAGGCGGGCATCGACGACGTGGGGGTGGGCGTGCTGTTCGGGCTGTTCGACTGGCGGTTCGAGGTGCTGGCCCTGATGCAGCACGCCGCCTGGCTGGAGCGGGCCTACGGCACCGGGCCGCACACCGTCAGCGTGCCGCGGCTGGAGCCCGCCGCCGGCTCCGACCTGGCCGCCCAGCCGCCGTTTCCGGTCTCCGACGTGGACTTCCGCAAGATCGTGGCCATTCTCCGGCTGGCCGTGCCGTACACCGGGATCATCATGTCCACCCGCGAGACGCCCAACATCCGCCGCGAGACCTTCTCGCTGGGGGTGTCCCAGATCTCCGCCGGCAGCCGCACCAACCCCGGCGGCTACGCCGAGGGCGGGGGCGAGGGCGAGGGCCAGAGCGCGAGCGACGAATGCGGACAGTTTTCGCTGGGGGACCACCGCCCGCTCGACGAGGTCGTGCGCAGCATCGCCGAGCTGGGCTACATCCCGTCGTTCTGCACCGCCTGCTACCGGCTGGGCCGGACCGGGCAGGACTTCATGGACCTGGCCCGGCCGGGCGAGATCCGCCACCACTGCGACCCCAACGCCCTTTCGACGTTCCTGGAGTACCTCGAGGACTACGCTTCGCCCGCCACCCGGGCCGCGGGGCTGGCCCTGATCGACCGGGTCATGAGCGAGATCGAGCCGCAGGGGCGTCAGATCGCCGGGCGGCTGCTGGCAGCCGTGCGGGCCGGGCAGCGCGACGTGTACGTGTGAAGGTAAGACCGCGATGGGCCAGCCGACCCGGACCGAACACGACCTGCTGGGTAGCCGCGAGGTGCCCGCCGGGGCGCTGTACGGCATTCATACCGTCCGGGCGATCGAGCATTTCCGGCTGGCCGGCCGGCCGGTGCATCCCGAACTGATCCACGCCTTCGGCCTGGTCAAGCTGGCCTGCGCCCGCACCCACCGCGACCTGGGGGCATGGGCCGACGACCCGGCCAGGGCCGACGCGATCGAGCAGGCCTGCCGGGAGATGGCCGACGGACGCCTGGACGGGCACATCCTCGTGGACCGCCTCCAGGGCGGGGCGGGTACGAGCACGAACATGAATGTCAACGAGGTGCTGGCCAACCGGGCGCTGCAGATCCTCGGGGAGCCGCCGGGAAGCTACCACCGCGTGGATCCCACCGGCGACCTGAACCGCGCCCAGTCGACCAACGACACCTATCCGACCGCCCTGCGCGTGGCCGCGGTCGTCATGCTCCGCCGTCTGCAGGACCGGATCGTGGCTCTGCAGGAATCGTTTCAGCGGGCCGAGCAGCGTTTCGCGCACGTGGTCAAGGTGGCACGCACCCAGTTCCAGGACGCGGCACTGATCACGCTGGGCCGGGAGATGGGAGCCTGCGCCGAGGCCTTCAACCGCGACCGCTGGCGGATCGACCGCTGCGAGGAGCGGCTGCGGGTGGTCAACCTCGGCGGCACGGCCGTCGGCACGGGCCTGGGCGCCCCGCGGGCCTATATCTTCCGCGTGGTCGACGTGCTGCGCGAGCTGACCGGCATCGGGCTGGCCCGGGCGGAGAATCTCGTCGAGGCCACGCAGAACGCCGACGTGTTCGTCGAGGTTTCCGGGACGCTCAAGGCCCATGCCGCCTCGCTGCTGAAGGTCTGCGGGGATCTGCGGCTGCTGTCGTCGGGCCCGCAGGCCGGCCTCGGCGAGATCCGGCTGCCGGCGGTGCAGGCCGGCTCGTCGATCATGCCCGGCAAGGTCAATCCGGTGATTCCCGAGGCGGCCGCCCAGGCGGCCATGCTGGCCATGGGGCTTGACGGGGTCATCGCCGCGGCCTGCGCCGCCGGGAGCCTGGAACTCAATCCCTTTCTGCCGCTGGTCAGCGCTTGCCTGCTGGAGCAGATCGAACTGCTGACCGGGGCCTGCGACATGCTGCGGCGGTACTGCGTCGATGGCCTGGAGGCCGACGAGGCCCGCTGCCGGGCACACGTGGACGGCGCGACCGCGGCACTGACGGCGCTGGTGGCCGAGATCGGCTACGCGCGGGCCACGAAGGTGGCCGGAATCGCCGCCTCCACCGGTCGCTCGATCCGCGAGGCGGTGATCGCCGAGGGGCTGCTTTCCGGCGAGCGGTTCGACGCCCTGACCTCTCCGGAAGCCGTCTGCCGGCTGGGCTCTCCCTCGCCGTGCGGGGGGCCGCCATGAGCCAGCCGACGCCGCGGGGCCTGCGCCTGCACATCGGCATCTTCGGCCGGCGGAACGTGGGCAAGTCCAGCCTGCTGAACGCCGTCACCCGCCAGGACGTCTCCATCGTGTCCGAGCAGGCCGGGACGACCACCGATCCGGTGGAAAAACCCATGGAGCTGCTGCCGCTGGGGCCGGTGCTGTTCATCGACACTGCCGGCATCGATGACGAGGGCGCCCTGGGGGCACAGCGCGTCGAGCGGACCCGCCGGGTGTTCGATCGCACCGACCTGGGCGTGCTGGTGGCCGAGCCGCGGGGCTGGGGACCGTTCGAGGAGAGCATCCTGCAGGAGCTGCAGTCCCGCCGCGTACCGGTCGTGGTGGTGTTCAACAAGACCGATACCGGCCCGCCGGAGGAGACGCTGCGGCAGTCGCTGGCCGGACGCGGGCTGGCGGTGGTGCAGACCTGCGCGACGGCCGGCCGGGGCGTGCTCGACCTGCGGCAGGCGCTGCTGGACCGGGCCCCGGCGGATTTCCTCAACCAGCCGGCGATCGTCTCGGACCTGGTGGGCCCCGGCGAGCTGGCCGTGCTGGTCGTGCCGATCGACAAGGAGGCCCCCCGCGGCCGGCTGATCCTGCCGCAGGTTCAGGCCATCCGCGACCTGCTGGACGGCGACGCGATGTGCCTGGTGGTCAAGGAACGCGAACTGCGCAGCGCCCTGGCCCGGCTGAACCGCCCGCCGAAGCTGGTGGTCACCGATTCGCAGGCTTTCCTGAAGGTCGCCGGCGACACGCCGCCGGACGTGCCCATGACCAGCTTCTCGATCCTGTTCGCCCGGTTCAAGGGCGACCTGATCGCGCAGGTTCAGGGCGCCGCGGCCATCGACCGGCTGCGGCCCGGCGACCGCATCCTGGTGGCCGAGGCCTGCACCCACCACCCGATCGCCGAGGACATCGGGCGGGTGAAGATTCCGCGCTGGCTGACCCAGTATGTCGGCGGCCGGCTGGAGTTCGAGCATGTGCAGGGCCACGACTACCCCGAGGACCTCTCGCCCTACCGCCTGGTGATCCACTGCGGGGCGTGCATGACCAACCGCCGCGAGATGCTCAGCCGGATCATGCGCTGTCGCCGGGCGGGCGTGCCGATCACCAACTATGGCCTGGTGATCGCCTGCAGCCTGGGCATCTTCGAGCGGGCTCTGCAGCCGTTTCCGGCGGCCCTGGAGGCCTGGAGGCAGGCGGTGCGCGGGACGTAGACGCGCTGCCGGCGGCACGCCGCGCCGGCTCCTTCCACCGACCCGCGTGTTCGCCTCTTGCGGACCTGCATGCCGGCGGATGGCTGTCGCGGCGTTTTGCCCCGCTCAATCTGCCGGCCGACAACCGGCGGTGTTGCCGCCAGCTGCTGACTTCCAGGCCTTCGGTCTCAAGAGGACCTGGCCACCCGATTCACCAGTCTCTCAGCCTGAAGAAGCCGGGGACAGCATGAGGCGCGATATTCCCGGGACGCGGCGTTAGCCGCCCTCGGCGACCGGCAGAGGCGCCTGGCGATACGTTGCTTCGCGCCGACCTCGACGGCGCGCCCTTCACGCAGGGTAATAGTGGAGGGTAATAGTGGACACTTATGGACTGCCCGCCTTCCCGAGAGGCCGGAGTCCCTGGCATTTCATCAGGCCGAACGCCTGGAAGGACATAGCCGGGGGCAGAGGTCGACACAGTCGACCGCCGCCCCC
>CAZSYS010000028.1:0-22137 GCA_964611365.1 uncultured Planctomycetales bacterium
CCGCCTCGGCCTCGACGCCGACGGCGTGCTCGAGCTCCTCAGCCACGTCGTCGGGCCGGGCGGTCGGCAGGTCGATCTTGTTGATCACCGGGATGATCGTCAGATCGTTTTCGATGGCCATGAAGGCGTTGGCCACCGTCTGGGCCTGGACCCCCTGGCCGGCATCGACCAGCAGCAGCACGCCCTCGCAGGCCGCCAGGGCCCGCGAAACCTCGTAGTGGAAGTCCACGTGGCCGGGGGTGTCCAGCAGGTTGAGCATGTACCGTTCGCCCCGGTGCTCGCGCCACACGGTCGCCCGGTTGGCCTTGATGGTGATGCCCATCTCGCGCTCCAGGTCCATGTCGTCGAGGAACTGGCTGCGCATCTCCCGGGCGGTCACCGCCCCGGTGGCCAGCAGGATCCGGTCGGCCAGGGTGCTCTTGCCGTGGTCGATGTGGGCGATGATGCTGAAGTTGCGGATCAGTCGGCGGTCGGTCATGCCTGGTGCGGTCCCTGCCCCCGGGATCGCCTCCGATCGTCGCGGGATGGCCCCCGGCGGCCGGGAGCCGGACTCCCGGACCTGCCGTCGCCCCTGAGCAGGGGGCTGAAGTCGGCTGTCATGGTACCCGGCCGGACCGGTCGGGCCAAGCGGGCCGTCGACGGCCGCATCCGACCGGCCCAGGCCGGACGGGCGCAAAGGTTCTGCCGGGCGGCCGCATCGGTCTGCGGGGCGGCCCACGGGGGTGGATTCCGCCGCCTGTCGCGATCAGAATGTGCCTTGAAGGGGCCGCCGGTGAAGGCCGGGAGCGTGCCGGGCCCGGCGGGCTGAGCGGGATTCCGCGATGGCCACGGCTTACGGCGGCGGCGCGCCGACGATTCTGGGCATCGAGACCTCCTGCGACGAGACCGCCGCGGCGGTGGTGGTCGGCACGCGCGACGTGCGCTCAAACGTCGTGGCCACCCAGTTCGACGTGCATGCCCGCTACGGCGGGGTGGTGCCGGAACTGGCCTCGCGGGCCCACATCGAGAACATCGACGCCTGCCTGCGCGAGGCCCTGGCTCTGGCCGGGGCGGAGCGCGGCGACATCGACCTGATCGCCGTCGCCCACCGCCCCGGGCTGGTCGGCTGCCTGCTGATCGGCGTGACCACGGCCAAGACGCTGGCCCTGGCCTGGGATAAGCCGCTGGTGGGCGTGAACCACATCCATGCCCACGCGTGCAGTGCCGCGATGGCTCTGCCCCCGGAGGAGCCCGACCCCTGGCCGGCGGTGGCCCTGGTGGTCAGCGGCGGGCATACCTCGCTGCTGCTGGTGCGCAACCCGCTGGACATCAGCGTGCTGGGGGCCACGATCGACGACGCCGCCGGGGAGGCCTTCGACAAGGTGGCCAGCATCCTCAACCTGGGCTTCCCGGGCGGGCCGCGGATCCAGAAGGCGGCCGAAGGCGGCGACCCGCGGGCTTGCAGCTTTCCGCGGACCATGCTGGACCGCGATTCGCTGGACTTCAGTTTCAGCGGCATCAAGACGGCCGTGCTTTACCATGTGCACGGGCCCGGGAAGACCTCCGGCGGGCTGGAGCGGCTCTCATCGCAGGAGGTGGCCGACATTGCCGCCAGCTTCGAGTGGAGCGTTGTGGAGGTGCTGGTCGCCAAGACCATGCTGGCCGTCGAGCGGACCGGCGTGCGGACGGTGGTGGTCGGAGGCGGGGTGGCCGCCAACCGGCGGCTGCGGGAGACGCTGACTTCGGCCTGCCGGCAGCGCGGCGTGCGGCTGCTCCTGACGCCGATGAAATACTGCACCGACAACGGAGCCATGATCGCGGCCCTGGGTTGCAGCCTGGCCCAGGCCGGCCGGCTCTCGGATCTCTCGCTGGACGCCGGGTCCGGGGCCTAGCCGTCGGAGCGGGCGGTCGCCGGTCGCGTCGGCGGGTCGGTCGGGTGGTTTCCCGGCCGTACAGGCGGACGCGGCAGCCGGGCTCCAGAACCATCTCCATCACCGGCGCCGGTCCGACCCGGCGGTGGGTCCCCTCCAGCAGGAAATCCCGCCGGGGCGACGAATCGCTGACCCGGACCGTCAGATGCGTCCGCTCGGCCAGGCAGCGCACCGCCGGCATGCGTTCGGGTCCGACAGTCGCAGGCCGGAACACGGATGCCTGGCCCTCCGTCTCCCGCAGCCGGTACCTGCCCGGTTCCAGCCACCGGTCCGCGGTCACCCACGCCCAGTGGTCATCGGGAAGGTCGTTGAACCAGTTACTGGCGACCGGCTGCCATCCGCCTTCCTTCTCGCGTTCGAGCGTCAACGTGAATCGGCGGCATGGCCCGCCGGGGGAGGGCTCCGGGATCCGCAGTCCGGCCCTGTTGAAGCGGTTGCGTGTCAGAAAGGCGGCGTCGCCGGGTCCGTCGGCCTGTGCCTCCGCGGGAACCTCCTCCCGCAGGGCCCGTGCCTGGAAGTCCAGAAGCCCGCCGGCCCAGCCGATGTCGCGGAAGGTGAAGCCCTCCAGCGTCGACGGCACGCGCGGCCGCAGCCACAGTCCCGCGGCGGAATACTCGATGCCCAGATAGGCCATGATCTGGGCGGTCGCCATGTCGCCGTTCTGGGGGAAGATCTCGCGGAAGCCCTCGACGTCCGCGCGGTCCAGGTGCGGCGGGCCGAAATGCCAGCGGCCGCGTCCGCCCGGGTCGTCGAACGTCCGTCCGCCGGTGAGGCGGTCGGGGGCGGCGTACCGGGAGAGAATGGCGATGTTTCGGGCGTGCATGGCGTCGGCGCCGAGGATGCGCGAACGAACGATCAGATCACGGCCGGCGATGCCCGGCCGCGTGCCGCCGTTGGCCAGCACCTGGCGGTAGGGCAGCGTGCCGGTCACGTTCAGCCAGGTGTGGTTGGCGATGGTGTTGAACGGCGGGGCGAAACCCCAGACGGCGTAGATGTCGTCGTGCCACGTCCGGCCGCCGTCGGGGCTCCACTGGCCGCGGTCCAGCCACCAGAGGATCGCCCGGGCCTGCCGGTCGGAGGCGATTCCCCGGCAGGCGGCCTCGAGGTTGTAGTAGGTGTAGCCGTAGTCGTGGATCCGGCCGTCCCAGTCCTGGCAGGCATGGTAGCGGGGGAAGGGGCGGCCGTTGTCGACGGGGGTATGCCAGTATCGGGCGTTGTACGCCTCGTCCGCCTGGCCGGCCAGCTGCCGGTAGCGCCGCGACGCCGCCGGATCGTCCATCAGGGACGCCAGCTCGGCCATTGCCCTGCAGGCGGCGTTGTACCACAGGCCCTCGAAGGCGTCGTATGCGCCGCCGGCGGCCTCCCAGAAGGAGTTCTCCGTGCACACGCCGTGCCGGCCGGACTTGTGGTCGGCGATGTTGTACTGGGGGTCGTTGCGGTAGTGGAGCAGGTGCTCGCGTGCTGCGCCGGCGTGTTCGAGGAGGTAGTCGAACAGGACCACCAGCCGGTCGTACAGCGTGCCGGCCACAGGCCCGCTGCCGGCCGGCGGGACGTCCTCGGTCGTGTCGGGGTCGGTCAGCCAGTACAGTCCGGGTCCGAAGTAGCGCCGGCCACTGTCGAGATCGCCGATTTCGACCTGGTACGTGCCGGGGGGCATCCGGTCGGGCATCAGAAACGGGATCATCGAGGCCGGTCCGGGGGGAACCTCGAACTGCCGGCGCAGGAGCAGCCGGTCGCCGGCTCCCTCGCGCAGCTCCAGCCAACCGTGGGCCGGTTCGGTGGTGCTGTCGGTCCCCAGATGGACCCGCAGCGTCGCAAAGGCGCTGCCGGCCCGGAAACGCTGGCTGAGGGTGTGCGTGAGGCGCGGCGTCCGGCCGTCGAGGCGGACGTCGCCGGCGGCGAGCACATGGTCGGGGCAGTCGGCGTTCCGTCCGGCCAGAGGCTGGGGTTCGTCGCCGTCGGTGGCCAGGCGACGGGCCCGCCGGGCCCGCAGCAGGGCGGTATCGCCGGTGGCCAGCACATAACGGGCGATGGTTTCGATCCACTGGCCGTTGAGATGCAGCATCCGCATGTCCCAGGGGGCGTTGCCGGGGGGGGTGTTCAGCAGGCCGCCGGCCCCGTAGTCGGGATAGCGCCCCCAGGCGAACATCAGGCCGAAGTGTTCGAAGCGGTCATGGCCGATGTGGCCGATGCACCTGAGCAGCTCGCGGCGCAGGTGACGCAGGTACCAGCAGCGCGGGTCGTCCATCATGTGCGTTTCGACGGTACCCAGGCCCCAGTCGCCTACGACGGTCATGGCCGGGTGCCAGGCGATGCCGGTCCGCAGCAGGTCGGTCATGAGGGCCGAGGCTCCGGCGACCTTGCCTGTCAGCCCGCAACGCACGGGGAAGTCCGGGTCGAATGTGACGGCCGGAAGCGTGGTGCGTCCGCCCGGGGGGAGCGGGGATTCCGGCGGTCGCACGCGGATCGTGACCGGTTGGCCGCCCATGACCGCTTCCAGCCGCAGGTTTTTCCGGCCGACGGTGCAGCCGATCGAGCCGTTCCCCGGGCAGGTCAGCAGGAGGTCGGCGTGGAGCGAAGGGTCTCCGACGATCAGCAGTTCCCCGCCGTCGGCGACGTTGAAGCCGTGCATCCACGGCCCGGCCGGCAGTCGCTTGAAATGCTCGATGTTGACGTACTGACCGGTGCAGGTGACGAAGCGTCGGCAGGGCAGCGTCAGTGGGGTCGCGCCCTGGGTGCCCAGCGGCGTCGGGTAGTTGACGTGGAGGTCGGCGTCGTAGTAGCCGTCCAGGTCGAACGGCAGATCCCAGTGCCACCGGGCCCCGGCCGGTCCGGACAGCGTGAGCGTGTCGCCTTCGACCCGGGCCGTCTGGAAGCCTTCGAGGCTGCCGTCCCCGGCGATCAGCTCGATGCCGTGTCGTCCGGTGCCGGTTGCGTCCACGCGGAGGGAGCGGATCGCCTGATCGTCAATCTCGACCGCGATATACGCGCTGGTGAGCCCCGGCCCCGCATCGGGGGCGGGCCGTGAGCCGGCGGCCGGCTGTGCAACGGGCGCGTCGAAGGTCGCCGAGGCCAGCATGGCCAGCATGAGCATGGCGGGTCGGTTTGCGGGGGTCACCAGCATGCTGCTCAGGCCGGACATGTACACGGATCGGGCCCCCTTTCGAACGTTTTGCGGCCGGCGCCCGGATACCGCCGTGGCGGTCGCGAGGGCGAACGCGAAGGCCGTCCGCGGCGTGGCCCGAGGGCTGGTTTTCCGGATCATCATCGCGGCACGCGCCTGACGGGGCAAGCGTTGATCGACGGCCGCGGGCCCGCCGGATCGCGACCTGGGCGGGGGCGGCGGCCCCGGGCCACCTCCGCATCTCGCAAAGTCTCATAAAGTCATTTCCATAAATCATTTGTGAACTTCTGTGCCTCTGTGTGCCTCCATCGCACAGGCTGATCATCCCGACTGCAGGCCTGCGCCGACCGGCCGGTCTGGCGTGCGGCTCCCCCGGGGTCTGGGATGCGGTCGGCCGGTGGTGAACCGGGCGCGGGACAGCGCGTTTGACAGCGCATGGCGAGCCGATATACTGGCTATGCTCAGGTCCATGGCTCCGGCCTTGCGTGCCGGCAGGCCTGGAACGCAAGGCCCGGTGCCGTCCCGGCCGCAGATTCCGGTGCGGGCGGAGTGCGGCGACGGTCCTGCCGGTGGCGGGCGGCCGGACCCCGTTGTCGGCGGCGCGCTGCTGTAGCTCAGCCGGTAGAGCGCGTCCTTGGTAAGGACGAGGTCATGGGTTCAAGTCCCATCAGCAGCTCTTGACCGGTGGAAACGGCGGCCTGTGCCCGGCGGTGTCGTGCCGGGAAGATGCCCAGCCGGCGGGTGCTTCGGCGGGCCGACACGAGAAAGCATCAAGGCGCCTGGAGGTCCGGAACCGGACCGCATGGGCCGCGAACGGCCCGCGAGCCCGGGTGGCGCGGCGATCCAGAGTGGAGGAACAGACCACATGGCCAAGGAAGTATTCTCTCGTACGAAACCGCACGTAAACGTGGGCACCATCGGCCACGTTGACCACGGCAAGACCACGCTGACGGCCGCGATCACGAGTGTGCAGGCCAAGAAGGGTCTGGCCAAGTTCAAGAGCTACGACGAAGTGGCCAAGGCCTCGGAGAAGGAAGGCCGTCGCGATCCGACGAAGATCCTGACCATCGCGACGTCGCACGTCGAGTACGAGAGCGACAAGCGGCACTACGCCCACGTGGACTGCCCGGGCCACGCCGACTACGTCAAGAACATGATCACCGGCGCGGCCCAGATGGACGGGGCGATCCTGGTGGTTTCGGCGGCCGACGGTCCGATGCCGCAGACGCGCGAGCACATTCTGCTGGCCCGCCAGGTGAACGTTCCGGCCATCGTGGTGTTCCTGAACAAGGTCGACCTGGTGGACGACCCCGAGCTGCTGGAGCTGGTCGAGCTGGAGATCCGGGAGCTGCTCAGCAAGTACGACTTCCCGGGCGACGACACGCCGATCATCAAGGGCGCGGCCAGCGAAGCGCTGCTTCATCCGGAGGATCCGGAGAAGACCAAGTGCATCCAGGAGCTGATGGACGCGATCGACAGCTTCATACCGGAGCCGACGCGTCTGATCGACAAGCCGTTCCAGATGCCCGTCGAGGACGTGTTCAGCATCAAGGGCCGCGGGACGGTGGGCACGGGCCGGATCGAGCGCGGCCAGATCAAGGTCGGCGAGGAAGTGGAGATCGTGGGGCTGGGCGAGACCCGCAAGACCACGGTCACCGGCGTGGAGATGTTCAACAAGACGCTGGACTTCGGGCAGGCGGGCGACAACGTCGGTCTGCTGCTCCGCGGCGTGGAGAAAAACGAGCTCGAGCGCGGGCACGTGCTGGCCAAGCCCGGCACGATCACCCCGCACACCAAGTTCAACGCCCAGGTCTACGTGCTGACCAAGGAGGAGGGCGGGCGGCACAGCCCGTTCTTCAGCGGCTATCGCCCGCAGTTCTACTTCCGGACGACGGACGTGACCGGCGGCCTGAAGCTGCTGGGCGGGGCGGAGATGTGCATGCCCGGCGACAACGTCGAGCTGGAGGTGGAGCTGGGCAAGCCGATTGCGATGGAAGAGGGGCTGCGGTTCGCGATCCGGGAGGGCGGTCGCACCGTCGGCTCGGGAGTGGTGACCAAGATCGTCGCGTAGGCCTCCGGGCTTTGCGGAGCGGGCGGCCGGCGGCGTCCGGCGACCGGGCGCCGGACGCGGCGCCCGCAAGGATGGCGGGAATGGAGGCCGGTCCGCGACGGCCTTCATTCTCTTTTCCGGAGAACAGCGATCCATGGCCAAGGCCGTCAAGCGCGAGTTCGTCTGGCTGCAGTGCAGCGAGTGCGGCGACCTGAATTACCGGATCAGCGTGAACGTGCAGGGCGGCACGCCGAAGTTCACGCTCAAGAAGTACTGCCCGCGCCTCCGGCGGAGGACGGTGCACAAGATCAAGCGGAAGTAAGCCCGCCGGGGCGACGCCGGCGGGGCGGATCCCGGCGGCCGCCGATGCGGGGCGCGTCCCGGCAAGGCGTGAATCCGGCTGACGGAGGTCCGCGTGCGGACGTACGTGTGCGGCGTGCAGGAGAGGGGGGCAGGCACCTGCGGGCGGGTCTGCAGGCATCGCCGGCCGCCCCTGGCGGGCGACGGGCGCCGCCGTGGCGGGCGAAAGGCCGCCTTCCGCGAAAAGGAGCCGGACCCGGCACGCTGAACACGTACACGCGGACCGCCGATCCAGGAGCGTAGCTCAATCGGCTAGAGCACCGGTTTCCAAAACCGGCGGTTGGGGGTTCGAGTCCCTCCGCTCCTGATCGAGCAGCGGGGCCGGCCGGAGAGGCCGGGAGGGACCGGGAAGGCAGGTTGCGGCCCGGTTTCACGCGCGTTTCGGTCCGACGCCTCCGGGCGCCGGACCCCAGGGGCCGCCGGCGATGAGCGCAGAACACAAGGAGTCACCCGTGGCGGAGATCGAACACGGCCTGGAGCGGGACGAGAAGGTTCCTGCGCCGGCCGCGCGGGCGTCCGAGCCCTCCCGGCCTTCCGCCGGGCCGGCCGGAGTCGGCTTGAAGATCTACAAGCCCGGGCAGGGCTACTACACTCGGGTGTGCACCGCCGTCGGTATGGGCATCCTGGGCGTCTGGGGGGCGTACTTCATCGCCGACCAGGCCGGGGCGCACATGGACTCCAAGGCCTCCTATTACCTCGGCGTCCAGTACGGCCTGGGGGTGGGCTTTCTGGTCCTGGTGGGCGGGCTGACCTACTGGCTGGTGGGTCTGAGCCGCAAGGCCAACGACTTCTTCATCGCCACCGAGGGCGAGATGAAGAAGGTCAACTGGTCGGACCGCGAGGAGATCACACGATCGACCAAGGTCGTCATCGTGGCGACCCTGCTGCTGAGCGCGTTTCTGTTCCTGGCGGACATCGCGTTCATGGAGTTCTTCAGCGTCATCCACGTGCTGAGGATCCCCTCGACGCTGCAACGCCTCCTCGGAAGTGGGTCATGACGCTGGAAGAGACGCAAGACACCGCCGACCGGGGCGCCGCCCTGCCGGAGAGCGAGCCGGCCCCCGCGCCGGTCGCGGCGACCGCCGAGCAGGTGCCGCCGGCTCCGGCGCCCTCCGCGGCCCCGGCGGCCCCGAAGGGCAAGATTCTCCAGGAGCCCACCCGACCGGGCATGAAGTGGTACGTCCTGCGGGTGGCCAGCAACAAGGAGGATCAGGTCCGCGAGGCCCTGGAGCGCAAGGTGCGCATCGAGAACCTCACCGACCGGGTGGGGCGGGTGCTGGTGCCGACCTCCAAGGAGAAGCGGATGAAGGCCGGCCAGGTCAAGATCCTGGAGCGCAAGCTCTACCCCGGCTACGTCTTCGTCGAGATGGCGACCGAGCCGGACGGTTCGATCCACGAGCGCGTCTGGTTCCTGATCAAGGAGACCACCGGCGTCGGCGACTTCATCGGCTCGGACGGCAAGCCGACGAGCATGGCTCAGCACGACGTGGACATGATGCTGCTGGCGGCGGCCAAGGAGGACGAGGAGGCGACGCTGCAGGGGATGGAGTTCGCCCGCGGCGACCGGGTGAAGATCAAGGAGGGGTCGTTCCAGAACTTCGAGGGCAGCGTGGACAGCATCGAGGAGCAGAAGGGCATCGTCACCGTGCTGCTGACGATCTTCGGCCGGGCGACCCCGGTGGATGTCGAGTACTGGCAGCTGGAGAAGATCTGACTCCGGCCGGCGGTTGCAGCCGGGCCGGACGGCCTGCCCCTGTGCGGCGGGCCCGCGAGAGGACGCAGTCGTGGCCAAAGAAATCGTCACCGTCATCAAGCTCCAGGCCCCCGGCGGCAAGGCCACTCCGGCCCCGCCGATCGGCCCGGCCCTGGGCCAGCACGGCGTGAACATCGGGCAGTTCGTCCAGCAGTTCAACGCCCAGACCGCGGCGCTGAACGGCATGACCGTGCCCGTGGAGATCACCGTCTACAAGGACAAGACCTTCACCTTCCTGGTCAAGAGCCCGCCGGCGGCCGTGCTGCTGTGCGAGGCCGCCGGGATCGCCAAGGGCAGCGGCGTGCCCAACAAGGAGAAGGTGGGCAAGGTCACCTGGTCCCAGGTGCGGGCGATCAGCGAACGCAAGAAAAAGGACCTCAACGCCTTCGACCTGGAGCACGCCGACCGGATCATCGCGGGCACGGCCCGTTCGATGGGCATCGAGATCGTCGAGGGTTAAGCGCGGGGCCCCGGGTGGCGGCCCCGCGATTTCAGGACGCCCCGGCACCTGACCACGGGTCCGCGGGCGGAAACAGAAGTGGGAGGCATCCATGCCGAAACGCAGCGTGGCCTACAAGGCCTGCGTCGCCCGCATCCCGGATCCCGCGCGAGCCTATCCGCTGGCCGAGGCCATCGGGCTGCTCAAGCAGATGGGCGAGGTCAAGGCGGGCAAGTCCTACAAGGGCGCCCGCAAGCGCAAGGGCTTTGACCAGACGGTCGAGCTGGTCATGCACCTGGGGATCGACCCCAAGCAGGCCGACCAGATGATCCGCGGGGCGGTCTCCCTGCCCAAGGGGATCGGCGCGACCAAGCGGGTGATCGCGTTCTGCCCGGAGGAGATGGTCGCCGGGGCCAAAGCCGCCGGCGCCGTGGAGGCCGGGGCCGATGACCTGATCAAGAAGGTCGCCGAGGGCTGGACCGACTTCGATGTCGCCGTGGCCCATCCCCAGATGATGAGCAAGGTCGGCAAGCTGGGCAAGGTGCTCGGTCCGCAGGGCAAGATGCCCTCACCCAAGGCCGGAACGGTCGGCCCCGACATCCCCCAGGCCGTGCGGGAGTACGCCGCCGGCAAGCTCGAGTACCGCAACGATGCCGGGGGCAACATCCACGCGGTGGTGGGCAAGATGAGCTTCGAGCCGGCCGACCTGCAGGCCAACATCGAGGCCTTCATCGAGCACATCCGCAAGGCCAGGCCCTCGACGGCCAAGGGCCAGTACATTCGCAAGGTGAGCATCTGCGCGACCATGACGCCCGGCGTGCAGGTGGACGTGGGGTAACACCCGTCGTGGACGGCGAACACCGCCCGGCGGCGCAGGAGACGCCCGCCGCGGCGATGCAAGGTGGACAACCATGAGCAAGCCAGTCAAGGAAATGCTGACCCAGGAGTACCGCCGCCGCTACGCCGGCGTGGACGGGGCCTGCCTGGTGAGCGTGATCGGTCTGGACGCGATCTCGACCAACCGGCTGCGCCGGGAACTCAAGGCCGGGAACATCCGGCTCCAGGTGATCAAGAACAGCCTGGCGCGCCGGGCCTTCGCCGGGACGCCCCTGGAGCCCCTGGGGTCGGCCCTGGAGGGGGCCTGCGCGATGGTGACCGGGGGGGAGTCGGTCATCGACGTCGCCAAGATCCTGGTGGCGGCCAAGAAAAACTACCCGAAGATGGAACTGCGCGTCGGGATGCTCGACGGCGATACCGAGCTGATCGCGATTGAGCGTCTGGCGAGCTTCAGGAACCGCACCGAGCTGCTGGGAGAGCTGGCCGCGCTCATCGCCAGCCCCGGCCGGCGCCTGGCGGGCTGCCTGCGGGGGCCCGGCGGCCGGATCGCCGGCTGTGTCCAGGCGATCGTCGACAAGGCCCCGGGAGAAGGAAGCGCCCAGGTCGAGGCGGTCGAAGCCGGGGCCTGAGGCCCGGCCGGCCGTCTCTGCGTCGGGCAGGCGAGGGGGAGACGGACCGTGGCGGCCGGCGTCTCTGCCGGCCGTATTCAGCCCCGCGGGACGGCGGGGCATGGAGAATCAGACTTGTTCGGCGGCGGCCGGATCGCTGCGGATTGGCCTGCGATGCGGGTGAAATGGCGTCAGAGGGACGCCACCTATCAGGCGAGCGGTTTGCCGTCTCAGACGATGGGAGTGTGAACCAGTCATGGCAGAGGCACCGGCAAAGGAATTCAGCGCGGCCACGAAGGAGCTGGCCGAAAAGATCGTTTCCCTGACGCTCAAGCAGGCCCAGGAACTCGTGGACTGCCTCAAGGAGGTCCACGGGATTGAGCCGGCCGGCGGCGGGGCGGTGGTGATGGCCGCCGGCCCGGCGGCTGGGGCGGCCGCCGCCGAGGAGAAGGAGGAGAAGACCAGCTTCGACGTGATCCTCAAGTCGGCCGGGGCCGAGAAGATCAAGGTCATCAAGGTCGTGCGGGCCGCCACCGGGCTGGGCCTCAAAGAGGCCAAAGACCTGGTCGACGGGGCTCCCAAGACGGTCAAGGAGGGGATTCCCAAGGAGGAGGCCGAGAAGCTCAAGAAGGAGCTGGAGGAGTCCGGAGCGACCGTCGAGATCAAGTGACCGGCGCGGGGCGGGTCTGCCGGCAGGCGGCGCCCTCCCGGGATGCGGGGGGGGACGGGGCCCGGATCAGAGGTCCGTCCTCGATGGGCCACAAAACGGCCTCGCCGGCGGGCGGGCAGGGGTTTTCCCCGGGTGCCCGGCGGTCCGGATGTCAAGGCTCAGGCCTTCCTGGATGTCCCGGGGTTCTCTCCGGGTGCCTGGCGGGCAGCCGGGGTCGTTTCCCGGGGAACTTGCATTCGGGGGCATCGGCGCATAGAATAGGCTACCCGCAGGGTGCCCTTGCGCCCCGGCGGGCGGAGGCGCGGGGCGGTATCGCCGGCCCGACCGGATTGGCGCCGGAGCGGGCGGCGGCGGGCGCGGGCGGATGCATGAATCACACCTGACGGCAACACGAGGGGTCAGAAGCGTCCAGTGGGTGCCGTCCCCACCTGTTGATGTACTTCCCCGCGAAGCGGGATCGGCTGGCGGGAGGCCGGTGCGCGTGGGCACGCTCCCGACAGGGCGGCCAGTCGAACAGATGGCTTCGCGGGGATGCCTGTCCTGAAGCGATGATCGGTCGGACGAACCCGGAGGCGCCATGGCGGGGGGGCATGGGCGACGAATCGCGCGCATGGCTTTTGGGCCGGGCAATCCGGGCCGGCTGTCGCCCGGGCGTCTGACGGACGGTGCGGCGCCCGCTGCGAGCCGGGGCCCGGGGCTGTCGGGGTCGGCCGGGTCGTCACGGCCGCCATGGCGAATTTTCGTCCTCACCGGAGACGCGCGGGGCGCATGATCCTACGGTTCACCGGGAAGCGAGAAGTCACCGTGCCGCGGCCGCCGGCTCCCGGCCCGGTCGAGGCGGGAAAGCGGTCTCAGGAAAGGAATCAGGCACATGGTGAAGGTCACAGAGGTCCGGCATTTCAGCAAGGTCGGGGACGCGCTGCCCAGTCCGCCGCTGACCGAAATCCAGACGAGGTCTTACGAGCGTTTTCTCCAGGAGCATGTCGATCCGTCCCGGCGTGAGAATCACGGGCTGGAGGCCCTGCTGCGGGAGGTGTTTCCGATCGAGAGCTACGACGGGAACATGGTCCTGGAGTACGTCTCGTACGATCTGAGCAAGCCGCGCTACACGCCGGATGAGTGCCGGCAGCTGCGGCTGACCTACGGCATGCCCTTCCGCGTCCGGGTCCGGCTGGTGCGCAAGGACAAGGACGAGATCATGGAGGACGCGATCTATCTCGGCGAGCTGCCGGTGATGCTCGGCGGGGGGGAGTTCATCATCAACGGGGCCGAGCGGGTGATCGTCAACCAGCTGCACCGGTCGCCGGGCGTGGATTTCGTGAAGCAGCAGGCCGAGGGCGACCGGGCCCTGCACGCCTGCCGGATCATCCCCGAGCGCGGCAGCTGGATCGAGATCATCGTCACCAAGAAGGACGTGCTGGCGGTCCGGATCGACCAGTCCGCCAAGATCCCCGCGACGACGTTTCTCCGGGCCCTGGCCTCGGATCCGGCACAGGCCACCAACGAGGCCCTGATCAAGACCTTCTACGGCGAGCGGATCCGCAACGCCCGCCCGGCCTCGCTGAAGCCGGAGATGTACGCGGTCAGCGACATCGTGGATCCCGAATCGGGCGACGTGCTGGTCAAGGGCGGCTGCCAGATCGGCGACGCGGTGAACCGGGTGCAGAAGTGCGGGCTGAAGACGGTCGCGGTCATCGAGCAGGTGGCCGACCCGCTGATCCTGAACACCATGGCCGAGGACGGCACCAGCGACTACGAGGGCGCCCTGCTGAAGATCTACTCGCGGCTGCGTCCGGGGAACCCGCCGCAGGTCGAGAAGGCCCAGAAGCTCTTCCACGAGAAGTTCTTCGACGAGAACCGCTACCGGCTGGGCAAGGTGGGCCGGTTCCGCCTGAACCGCAAGTTCGATCAGAACGTGGACGAGTCGGTGATGATTCTGCGGGCCGAGGACGTGATCAACTCGATCCGCTACCTGATGCTGCTGCGCAGCGGGGAGAGCGCCTACGAGGTGGACGACATCGACCACCTGGGCAACCGCCGGCTGCGGACGATCGACGAGCTGGCCGCCGACGAGATGCGCAAGGGCTTCCTGAAGCTGCGGCGGACCGTCCAGGAGCGCATGAGCCTCAAGGAGCCCGACAGCCTGGGCCGGATCGCCGAGCTGGTCAACAGCAAGAGCATTTCCTCGAGCATCGAGTTCTTCTTCGGCCGGGGCGAGCTGTCGCAGGTGGTCGACCAGACCAATCCGCTCAGTCAGCTGACGCACGAGCGGCGGCTGTCGGCCCTGGGGCCCGGGGGGCTGAACCGCAAGCGCGCGGGTTTCGAGGTCCGCGACGTGCACATCAGCCACTACGGCCGGATCTGTCCGATCGAGACGCCGGAAGGCACGAACATCGGGCTGATCGCGTCGCTGAGCATCTACAGCACGGTGGACGAGTACGGCTTCCTGGTGACGCCTTACCGCAAGGTCGAGCGCGGCAGGGTCAACGGCGGGATTCAGATGCTGCGGGCCGACGAGGAGATGCGGATGGTGCTGGCCCCGCCGGAAGTGGTGGATCCCGCGACGGGCAGGCTGCGCGAGGGCACGGTGCTGGCCCGGGTCAAGGGCGACCTGGCGGCCGTGGACTCCAGGGAGGTCGCCTTCGTCGACATCTCGCCCAAGCAGACCGTCGGGGTCTCGGCGGCCCTGATTCCCTTCCTGGAGCACGACGACGCCAACCGGGCGCTGATGGGCTCGAACATGCAGCGGCAGGCGGTTCCGCTGCTGCGCACCGAGCCGCCGGTGGTCGCGACCGGCATGGAGCGGTACGTGGCCGAGAACAGCGGCATGGTGGTGCGGGCCCGGACTTCCGGCACGGTGACGGCGGTGGACGCCCGGCGGATCGAGATCGACCACGCCGACGTCTACGAGCTGCGCAAGTTCCAGGGGCTCAACGAGCGGACCTGCCTGAACCAGAAGCCGATCGTCCGGCTCGGTCAGAAGGTCGAGAAGGGCCAGATCATCGCGGACGGGCCGGCCTGCCTGAACGGCGAACTGGCCCTGGGCCGCAACGTGCTCGTGGCCTTCATGACCTACGACGGCTACAACTTCGAGGATGCCATCCTGATCAGCGAGCGGCTGCTGAAGGAGGACACCTTCACCAGCATCCACATCGAGGAGTACGACGTCGAGATCCGCGAGACCAAGCTGGGGCGCGAGGAGTTCACCCGCGACATTCCGAATGTGTCGGAGCGGGCCCTGGCCAACCTGGACGAGAACGGCATCGTGCGGGTCGGCACGCGGGTCGGCCCGGGCGACATCCTCGTGGGCAAGGTCAGCCCCAAGAGCAAGACCGAGCTTTCGCCGGAGGAGAAGCTGCTGCACGCCATCTTCGGCCGGGCGGGCGAGGACGTGAAGAACGACTCGCTGGAGCTGCCGGCCGGCGAGGAAGGCGTGGTCATCGACACCAAGTGGTTCAGCCGGCGGATGCACCTGACGGACGAGCAGAAGAAGCAGCTCAACCGGCAGATCCGCGACTACCAGAAAACGATGAACGAGCAGGTTGCGCAGGTGTTCCGGCAGATGTGCGCCGACATCGAGCCGATCACACGGCAGCCGATGGTCGACCCCTCCACCAAGCAGAAGGTCGGCCGCTCGGAGAACGTCGAGGTGGTGCTGGAGCAGGTCGAGGCCTTCCGGGAGCAGGTTCAGTCCGGGGAGCTGCGCTGGGTGAAGCCCGCCACCGCCCGGGACGAGGCCCGCAGGGTGGTGGACCGCTACTGGCCGCGGATCACGGAGATCCTCGAGGAGCGGGACCGCAAGATCGCCCAGATGAAGCGCGGCGACGAGCTGCCTTCCGGCGTGCTGGAGATGGTGAAGGTCTACGTGGCCACCAAGCGGCAGCTGTCGGTCGGCGACAAGATGGCCGGCCGGCACGGCAACAAGGGCGTCATCGCCCGCATCCTGCCGGAGGAGGACATGCCCTTCCTGCCGGACGGCACGCCGGTGGACATCCTGCTCAACCCGCTGGGGGTGCCGTCGCGCATGAACGTCGGGCAGATCCTGGAGACCCATCTGGGCTGGGCGGCGCGGATCCTGGGGTTCCAGGCGGTCACGCCGGTGTTTGACGGGGCCCGCGAGGAGGAGATCGCCGCCCTGGTGAACGAGGCCAATCAGCGGGTCCGGGAGAAGGCCCGGGACCCGGAGGTGATCCGCGCCGCCGGCGACCGGCGCGAGCTGCTGATGGAGATGCCCTCCAGCGGGAAGGTCCGGCTCCACGACGGCCGAACCGGCGAGCCGTTCGACCAGCCGGTCACGGTGGGCTTCATCTACATGCTCAAGCTGCACCACCTGGTGGATGACAAGATCCACGCCCGGGCGACCGGCCCGTACTCGCTGATCACCCAGCAGCCGCTGGGCGGCAAGGCCCGCACCGGCGGCCAGCGGTTCGGCGAGATGGAGGTCTGGGGCCTCGAGGCCTACGGGGCGGCCCACATCCTGCAGGAGCTGCTGACGGTCAAGAGCGACGACGTCGAGGGGCGGACCAAGATCTACGAGTCGATGGTCAAGGGCACGAACACGCTGGAGGCCGGCACGCCGGTGTCCTTCGACGTGCTGTGCAACGAAATCAAGGGGCTGGGCATGAACATCCAGCTGGAGAAGAGCCGCCCGGTCTGAGGCGGCCTGCGGCGGACCGGACGAGGCATGGCGGAGCGGCACGGGCGCTCCCGGCGGACACGAGGGAACTGACGCACATGGCCGAGAACATCTACGACCGGGTCAATGACTACGCGAGCGTGAAGATCACCCTGGCGTCCCCGAACGACATCCGCAGCTGGTCGTTCGGCGAGGTCAAGAAGCCCGAGACGATCAACTACCGCACGTACCGCCCCGAGAAGGACGGCCTGTTCTGCGAGCGGATCTTCGGGCCGGAGCGCGACTGGGAGTGCGCGTGCGGCAAGTACAAGGGCACGAAGCACAAGGGCATCATCTGCGACCGGTGCCAGGTCAAGGTGACCCACTCGCGCGTCCGCCGGAAGCGCATGGGTCACATCAACCTGGCCGCGCCGGTGGTGCACATCTGGTTCTTCAAGGCCATGCCCAGCCGGCTGGGGGCCCTGCTGGACATGAAGACCAGCGACCTGGAGAAGATCATCTACTTCCAGGATTACGTGGTCACCGACCCGATGGACAGCCCGCTGAAGGAAAAGCAGCTGCTCAACGAGGAGGACCACCGCGCCGCCCGCGAGAAGTACGGCGAGCACGGCTTCGAGGCCCACACCGGCGCCGAGGCCATCCGCGTGCTGCTCCAGAAGCTCGACCTGCCCCAGCTGAGCACGCGGATCCGCGACGAGCTCGGCCGGACCAGCAGCAAGCAGCGCATCAAGGACCTCAGCAAGCGGCTCAAGATCGTGGAGAGCCTGCGCAAGAGCGGCAACGAGGCCGAGTGGATGGTCATGGAGGTGATCCCGGTGATCCCTCCGGACCTCCGCCCGCTGGTGCTGCTGGAGAGCGGCAACTTCGCGACCAGCGACCTGAACGACCTCTACCGGCGGATCATCAACCGCAACAACCGGCTGAAGAAGCTGACCGACCTGAACGCCCCCGAGGTGATCATCCGCAACGAGAAGCGGATGCTGCAGCAGGCGGTGGACGCGCTGTTCGACAACGACCGCTGCCGCCGCCCGGTGCTGGGCAGCAGCAACCGCCCGCTGAAGTCGCTGACCGACATGATCCGCGGCAAGCAGGGCCGGTTCCGCGAGAACCTGCTGGGCAAGCGGGTGGACTACTCGGCCCGCTCGGTGATCGTGGTCGGGCCGGAGCTCAAGCTGCACCAGTGCGGCCTGCCGAAGAAGATCGCCCTGGAGCTCTACCAGCCGTTCATCATCCGCAAGCTCAAGGAGCGGGGCCTGGCCGACACGATCAAGAGCGCCAAGAAGATGCTCGAGCGCCGCGACCAGGAGATCTGGGACATCCTCGAGGAGGTCATCGTCAACCACCCGGTGCTACTGAATCGCGCGCCCACGCTCCACCGCATGGGCATCCAGGCGTTTGAGCCGGTGCTGGTCGAGGGCAACGCCATCCGCATCCACCCCCTGGTCTGCAAGGGCTTCAACGCGGACTTCGACGGCGACCAGATGGCCGTCCACCTGCCGCTGTCCATCGAGGCCCAGACCGAGGCCCACGTGCTGATGATGTCGACCAACAACATCTTCAGCCCGGCCAACGGCAGCCCGATCATGTCGCCCTCCCAGGACATCGTCATGGGCATCTTCTACCTCACGCTGGACTACGCGCCGCGGGCCCTGCCGGCGGACCACCATCCGCGGCGGTTCGCCAGCGTGCACGAGGCCTTCCTGGCCTACGAGACCGGCAAGATCAACGTCCACGAGAAGATCCGCTGCCGGGTGGACCGCGACCGGGTGATCGCCTCGCCCAAGAGCGGGCCCGAGCCCGTGCCCGCCGACCGGGTGGTGGAGACCACCGTCGGCCGGCTGATCTTCAACGACATGCTGCCGGCCGAGATGCCGATGTACAACTACCCCCTGAGCCAGAAGGGCGCCGGGCGGGTGATCGCGGACTGCCACCACCAGCTGGGCCGGGCGAAGACCATCGACCTGCTGGACCGCATCAAGGAACTGGGCTTCAGACACAGCACCCTGGCGGGTCTGTCCATCGGGATCCGGGATCTGCGCATCCCGGCGGCCAAGAGCCGGATCATCGCCGCCGCCCAGAAGCGCGTCGACCAGATCGAGCGGAGCTACAACCAGGGCGCGATCACCCCGATGGAGCGCCACAACCAGCTCATCGACGTGTGGGTGCACGCCCGCGAGCTGGTGACCGAGGAGATGATGAAGGAGCTCCGCAGCGACCGCCGGGAGGCCGACGGCACCTACGTGCCGGCCGGAGAGGACCGCGGCGACCTCTACCTCAATCCGATCTACCTGATGACCGACTCCGGCGCCCGCGGTTCGGTGGACCAGATCCGTCAGCTGGCCGGCATGCGCGCCCTGATGGCCAAGCCGTCCGGCGAGATCATCGAAACCCCCATCAAGAGCAACTTCCGCGAGGGCCTCAGCGTGCTGGAGTACTTCAGCTCGACCCACGGGGCCCGAAAGGGGCTGGCCGACACCGCGCTCAAGACCGCCGACTCGGGCTACCTGACCCGCAAGCTGGCCGACGTCGCCCAGAATGTGATCATCAACACCCACGACTGCGGCACGATCAACGGCGTCACCAAGGGCGCCATCTACAAGGGCGAGGAAATCGCGGTCCCGCTGCGCGAGAGCATCATCGGCCGCACGGCCCGCAGCCCGATCCTCAACCCGATCACCGACGAGCTCATCGTGGCCGAGAACCAGGTGATCACCCGCGAGATCGCCGACAAGATCGACAAACTCGGGCTGGAAACCATCCGGGTGCGCAGCCCGCTGACCTGCGAAAGCCCGATCGGCCTGTGCGCCTGCTGCTACGGCGTGGATATGTCCACCGGACGGCTGGTCGAGGAGGGTATGGCCGTGGGCATCATCGCGGCCCAGTCCATCGGCGAGCCCGGCACCCAGCTGACCATGCGGACCTTCCACACCGGGGGCGTGGCCACCCGGGCGGTGGTGGACAACGAGATCCGCAACGTCCAGGGCGGAACGGTGGTCTTCCACATGCTCAACGCGGTGGCGGTGCCCGCCGCCGGCGACCAGCCCGCCCGCATGGTGGCCCTGAAGCGCAACGGCGAGCTGGCGATCAACGACGCCAAGGGACGCGAGCTGGAGCGCTACAAGGTGCCCTACGGCGCCGAGGTGAAGGTGGTCGACGGCCAGGAGGTCGCTTCGCGCACGCAGCTGGCGGTCTGGGACCCCCACCTGACCCCCATTCTGGCGGAGGTCGCCGGCTTTGTGCGCTTCCACGACATCGACCCGGGCGAGACCGTCCGGCTGGAGCAGGAACGCGCCGGAGCCAAGTACATCGTCATCGAGCACAAGGGCGAGAAGCACCCCCAGATCATCATCGAGGATGCCGAGGGCAAGGTGCTCGGGTACCACTACCTGCCGGCCAAGGCCCGCATCGAGGTGGCCGAGGGCGACGAGGTCGTGCCCGGCATGCTGCTGGCCCGGCAGCCCCGGGCAATGACCGGAACCCAGGACATCACCGGCGGCCTGCCCCGGGTGACCGAGATCTTCGAGGCCCGCAAGCCCAAGGAGCCCGCGGTCATGGCCGAGATCTCGGGAAAAGTCGAGATCCGGGCGGACAAGCGGCGGGGAAAGATGACCATCCTCGTGCAGTCCGAGGGCGGCATGGAAAAGGAGCACCATGTCCCGCAGGACAAGCAGCTGCTGGTGCACGCCGGCGACTACGTCGAGGCCGGCGATCCGCTGGTCGAGGGGCCGCTCGTGCCGCACGACATCCTCCGCATCAAGGGCGAGGAGGCGCTGCAGCTCTACCTGCTGAGCGAGGTGCAGGCTGTCTACCGCAGCCAGAACGTGACCATCAACGACAAGCACATCGAGATCATCATCCGCCAGATGCTCCGCAAGGTCCGGATTGAAACGACGGGCGACACCGGGTTCCTGCCGAACGAGGTCGTCGATCGCTTCGAGTTCCGCAGGGTCAACGAGGAACTGACCCGCAGCGTCAAGATCAAGGACCCCGGCGACAGCGAATTCCAGGCCGGGGCGATCGTCCCGAAAGGCGAATTCGACGCGGTCGTCAGCCGGATCCAGGAGGAGGGAGGAACGCCTCCCACCAAGGACAGGAAGCCCAAGCCCGCGATCGCCCGCACGCTGCTGCTGGGCATCACCAAGGCTTCGCTGCAGAGCGGCTCCTTCATCTCGGCGGCCTCCTTCCAGGAAACCACCAAGGTCCTGACCGAGGCGGCCCTTTCCGGGGCCTCGGACACCCTGGTGGGGCTCAAGGAGAACGTGATCCTGGGGCACCTGATCCCCGCCGGCACGGGCTTCAACCCCTACCTCGGGCTGCGGGTCAGGCATCTCGGCGAGCCGTTGCCGGAGCACGAAGTGGCCCCCAGCGAGGCCCACGCCATGATGCAGCAGGCGGTGGACGCGGCGGCCGGACTTGCGGCCGCCACCGTCCCGGCGATCGCCGGTGCCACCCCGATCAACCTCGCCCCGGCCACCGGCTCCGGCGACGCCGGGATCGGCGGTTTCGCGGACCCGCCGGACGCCGCCGCGGCCGGGAGTGTCCCCGGCTGACCGCCGGGCTGACCGACCGGGGCCGGGCCGTCCGTCCGGAGCTGGAATCCGGGAGGACGTTGGACTATAATCGCCGGTTTCACCGCGGGAGAGCGATCCCGCGAGTTGTCCGAGGACGCGAGGAACGCCATGCCGACCATCAATCAGTTGATCCGCCTGGGGCGGGCCAAGCAGAAGCGCAAGTCCAAGGTGCGCGACCTGGAGGCCAGTCCCCAGAAGAGGGGCGTGTGTCTGATCGTCAAGACGCAGACCCCCAAGAAGCCGAATTCGGCCTTGCGCAAGGTGACCCGCGTTCGCCTCACCAACGGCAAGGAAGTCACCGCCTATATCCCCGGCATCGACCACAACCTCCAGGAGCATTCCATCGTGCTGGTCCGCGGCGGCAGGGTCCGCGACCTGCCGGGTGTGCGCTACCACGTGATCCGCGGGGCGCTGGACTGTGCCGGCGTACAGGGTGACAAGTCCAACCGGCCGCGCAACCGCAGCCGCAGCAAGTACGGCGTGAAGCGGCGCAAGTGACGCCTCCCGGGACCGGACGGACCCGGCGCCCCGGGCTGAGGCGGTCCGTCACGAAGCCCGACCCCGTGCTGGGCAGGCCGGCCGGCCGCCGCCGGTGATCGTTGTTGCCGCAGGAGGCCCGGAAGTCCCCGGACGCCATGGAGGGTGACCAGGCCCAGCCCCGGAACGGTCCGGGCACGAGGCGCCGTTCGAACGCGATCCACCCTCCGGTTCTTCGTCAGCGACCAGACGCACTCGCGGCCTGCCGGCCCGAACGCCCGGTCGCCCAGAGGCCCAGGTCATGCGCATCGCACTGGTGAACCCCGTGGCCCGCCGCTGCCAGGGCTACCACACCATCGGCAGCAAGATTCCCCAGCTCGGCCTGCAGGTTCTCGCCCGGCTGACCCCCCCCGGCCACACCGTCGAGATCATCGACGAGATCTTCGGCTTCGACGCCTCGGACCGGCTGATCCGCCGGGGCCGCTACGACCTGGTGGGGCTGACCGGCTACACCAGCGGCGCGACCCGGGCCTACGAGATCGCCGCCCAGTGCCGGCGCGAGGGCATCCCGGTGATCATGGGCGGACCGCACGCCTCGGAGATGCCCGAGGAGGCGGCCGGTCACGTGGACGCGGTCGCGGTGGGGGAGTGCGACGCGATCTGGGGCGAGATCCTGGCCGACGCCGCGGCGGGGCGCCTGCG
>CAZSYS010000029.1:0-22030 GCA_964611365.1 uncultured Planctomycetales bacterium
ACGGGCGCACCAAGGTGGAGGCCGCGATCGACGCGGCGGTGGTGGTGAGCCGTGAGGCCGCGGCCTCCGAAACCGCGGTTGCGGTCAACTGGAGCATCCGCCGGTAGTTCCCGGAGCCTCCACCCGGCCCCGTCTTGCCCGAGGACGATCGGATTGACCGACGCACTCATCCTCGCCCAGGCCGCCTTCGCGAACCGCCTGCTGCCCATCGAGTGGGCGATGGTGGCGGTGTTCGTCATCGGGTCGGTGGCCTGGGGGGTGTTCATGCACCGCACCGCGGCCACGCTGGAGGGCTCGTTTCTGGCCGGCCGCAGGGTGCCGGGGTTCCTGGCCTCCCTGTCGACGGTGGCCACCAACCTCAACGCCAACGACTTCATCGGGGGGGCGGGGACCACCTACCTGGTCGGGGTGGTGCTGGCCCACCAGGGCTACGCCAACGGGCTGGCGCTGGTGCTGGTGTCGCTGTTCCTGGTGCAGAAGCTGCGCCGGCTGCGGGTGTTCACGCTCGGGGGCTGGCTGGAGAAGCGCTACGGCTTGGAGGTCGGGTTCAGCTACAGCCTGATCTGGTGCCTGGTCTGGATGCTGTTCAACCTGGGGCTCTACCTCTACGCCGGGGCGCTGGTGCTGCACACTCTGGTCGGCTGGAACCTCTACGCCTCGATCGTGCTGCTGAGCGCCGCGGCGGCGATCATCACCCTCAGCGGCGGCTACAGCGCCGTGGTGGCCACGGACGTGCTGCAGATCTCGCTGATGTTCTTTCCCTTCCTGTTTCTCTCGCTGGCGGTGTACGGCGACATCGGGGGGGTCTGGGAAATCGCGGCCCGGCTTCCCCCGGAGAAGGGCACGTTCTGGAGCAACCAGACACCCTTCGGCCCGCTGGGGATGATGCTGGCGGGCACCTTTTTCATGGGGGCCAGCTACTGGTCCACCGAGGCCCAGGTCATCCAGAGGCCGCTGTCGGCCCGCAGCGAGGAGGACGCGGTGGTCAGCTACCTCGGGGCCACCTTCTGGTTCACCCTGCTGTGCCCGATCGTGATCACGCTGCCGGCGCTGGCGGCGATCCACTACTTTCCGGGGCTGTCCAACCCGGACCTGGCCATGCCGCACATGATCCGGCGCTTCCTGCCCCGTGGGCTGTACGGCGTGACCATCGTGGGGCTGATGGCCGGCGTCTTCTCCAGCGTGGACGCGCAGATCAACGCGTTCTGCGCGATGTTCACCACCGACGTGTACCGCCGGGTCCTCCGCCCGGGGCGCAGCGAGCGGCACTATCTGCTGGCCTCGCGGACCGCCGGCGTGGTCTTCACCCTCGCGGCCATCGGCACGGCGGTGCTCTTCAGCCGCAACGAGAAAGGCATGATGCTGTTCGCCCTGTCGGTGCTGGCCACGATCATGCCGCCTTTCGCGGCCGTGACCATTCTCGGCGCGATGCTCGGCCGGATGAACCGCCCCGGGGCGCTGGCCGGCCTGGCCGTCGGGGGAGTCACCGCCGTCGCCCTGCTGATCGCCGAGCATCGGGGGCTGCTCAAGCCGATCGCCGACGATGCCCTGTTCTTCCGCACCATGACCACCTTCCTGGCGGCCGCGGCCTGCACCTGGACGGTGAGCATGGCCACGCGGCATCCCGCCCGCAGCGGCCGGGAGGCGGTCGATCTGTCGGTGCGGATCTCGCCCCGCGTGCTGCGCATGGCCGCGGTCCTGGGGCTGGGGATGGCCGGCATGGTCGGGTTCTGGAGCTGGTTCTTCCGCGGCGCCGGTGCCGCCGCGACGACGGGAGCAGGCGGATGAGCGAAGGCGACCAGCGCTATTCCCTGAACGTCGGCATTCCCAACGGGCTGATCCTGATCGCCATTGCCGTGCTGGTCCTTCTGACCCCGCTGACGACCCGGATGACGCCCGCGCAGGTCCGGATGGATCTGCTGGCCGGGGGCCTGATGCTGGCCGGCGGGACCGTCAGCCTGGGCTGGGGGCTGCTCAGCCGGCGGCGGCGGGCCCGGCCCTGACCGGCGTTCACATCCGCAGGATTCCCTCGCCGAACGACTCCAGGTGGTTCCGGAAGCCCGGGGCCGGGGCGCAGCCGTCGGCGTAAACCCGGATCAGGGCCGGCGTGCCTCCCTGCAGGGCCCACGCCCTGGACAATGCCCGGTCATGGGTGATCCCGCGTTCGAAGTCGTGCACCGCCAGGGCGCGGTAGCCGAACGGGTCCGGCCGGCCCCAGGGCAGGCCGGTGCGCCCGGGAACGACCGTGGACACATAAAGCCAGTTGGAGAGGTTCGAAAACGGACCGTAGGCCGGCGGCACGATATGCACGCCCGACCCGGTGTTGCGGCGCAGCCAGGTCAGGGCCGCGGCGGCCACCGCGTCGTGTGCCGCCAGCTGCCGCGACGCGACGACCAGCCAGCCGTCGGGATGACCGACGGTGCCGGTGTGCGGTCCGACGCAGGTGAAGGCGCTTTCCGACAGCGAGAGCACCAGCCGCAGGCGGTCGCGGATCTCCGGCAGGTAGCTGATCTCGGTGTACTTCTCGTGAAAAGCCTCCGCCCCGTAGTGCAGTGCGAAGCGACTGTCGTCGCGCAGCCAGCCGACGGCCAGCTTGTGGCCGTGCGTGCAGCCGGCCAGCACGTGCGTCCCCAGCCGCGGCAGGTACACGATGTGGTCGGCCTGGCGGACGGCGGTGCTCAGAAAGGGCGGCTCGTTCCAGTGGCCGCAGCTCCCGGAGGCGGCCGGAAAGTAGCCCCCCTCGTAGCCGAACTCGTCGAAGTAGCACGGAGTGCCGCCGGCCTCGACGACCGCGTCGTGCAGGCCGTTGAGCCCGGCCAGTTCGCGCGTCGAGCGGTAGCGGCGGTCGCCCTCGGCCAGCCGCACGTGGACGACGCCCCCCTGGTCGCCGGCGAGCACCCGGCCGGCCCCGCGCTCCAGCAGTTCGCGGATCACCGCCCGGACGGCGTTCGGCGAGGTGACGGCCGGATGAGCCCGGTGGGAGTTGCAGGAAAGCTTGAGCAGGACCGTATCGCCGCGTTTGAGCCAGGACCAGTCCAGCCGGCGGCATGCCCGCCGGACCGCCTCGGCCGGACTTCCCTGGTCGGTCGGATAGACCCCCAGCACGACCGATTCGGGCCCGTCGGCCGGCCCGCCCCCGGCGGCGGAGTCGCGGCAAGCCACCTCGACGCGGCGTGACGCACAACCGCCCAGGATCAGACCACCGGCGGCACAGGCTCCGCGGAACAGAACGGCCCTTCGTGAAATCGCGTCGTGATTCATCGTCAGGCGGGCAGCCGCGCAGCGGCGTGTTGAGACAACGACAGCACCCCGATGGAGGATCATACGCCGCAGGCGGCGTACAGGCCACAAGCCCCCTGCAACCTCCCCCCGGCGAGCCGAGACCGGCCTCCGCTGCGGCCGGACCCGCCGCAAAGCCGAACCGGCCGGCCCGGGACGACGCCTTATCCGGTCCTCAGGGCTGAAACCCCGGCAACTCCGAGCAATCCACCGGCACGCCGTCCCGGAAACACCGGTACTCCACCGACGTGGTCTGGAACTGCGAGCTGAACAGCGCGCCCAGGCCGAACCACAGCGCGCTGGAGGGGCTGCAGACCGCACCCAGCGCCAGCAGCGCCGTCAACCCCGCCAGCAGCGGGCCGCGATGGCTGAGACGCGATCTTCTCATGGTCCGGGACCTCCATGCCCATCCCTGGGCCGGCAAGCGGCGTCGCCGGAGGTGTTCCCGCGAGGGCGGCCATTCGAACCGCCGGACCAGCTCCTAGCGCGCTCACCTCCCGACAGATCTCCGTCCTGCCGGGCCCAGACGTAATCGACGGCCGGAGAGGCTGTCAAGAAAGGCCGAACGGGCCGCCGTGAATACCTTCCGCGCCGACCGGACGGCGACGACCGCAGCACCAGCAGGCCGGCGAGCATGCCCGAAAGGCCGACCGCGCCGACCGGACCGCACAGCCCGTACTGCACCGTCTGTACAATCATCACCTGGTCGTCGTGGCCGATATCCGCGGCCCGGCCGAAACGCGCCACGATCCGCATCGGCCCGGCGATGCACACCGCCACCGGGTTCTCCCGCGTATCGAGTCCGTCCTCCCAGCGGGCAAAGCCGTAGCCGGCAAAGGGCACGCCGCGCAGCGTGTACGCCAGCCCGCCGTCGCACCTGCCCGAAGGCGACGCCCGCACGCGCCCGGCCCCCGGCGGCAGGATGACGATCTCCACGCCTGGCGGAGGGCCCTCGCCGGCCACCTGGTCGCCCCAGTAGGAGTCGTTGTCGGCCACCCGGACGATCACAGGCGCCGGATTCAGGCCGCCGTAGGCCGGGTCCGCACTGTCGACCGCATGGATCACGGCCACGTCCCCGTCGCCCTGGACTTCCATATCGTCCACCGCGGTCACGGTCACCGTCTGCGGCACGTTCCAGTTGCCGGCCGTGAACATGAACCGTAGGGCGTTGCCCGGACCGGCCCCCAGGTCGATCTGCCCGTCCGGCGTCGCCGTGACCACCACATCCGCCGTCGGTTGCGACAGCAGCACCAGCGTATAGCTGTCGGTCGTCCCGTCCTCGGCCGCCCCCGTGGTGCCGCCGGACTCCGCGACCGCCACCCCCGGGCCATCGTCGTTGCGGATCGTGGCCGTATGCACGGCCGGGGCGCCCTTGACGCCGTTGATCGGGTCGCCCAGCCTCAGCACCACGGTCTCATCCGGCTCGTGGACAAAGTCGTCGTTCACCGTAATGGTGATCGCGGCGCTCAGCTCCCCCGGAGCCAGCGTCAGCGGGCCGGCGGTGACGGTGCAGTCGGCCGGGTCTGAGGCCGTCCCCCCCACGGTAAACGGCACGGTCACCGCATGGGCCGAGGGCGTCGAAAGCTGCACCGTGACGGTCATCGGCCCGGCGCTTTCGAAGGCGCCCTGAGCGGAGGCCGTGAAGCTGGCCGCCGCCGTGTCGTTGTCGGCGAGGCTCACGCCGACGTCCGCCGGATTCAGCCCGTGGTAGTCCGGATCGGCGCTGACCGCCGCATGGCTGACCGTTGCGGCGTGCGGCCCCTCGGCGATGATGTCGTCCACCGCCGTCACCGTCACGGTCTGCGGCACGTTCCAGTTGCCGGCCGTGAAGGTGAACTGGACGGCGTTGCCCGGCCCGGCGCCCAGGTCGGTCTGCGCATCCGGCGTGCATGTGATCACCACGTCGGCCGTCGGCTCGCTGGTCAGCACCAGCGTGTAGCCGTCGGTCGCTCCGCCCTCGGCCGCCGCCGTGGTGCCGCCGGACTCCGCGACCGCCACTCCCGGAGTCTCGTCGTTGCGGATCGTGGCCGTATGCACGGTCGGGGCGCCCTTGACCCCGTTGGTCGGGTCTCCCAGCGTCAGCACCACGGTTTCGTCGGGCTCGTGGAGGAAGTCGTCGTTCACCGTGATGGTGATCACCGCGCTCAGCTCCCCCGGGGCCAGCGTCAGCGGGCCGGCGGTGATCGTGCAGTCGGCCGGGTCTGAGGCCGTGCCTCCCACGGTGAACGGCACGGTCACCACGTGAGCCGACGGCGTCGAGAGCTGCACCGTCACGGTCATCGGCCCGGCGCTCTCAGAGCCGCTCTGCTCGGCGGCCGTGAAACGCGCGACCGCCGTGTCGTTGTCGGTGATGTTCACGCCCACGTCGGCCGGATTCAGGCCGTGGTAGTCCGGATCGGCGCTGACCGCCGAATGGCCGACCGTTGCGGCGTGCGGACCCTCGGCGACGATGTCGTCCACCGCGGTCACGGTCACCGTCTGCGGCACGTTCCAGTTGCCGGCGTCGAAAACCACCACCGCCGGGTCTGTCGTCACCTGGCCGTCGGTCGCGATCGTCACCGTCACCGCCGCCGTCGGCTGCGACAGCAGCACAAGCGTATAGCTGTCGGTCGCCCCGCCCTCAGCCACCGCCGTCGAGCCGCCGGACTCGGCCACCACGATCCCGGGAGCCTCGTCGTCCCGGATTGTGGCCGTGTGAACGTCCGGAGCCCCCTTGGAACCGTTGATCGGGTTGCCCAGGGTCAGCACGACCGTCTCGTCGGGCTCATTGATCGGATCGTTCTGCAGCGTGATCGTGATCACCGCGGTCCACTGGCCCGCCGGAATCACCACCGGGCTGGGGGTGATGGTGTAGTCCGACGGCTGCACCGCCGTGCCGGACACCGCGAACGGTACGGTCACGTCGTACACCGACAGCGTGGACAGCTGCACCGTGACCGTCATCGACGCGGCGCTCTCCAGCTCGCTCTGGGCCGCGGATGTGAAGCTCACCCACGCGACGTCGTTGTCCGTCACCGAGGCGACCACCGCGCCGGCCGGGGCGCCGTTGTAGTCGCCGTCGGCGCTGGCCACGGTGTGCACGATCGTCGAGGTGTGCGGACCTTCCGCCAGGGCGTCGTCGACTGCCGTCACCGTCACCGTCTGCGGCACGTTCCAGGACGCCGGAACGAACGTCCGCTGCACCGCCACTCCCGCCCCGGCCCCCAGGTCGGTCTGCCCGTCCGGGGTCGCGGTGACCACCACGTTTGCCGTCGGCTGCGACAGCAGCACCAGCGTATAGCTGTCGGTCGCCCCGCCCTCGGCCACGGCCGTGGCGCCGCCGGACTCCGCGACCGCCACTCCCGGAGTCTCGTCGTTGCGGATCGTGGCCGTATGCACGGTCGGGGCGCCCTTGACCCCGTTGGTCGGGTCTCCCAGCGTCAGCACCACGGTTTCGTCGGGCTCGTGGAGGAAGTCGTCGTTCACCGTGATGGTGATCACCGCGCTCAGCTCCCCTGGGGCCAGCGTCAGCGGGCTGGCGGTGATGGTGTAGTCGGCCGGGTCTGAGGCCGTGCCCCCCACGGTGAACGGCACGGTCACCACGTGGGCCGAGGGCGTCGAAAGCTGCACCGTGACGGTCATCGGCCCGGCGCTCTCCAGCCGGCTCTGGGCCGCGGATGTGAAGCTCACCACCGCCGTGTCGTTGTCGGTGACGGCGGCCGTTACCGCGGGCACGGCCATTCCGTTGTAGGCCCCGTCCGCGCTGGCCGCCGCATGGGTCGTGACGCCGACGTGCGGTCCCTCGGCGACGATGTCGTCCACCGCGGTCACCGTCACCGTCTGCGGCACGTTCCAGTTGCCGGCCGTGAACGTGAACTGGACGGCGTTGCCCGGCCCGGCGCCTGCGTCCACCTGGGCGTCGGGGTCCACGGTGATGACCACGTCGGCCGTCGGCTCGCTGGTCAGCACCAGCGTATAGCCGTCGGTCGCCCCGCCCTCGGCCACGGCCGTGGCGCCGCCGGACTCCGTGAGCGTGATGCCGGCCGTGTCGTTGTCGGCGATGGAAGCGATCACGGAGGCGATGCCGATGCCGGCATAAAAGCCGTCGGCGCTGGCGGCCGTGTGGGTGATGGCGCCGGCGTGCGCCCCCTCGGCCACCGCGTCGTCCACCGCAGCCACATTCACGGTCTGCGGCGTGCTCCAGTTGGCGGGCGTGAAGGTCCGGGTGACCGCCGTGCCCGGACCGGCCCCCAGGTCGATCTGCGCGTCGGGCGTCACGGTGATGACCACATCGGCGGTCGGCTGGGAGGTCAGCTCGATGGCGTAGCTGTCGGCCAGGCCGGCCTCGCTCACCGTGGTGCCGCCTCCGCCCTCGGAGATCTGCACGCCGGCGACATCGTTGTCGGCCACGTGGACCGTCACCGCGGCCACCACCAGGCCGTCGTAGAAGGGGTCTGCGCTGGACAGGGCGTGCGTGATCGTCGAGCTGTGAGGACCCTCGGCCACGGCGTCATTGACGGCCTCGACGCTGACCAGCTGGGGGGCGTTCCAGTCGGCCGGGGTGAACGTCAGCACGACGGCGACGCCGGGCCCGGATCCCAGGTCGGTCTGGGCGTCGGGATCGACGGTGATCTCCACGTCGGCCGTCGGCTCGGAGGTCAGAACCACCGTGTAGCTGTCACCGGCTCCGCCCTCGGCCGCGTCGGTGCTGCCGCCGCTCTCGGCCAGGATGACGCCCTCGCTGTCGTTGTCGGCCACGGCCACCGACACGCCGGGCAAGGCCAGGCCGTTGTATCCCGGGTCCGTGCTGGCCACGGAGTGGGCGATCAGGCCGGTGTGCGCCCCTTCGGCCACTGCGTCGTCCACGGCCGCGACGTCCACCGTCCGGGGGGTGTTCCAGTTGCCGGCGGTAAACGTCAGTATCACCGCGGCGCCGGGACCGGCGCCCAGGTCGAGCTGGTCGTCGGGGTCCACGGTGACGACCACGTCGGCCGTCGGCTCGCTGGTCAGCACGAGCGTGTAGCTGTCGATCCCTCCGTCCTCGGTCACCGCCGTCGAGCCGCCGGACTGCGTCAGCGTGAACCCGGCCACATCGTTGTCGACGACGGCGGCCTGCACGGATGGCACCACCAGACCCTGGTAGAACGCGTCCGCCGAGGCCGTCGCATGGGTGATCCAGCCGGTGTGATTGCCCTCGGCGACGTGATCGTTCACCGCGCTGACCGTTACGGCCTGCGGCACGTTCCAGTTCGCGGCGGTGAAGGTGAACGGCACGGCATTGCCCGGCCCGGCGCCCAGGTCCAGCTGCCCGTCGGGGTCGGCGGTGACCACCACGTCGGCCGTCGGCTCACTGGTCAGCACCAGCGTGTAGCCGTCGCCGGCCCCGCCCTCCACCACGACCGTCGAGCCGCCGGATTCGGCGACCGTCACACCCGCGGCGTCGTTGTCGGTGATGTTGGCGACGACGTTCGCCACCGCCAGGCCGTTGTAATCCCCGTCAACGCTGGTCAGGGTGTGGGTGATCACCGACCCGTGCAGCCCCTCGGCCACGAGATCATTCACCGCCGTCACGGTCACCGTCTGCGGCGTATTCCAGCCGGCCGGCGTGAAGGTCAGCACCGCCGGGTCCACCGTCGCCTGCCCGTCGGTCGCCAGCGTGACGGTGACGTTCGCCGTGGGCATCGACTGCAGCACCAGCGTATAGCTGTCGGTCGCCCCGGCCTCGGTCACGTCGGTCGAGCCCCCGGATTCCGTAAGCGTCACGCCGGGCGGGTCGTCGTCGATGATCGTGGCGGTGTGAACCGTGAGCGTGCCTCTGACGCCGTTGACCGGGTCACCCAGGGTCACGATCACCGTCTCGTCGTCATCGTTGAGGAAATCGTCGTGAAGCGTGATCGTGATGGTCGCGGTCCACTGTCCGGCGGGGATGGTCACCGGGCTGGCCGTGATGGTGTAATCCGCCGGATCCGAGGCCGTCCCCCCTACGGTGAAGGGGACGATGACGTCCTGGGTGGACAGCACGCTCAGGGCGACAGTAACGACCATTCCCGCGGCCGATTCGTCGGCGCTCTGGCCGGCGGCGGTGAAGTTCACGAAGGCCACGTCGTTGTCGGTGATCTGGGCGGTGACGCCGGCGATGCCGATACCGTCGTAGAGCGGATCGAGGCTGGCCGCGGCATGGCCGATCGAGGCCGTATGGGCGCCCTCGGCCACCGCGTCGTCCACCGCGGCCACATTCACGGTCTGCGGCGTGTTCCAGATCGCCGGCGTGAAGGTGCGCGTCACCGCGACGCCGGGGCCGGCGCCCAGGTCGGCCTGGGCGTCGGGGGTCACGGTGATCACCACATTCGCGGTCGGCTCGCTGGTGAGCACCAGCGTGTAGCTGTCCGTGGGGCCGCCCTCGGCCACGTCGGTCGACCCGCCGGACTGGGTCACCGTCACCCCCGCGGCGTCGTCGTCGGTGACGGCGGCGTTCACGCCGGCCGCGGCCATGCCGTCATACACCGGATCGGTGCTCGAGACGGTGTGGGCGACGGCCGAGACGTGGTTGCCCTCGGCGATCGAGTCGTTCACCGCGGTGACGGTGACGGTCTGCGCGACGTTCCAGTTGGCCGGGGTGAAGACCAGCAGCGCGGGCAGGACCGTCGAATCGGCGTCGGGCGTGACGGTCACGGTCACGTTGGCCGTCGGCTGAGACAGCAGCACCACGGTGTAGCCGTCCGTGGCCCCGCCTTCGACGATGGCGGTGGATCCGCCCGACTCGGCGATCTGGACGCCGGCGGCGTCGTTGTCCGCGACGGCCGCGGCCACCGCGGGCACGACGATGCCGTTGTAGGCCGGATCCGCGGAGGCCGCGGAGTGCGCAATGGTCGAGGCATGGTTGCCCTCGGCGACCAGGTCGTCCACCGCGGTCACGGTGACGCTCTGCGGTGCCGCCCAATTCGCCGGTGTGAAGGTCAGCACGATCGCGGCCCCCGGCCCGCCACCCACGTCGGCCTGGGCGTCCGGGGCGACGGTCACGCTGACGTCCCCGAGCGGCTGGGAGGTCAGCACTACGTCGTAAGCGTCGGTCGCTCCCCCCTCGGCGACGCCCGTGGAGCCGCCGGACTCCACGATCTGCACCCCGGCGATGTCGTTGTCGGTGATGTTCGCGGTCAGGTTGCCGGCGGCCAGCCCGCTGTAGGCCGGATCGGCACTGGCCACGGTGTGCCCGATCACCGAGACGTGCGGCCCCTCGGCGACGCTGTCGTCGACCGCCGTGACCTCGAAGGTCTGGGGAACGTTCCAGTTGACCGCCCTGAACGTTCTGGAGGCCGGGGCGACGGTCGCCTGCCCGTCCGGCGCCGGACTCACGATGACGTCCGCCAGCGGCTCGGAGGTGAGCACCACCGTGTAGGTGTCCGGGCCGCCGCCCTCGGTCACGTCGGTCGAGCCTCCGGAATGGGCGAGGACCACGCCGGCGGCGTCGTTGTCCGTCACCGCGACGGCCACATCGGCCATGCCGATGCCGTGGTAGTCCGGATCGCCGCTGGCGGCCTCGTGGGTGATCAGACCGCCGTGGATCCCTTCGGCCACGGAATCGTCCACCGCGTTCACCGTCACGTTGCGGGGCAGATTCCAGTTCAGCGGGGTGAAGACCACCACGGCCGGGTTCACCGTGACCTGCGTGTCGGCCATGATGGTGATGGTCACGTCGGCCGTGGGCTGGGACTGGAGAGTGAGCGTGTAGGTGTCGGTCGCGCCGCCCTCGGTCGCGGCGGTCGATCCGCCGGACTCCGTCACCGTCACCCCCGGCGGCTCGTCGTCGATGATCGTGACGGTGTGGACGGTGATCGCCCCCTTCAGGGCGTTGACCGGGTCGCCCATGGTCACGACCACCGTCTCGTCGTCGTCGTTGAGGAAATCGTCGTTGACCGTGACGGTGATCGCGGCGGTCAGCGCGCCGGCGGGAATCACCGCGGGCGAGGCGCTGATGGTGTAGTCGGCCGGGCTGGCGGCCGTGCCTCCCGCGGTGAACGGCACGGTGACGTCCTGCGACGACACCGCCGAGAGCTGCGCGGTGATGGTCACCGCCCCGCCGGCCTCGGGGGCGTTCTGGCCGGCGGCGGTGAACGTGACGGTCGGGGGCGTCTCCTGTGCGCTCAGGGCCGTGGCCGGATCGTGGTAGCGCAGGGCGGTGATGGTCGACTCGGCGATCTGGACGGTGATCCCGCCGGGCGAGAGAAAACCGTTCGTATAGGTCGCCGACGCTGCGGTCGTCTTGGCCTGCACCGCGCCGATGATATGATGATACCCCTGGGCCGCCGTGCCGTCGCGGTTGATGTGGTGATCGGTGCGCACCAGCGCCGCCCCCCCGTCGCGGAGCTCGCCGGCCTTGCGGACGTTGCCGAACGGGCTGTCGCCGGAAATGCGGGCCATCTGCACGACCAGGTAATCCCGCGTTCCCGGCGGCACCGCGGTGGTCAGCGAATTCTTCACCTGGAAGGCCGCGTTGGTCGTGGTGCTCTGACTCAGGCTCTCGTCGTACTCGGCCGATTCCCAGGCGTCGGTCCGCAAGGCCATCAGCCGGCGGTAGCGCCACTCGCTGGCCTGTGCCCCGCCGCCGCTGGACGTGCCGCGCAGCCGCAGGGTGCGGAGGCCAGCCGGCATGTTGCGGCGAAAACACAGAAACAGCGGCTGCCAGGCTCCCCGGGCGTTGCTGAAGCGGGTTCCCGCGGGGGCATCCGGGTGAAGCGCACCGGCGTCGTCCTCCAGCCAGGCCTGCGCGGTGCTGCCCCCGGGCATCTCGTGCTGCGACAGCCTGCCGAACACCAGGTAGCCGCCGGCGCCGGAGGGCGTGAAACTCAGCGTCTGCAGCAGCAGATTGCTGCCCGTCTGCTGCGTGATCGCGTCCGTCTCGGCGAACTGGAGGTCGGCACCCGGCGGTACCAGCACAGCCGTCAGCCGCAGCTGGCCGGCGTAGGTCGTGCCGGCGATGGCCCGGTGCTGAAGCCTGATCGTCTGGTTGCCGGTCACGCCGGTAAGACGCTCGAAAGTGACGAAGCCTGCCCCGTTGGGCGTGGTGGCGTCGAGATTCTGGTGGCTCCAGAGATCCGCCTCCACGCCGTTGATCAGGAGGCGCATCTCGTTGGCCTGCTCGGCCGTCGAACTGCTGCGCATCACGCCGCTGGCGAAGATCAGCCAGCTCTCGCCCGCGTCGCCGGGCGCGAATACCAGCGTCATGCCCGGGATGTCCTCGAAGGCCGCATTGGCGGTGCTCTGCTCGGCCGGCTGGGCGACCTGGAACCACCGGGCGGCCGGCACGGTCGAGGTCGGCGCGCCGGCCGCCGGGTTCCCGTAGTACAGGTAGTAGTTGTCGTCGCTGGATCCGCCGCCGATCTGGGCCTGCGTCTCGAACAGTACCCGCGTGGCGGCGTTGTTCCAGGCCGAGCCGTCGGCCAGCGTCCGCGGGATTTCCGTCCAGGCCGAGCCGTTCCAGTAGGCCAGCCGGATGTCGTTGCCGCCGGCCTGCGAGAGCCCCGCGCCGACCAGCGCCGCGTGGTCGAACACCAGCGCCGAGACCGTCCCGGCCGGAACCGCCGAGGTCCCGGCCGTCACCGTCTGCTTCCTGCGACAGCCGTAGCTGAAGTCCCACCAGTCGCCGGCGCCGGCGGCACCCCGGCACGGTAAGGTCATGCAACCCACCAGCAGCGCGCACAGCAGCCCCCGTCCGTGCCTCGCTCCGAAGACGCGGAGCCGCCGCCCGCGCGCCATGCGCGCAGCGCCGATGGTCCGACCGCTCTGTGGGCTCATCACATCGCCGAGCGATTGCCGTCGTCGGGGCCGATCACACGCCAGGCAGACTCCCGCTGCACGGCAGCGGTCCGTGACTCTCAGGCGGAAGGCCGGGCCTGACTCTGGCCCGGGGGAGGCAGCTGTGTACCGAAGCACCCCCACGACTCGCTCCAGTTCATGTATCGTCTTCTCGGGTAAAGGCTTACAGTTCCACGTGGCCTGATCGCAAGCACCGGCAAAGTGCCGATAACATCACTGCGTGCGGGGCTGAAAACGCCGTCGCCGGACGCTCGCCCTCCGACGTCTGCGCCGCGGGTGCCACAGGCCCGGGGCGGCGGACTTGGTCCCAGGCCTGCAGGCGGATATACTGTCGCGCAGCCTGGTCGGCCCGGCGCCGGACCCCGGGCCCGTTGACACTTGGCCGGAACCCTTCCGGCGCGAGTCTGCACGCCTGACACGATTCAGCGACGGACCCGGTGCCCGCCGCTTCCGAGGGCCGGGCCGCAGCCCGGCAGGTAAGTCCCCGCGGGCCGGGACCGGCCGATCGCGTCTCATGCTTCAAGCCGATGCCAACATTCTGATCACCGGAGCCACCGGCCTGATCGGCGGCGAGTTCGTGCGGCGGCTGGCCCCCGAGCACGCCGGGAAGGTGTACTGCCTGGTCCGCCCGCGGCCCGGTGTCGCCCCCCAGCAGCGTCTGGCCGATCGCCTCGGCGACATCCCCGGCTTCGACTCACCGGCGAAAGGCATCCGGCCGATCGCCCTGGCCGGCGACGTGACCGCCGAGTGCCTCGGCCTGACCGGGGAGGACCTGGGCCTGGTCACCCGCTGCGTCGATGTGGTCCTCCACTGCGCCTCGGAGCTGTCCTTCATCCGCGAGGAAAGCTGCCGGCGGACCAACATCGCCGGCATGCGGCACCTCATCGATCTGGTGGGGCGCTGCCGCCGGTCGCCGCGCATCGTGCACGTCAGCACCGCCACGGTCTGCGGGAACGCCGTGAACCGCAGCGTCCTGGAGTCCGAAGACGCCCGCGCCGACGACGCCCACCACAACGAGTACACCCGCTCCAAGCTGGCCGCCGAGCAGGTCCTGCGGGCCTCCGGCCTGCCGGCGCTGGTCATCCGGCCGTCGATCGTGCTCAGCGCCGAGCTGCCCTCGCCGGACTTCGCCCGCGCGATCCTGTGGTTCCTTCCGCTGCTCAACGCGTTCGACGCGGTGCCGGTCGATCCGGAGGCCCGGGTGGACGTCGTGCCGGTCTCGTTCGTCGTCGAATCGATGCTCGCCCTGATGCGCGCCCCCCGGCTCGAACACGACTGTTACCACGTCTCCGCCGGGCAGGCCGGCGCGACGCGCTGCGGCGAGGTCGCCGCCTTCCTCGACCGCTACTACCGCCGGACGGCTCCCCTGCGGCTCGTGCCGCCCCGGCAGTGGACCGCCGCCGAACACCGCCGCCACGTGGATACCCCCGAGAGGCGTCGTCACTTCGGCACGCTGCGCCACTACCTGCCCTTCCTGAACATGAACGTCAGCTACGACAACGGCCGCCTGCGGACCGCCCTGGGCGGAGCCCTTCCGCCGGTCCGCCCGGTCACCGACTACCTCACCGGCCTGCTGGACCTGCTGACCCCGGCCCTTCAGGCCTCCGGGGCCCTCACCGCCCGCCGGGCCGCCTGCCCACCCCGACGCCCCCCCGAACGCCCGGGCCGTTGCAACGGCCCGAGCCAGGCGAGCGGCGGCCTCGCGCCAGCCTCTCTCGTGACCACCGCCGGCGCCGGTAGCGCTTTTTTGCGCGGGGTGCGACACACCCTGTCATGCCCCCGGCGCAGAATTCATCCGGAGCCCGGGCTGTCCCCTGCGGCCTGCCGGGAAACGGGTGAACCCATGATTGCCGAACAACCCCTGTGGCCGGCTCGCGGCGTGGCGGAATCCGCCTATTGCCCAAGACTTTTCTACTACATGGCGGTGGAGAACGTCTTTGTCCCCAGCCCCGACACCGAACAGGGCCTGGAGGTCCACCGGCGCGTCGACCGCCCCAGCGCCGCGGCCGCATCGCCGCCCGGCCAGGCCCCGCCGCCTGCGACCGCCCCTGGCGAGAATGCCGGCGAACCCTCCCCGGGGCCCGACGACCGCCCACAGAGCGTCCGCAGTCTGTGCCTCAGCAGCACGGCGCTGGGTCTGACGGCCACGCTGGATCTGGCCGAGTTCGACGGCCGCCGGGCCGTGCCCGTCGAGTACCGCAAGGGCCGGCCGCAGACGCGGGGCGAACCGGTCCGACCGCCCGATGAAGTCCTCGATCCGCCGGCCGATACCTCGCCGGTGGCCCCGTGGCCCACCGACCGCCTCCAGGTGGGGTTGCAGGCACTGCTGCTGGAGGAGGCCGGCTACGAGGTCCCCGAGGCCTGGCTCTACTACGCGGCCGCGCGGCGTCGTATCCGCGTGGAAGTGGATGACGCGCTGCGGTGCGACGCCCGGGACCTGCTGGAAACCGCCAGGAGAACGGCCCAGGGCCCTCGGCCACTTCCGCTGGTCAACGACCCGCGCTGCCCGCGCTGCTCGCTGCAGCCGATCTGCCTGCCCGATGAGATCACCCACCAGCGGCTGGCGGCGGCCGGCGGAACCGAGCCGGCGTTCAGACCCCGGCGGATGTGGCCGCCGCGCGACGAGGGCATCCACCTGGTGCTTCACCGCGACGGCGTCCGCGTCGGCGTGCAAGGGGCCTCGGTCCGGATCACCGACCGCCAGGGGAGCCTGGTGCGTGAACTGCCTCTGGCCGGGCTGGACTCGCTGGCCGTGCTTGGCGGCGTGCAGGTTTCCACGCAGGCGCTGGCCGTCCTGGCCGAGCACGAGATCCCGGTCGCCTTTCTCACCGCCGCCGGGCGGCTGACGGCCATGATGGACCCCATGGGCCCGACCAGTGCGGCGGTTCGCGCCGCCCAGGTGCGCACTTTGGACCGTCCCGAGAAGGCCCTGGAGCTGGCCCGGGCGATCACCGTCGCCAAGATCGCCAACCAGCGGACCCTGCTGATGCGGAACCATCCGGATGCCCCGGCCCGGGCGCTTGCGGACCTGGCCGAATGCGTGGAAGGCGCCGCCCGGGCTGATTCGCTGGATCAGCTCCGCGGTCACGAGGGCAACGCCGCTGCGGTGTATTTTTCCTGTTTTCCGGGCCTGTTCAAGGAGTCGGCCGCGGCGCTGGCGGCACGCTTTCAGGCCCATGGTCGGCAACGCCGGCCGCCGCCGGATCCGATCAACGCGGTGCTGTCGTTCGGGTATGCCATGCTGGCCAACGAATGCACCGCGGCCTGCCGCCTGGCCGGGCTGGAGCCGGCGCTGGGGGCGCTGCATGGGCCGCGGCCGGGCCGGCCGGCGATGTCGCTGGACCTGATGGAGCCGTTCCGGCCGCTGGTCGCCGATTCGGTGGCCGTCTCGGCCTTCAACCGCCGCGAGCTGGTCGAGGGGCACTTCCTGAACACTGCCGCCGGCTGCGCGCTGACCGAGGCCGGGCGCAAGGCCTTTTTCTGCGCCTACGGGCGGCGGATGGATACGGAGGTGACGCACCAGGTGTTCGGCTACCGGCTGAGCTATCGGAGGATGCTGATGCTGCACGCCCGGCTGGTTGCCGCCTGGATGATGGGCGAGGTGCCGACGCCGGCGTTCCTGACGACGCGATAGAACCGGGGCGGCGATCCGGCGGGACGGTGCGTCCGCCGGGCCGCCCGTGTGGAGGTGCCCGATGCGCCGCTGTTATCTGGTATGTTACGACATCCGCGATCCCCGGCGTCTGCGCCGGACGCACAAGGTGATGAAGGGCTACGGCGAGGCCTGGCAGTACTCGGTCTTCTACTGCGTCCTGCGGGACATCGACCGGGTGCGCATGGAGAACGCCCTTCGCCAGGAGGTGAATCTGGGAAAGGATCAGGTCCTGATCATCGATCTGGGTTCCGACGAGGCCGCCGCCCGCGAAGCGGCGGTCACCCTGGGCCCGGCCCCGGCTTCACAGGCGGGGGGGGTGGTGGTAATCTGAGAGTGATACCAGCGGCATGCCCGGATTTCACGGGCGCCATGACGACCCGGAGCATAGCTCGCAAAAAGGGCAGGTCTTCCGCAGGGAGCGGGGCTTGAGGTGAGAATTCATGGCCAGTGACAACACATCATCCAATACGGCGGGTGGCCAGAAACCGATCAACCAGAAACCGATCCCGCCCACAACGCAGCGGGCCTACACGCTCCGGCTGCAAGGCGTGGATCCGCAGGATCAGTCGTGGCGCGATGCGCTGTGGGCGACGCACGAGGCGGTCAATAAGGGAGCCAAGGCCTTCGGCGACTGGCTGCTGACCCTGCGCGGCGGGCTGGACCACGCCCTGGCGGACGCCAGAGTCACGGTTGGGAAGAACAAGCCTGACCGCGAGCCGACCGAGGAGGAACGCAAGGGGCGACGAATCCTGCTGGCCCTTTCGTGGCTGTCGGTGGAATCCGAGCGCGGGGCTCCGGCCAGACACATCGTTCCGCATGACCGCGACGAGCAATCCGGCACGCGCAGCAACTGGAAGACGGTTGACGCGCTGAGGGAGATTCTGAAGAAGCGCGGCCTGGACGAGAGCACGATTGATTCATGGGTCCAGGATTGCTCAGCGTCCCTCACCGCCGCCATCCGCGACGACGCCGTCTGGGTCAACCGCAGCTACGCGTTCGACGACCTTTGCTCACGATTTCCAGGCTTGGACCGTGACTATGCCGCAACAAGGATCTTCTCCTTCTTCGGAAAGCCGAACGACTACCTGGCGCTGCCCGAACGCGACAACGATGAAGAAGCAATGACGGCAATCCCATCCAGTGAAAGTCCTGAGTTCAGAGCACTTGCGCGGCAGTGGGTAAGCACCAATTTCGGGACCGGAACGAAGAGCGACACTGAGGAGATATGCAGGGCTCTGGACACGCTCGCAACCCGTGACCTGAGCCATTTCGACCGGCTTTCCAAAGCCGACTTTCTGATGCAGCTTCTTGGTCTGCTCAAGGCAGGCGCCCCCAACACAGAACTCGAGGCCAGCGCCGCCAACACGGAACCAGAGGAAGCGCTGCGGATCGCCATAGGCTGGAAAACCGGGCGACCATCGGCGGGCCGCCTGGCCATCACCACTCTTCCCGACCCGGTGACCGCGAATGCCATCGAGGCGCTGCAACGCAAGTTGGCCGAAGAGAAAGCGGACAAGGAAGAAAAGGCGGGGCTCCGCACAGTGCCCGCTTGGATGCCGACGTTTCAGAACACCGTCGAGACGGACTGCGGGATACCATTTGTGGGAAGGCGCAACCACATTGGCGAATACTCCGTCATGCTCGATCACGCGGCGCGACGTGTGTCGATCGTCCATTCCTGGATCAAGCGTGCCGAAGCCGAACGCCGTCGGTTCGATGAGGATGCCGCGAAGATGAAGACGGTCCCGGTTCCGGTGAAGGCCTGGCTGGACGAGTTCTGCGAGGATCGCTCGCAAGCATCGGGCGCGCTGGAGCCATATCGCATCCGTCGGCGGGCGGTGGACGGGTGGAAGGAAGTGGTCGCCGCATGGAGCAAGGCCGACTGCAGAACCGCCGAGGACCGGATCGCCGCAGCCCGGGCGCTGCAGGATGACCCCGAGATTGAAAAGTTCGGCGACATTCAGTTGTTCGAAGCCCTGGCCGACGATGATGCACGCTGCGTCTGGCACAGGGATGGGGACCCGGAAAAGGCACCTGACCCCCAACCCCTGATCGACTACGTTCATGCCACTGAAGCGGAATTCAAGATGCGGCAGTTCAAGGTTCCGGCGTATCGCCACCCGGACGCGCTCTTGCACCCGGTCTTCTGCGATTTCGGGACATCCCGCTGGGATATCAGCTTCGCCGTTCACGAGGCCGCGAAGAGCGCAGTCGGCCGCAAGAAGGGCCAGACGCAGAAGAGCGATCCCCACACGCTTGACATGACGCTGTGGACCGGAACAACGGTTGAAACTCGAAAGCTCCGCTGGCAGTCCAAGAGACTCAGGCATGATCTGGATCTCAAACACAGCAAAGACGGGCAGGACCGCAACGCCCCGCAAGTGACCCGCGCCGACAGGCTGGGCCGGGCCGCGGCGGGCGTGCCTGAGCACGCGGCGGTCGACATCGCGGGAGTCTTCGAGCAGAAGCAATGGAACGGCCGCCTCCAGGCGCCGCGGGCCCAGCTGGATGCCATCGCTGCACGGGTCGCCAGGCACGGCTGGGATGAAAAAGCCAGGCAGATGCGCGATCGGCTCCGCTGGCTGATCACTTTTTCGCCCAGGCTCCAGCCGTCCGGTCCATGGTTCGAGTACGCAGCGGCATTCTCCGACGGTGCGCCCGCCAGATGTTTCGTATCCCGCAAAGGCGACTATGTCGTGAGCCACCAGGGCAACGACGCACGGCAGGGCCATGCCAGGGTTGTCCTCTCCCGTCTCCCCGGCCTCCGCGTGCTGTCCGTCGACCTCGGGCATCGCTACGCAGCGGCCTGTGCGGTCTGGGAGGCTTTGAGCACCGAGCAGGTCAACGCCGCCTGCCAGTCCGCGGGACATGAGCCGCCGAAAAACAGCGACCTCTACCTGCATCTCAGGAAGAAAGTCACGAAGCAGAAAAAAGGCAGGCAGATGCAGGTCGAGGAAACGACCATCTACCGCCGCATCGGCGCGGACACGTTGCCCGACGGAACGGCGCATCCGGCCCCCTGGGCGCGGCTCGACCGCCAGTTCCTGATCAGGCTTCAGGGCGAGGAGCACGAGGCCCGCAAAGCCGGCCCGGCCGAACTTGCGGCTGTCGAGCAGCTGGAGAAGGCCGTGGGGCGCGAGCCGCCGGATCAGCGTTCCCTGCGGGTCGATGACCTGATGTCTGAAACGGTTCGCACCGTGCGCCTCGCTCTTCAGCGGCACGGACGCCGCGCCCGCATCGCCTTCAACCTGACGACAGACAAGAGGCTTCTGCCCGGCGGCCGGGAGGAGGCCCTGACAGACGAAAAACGCGTCGAGCTCCTTGCCGATACGCTGGGCGACTGGTACGCCCTGTTCACAGGCAAAGGGTGGACCGACGAGTGGGCCAGGCAGCAGTGGGAGACGCACATGACACCCCTGCTGCCAGGCGCCGCCCTGCCCCCGGCCCCGGAGGACGGCGAGGCCGCACCCGGATCCCGCAGGAAGTACCAGGACGCTCTGAAGGAGAGACTCAAGCCCGTCGCCGGGAGCCTCGCCGGGAACGAATCCCTGCGCCGCGAACTCCACCGCCTTTGGGCCGATCGCTGGCAGGAGGATGACAAGATCTGGGCGGACCGCCGGCCCGAGGATGGCAACACGCAGAAGCGCCTGCGCTGGCTGCGCGACTGGATTCTGCCGCGCGGCAAGAACGCCAAGGCTAACCCGGCCATCCGCCATGTCGGAGGCCTTTCGCTGACGCGCATCGCGACCATCAGATCGCTTTATCAGGTCCAGAAGGCTTTTCACATGCGGCCTGAGCCGCAGGACCTGCGAAAGAACATCCCCTCCAGGGGCGACGACGCCCTTCTTGACTTCGGCCGACGCATCCTCAACGCCATGGAGCACATGCGGGAGCAGCGCGTCAAGCAGCTGGCCAGCCGCATCGCCGAAGCGGCACTGGGGATCGGACGCATGAGACGGCCCGCCCGAGGGAAGGACCCCAGGCGGCCTCGCGCCCGCGTGGACCGGCTCTGCCATGCCGTGGTGATCGAGAATCTCACCCGCTACCGGCCCGAAGAGACCCGCACACGACGCGAGAACCGCCAGCTCATGTCCTGGGCGTCGAGCAAGGTCAAAAAGTACCTGGCCGAGGCCTGCCAGCTGAACGGCCTGCATCTCCGCGAAGTTCAGGCCGACTATACGTCGCGCCAGGATTCGCGCACCGGCGCCCCGGGCGTCCGCTGCCAGGATGTGTCCGTCAGGGAGTTCATGAAGTCGCCCTTCTGGCGCAAGCAGGTCGCGCAGGCCGAGAAAAAACAGGCCGAAGGCAAGGGCGACGCGCGGGAACGTCTGCTCTGCGACCTGAACGCAAAATGGAAAGACAGATCCGAAGCCGACTGGAAAAGCGCAGGCGCTGCCCGCATTCCGCTCCGGGGCGGTGAGATATTCGTCTCGGCCGACCCGAAATCCCCCGCGGCCAGGGGCCTCCAGGCCGACCTCAACGCCGCCGCCAACATCGGCTTGCGTGCCCTGCTCGATCCCGACTTCCCCGGCAGATGGTGGTACGTGCCATGCGACGCGGCCACGGGCCGGCCGGCCGGCGATAAATGTACCGGAGCTGCCTGTCTTCATCTGGAGGAACGGCTCATCGAATGCCGGGAATCCAGGGACAACACCGGCTCGCGCGGCAGGTCGAAAAGTCGCGAAAAGATCAACGCCTGGCGGGACGTGGGCGGCAACGGACCCTATCGTACGCACGCCCAGTACTGGAACGAAGTCATGGCCCGGGTGGTGGACCACCTGAGGGCCTTCAACGGGTTGAATCAGTCGGCCGGCTGCCCCCTTGCAACGGGTCGGCAGCCGTGGTAGACTCGGATATGGCCGCCTACAGGGCGGCGCATCACCGGGTACGTGTCTTCCGCTTCAATGTCTGCCTGGAACCCGGCATCGATCAGTTCCGCGTCGGCCTAGGGTATGCGGGCTGGTGTGGACGGAGCCGGTCTTTGAAAAGTCGGACGGCGCGGCCTTTCCGACCGCCGCGAGCGTGAAGGTGGTGCAGGGGGGGGCCGGGCACGCTCGCGAGGCGCAACTCTCGGCTGGAGCTGATGTTGTGGGCCATAAGATCACTACCGATCCCTAACGGAAGCCTTCGGCAGGCCGCATGCTCGCAAACCGGCTGCCAAAGGCTTGGAAACACACAGCTTGCGAGTGCGGCCGCCGCGCCTGCCGACGCGGCTCTGATCGATGGACACGAGTCGGCGATCGTTTGGGAGCGAGCCGCCGACCTGCCGCGCCGGCCGACGCGGCTCTGATCGATGGACACAGG
>CAZSYS010000030.1:0-13147 GCA_964611365.1 uncultured Planctomycetales bacterium
CCGGAAGACGGGGCTTGCGGGCATCGGAAGGCGGGGGAAGGCCGATGAAATCAATAACCTTATTTTAAGAATAGATTTAAATTCAGATAAAATGTCAGCTTCGCCCCGCCTGGGCCTTCGACTGCGCGCTTTGCCCATCCGCCAGGTTCCGGTTCCCGGCCAGCCTGTCGGCTCAGGGGCGCCGGGACCGTAGCTTGTTGATTTCCTCAGCCACATCCTCCCGCCACGCGGTCACCAGGGCCGGGTCGCCGGCGAAATCCACCAGGCTGACCACCACCTCGCCCGGCACCTCCAGCAGCGCGGCAGCTTCCCTGGCCGAACCGTCGGCAGCCACCCCGCCGCGAGCACGGCTCAGTTCCTCCGACAGCACTGACAGGTAAGCGTAGTCTTCCAGCCCGTCGCGGATGTTCTTCAGCCGGATTGTCGGCAACGGGCCGTCCGGACCCGCGCACAGCAGGCTGCCGTCGCCGTTGGCCCACTGCCCCCGCCGGTTCTCGCAGCTGGCCGGGTTCCAGCCGGTCCGCGGGCCGGAGCGGATCGGCTCGCGATTGCCGGTCCAGGAGGTCATCAGATAATACAGGAAGCCGTCCACGCGGTACTTCCAGCTCATGGCCCCCATCAGCAGTCGGGCCTCGATCGCCGGGGACTCGATAAACCAGTTGGGATACGGGTGGACGGGAACGATACAGGTGTACCACCACATCTGCCGACCTTCGGCACGCAGCCGGTCGGCCTCGGCGGGGTCGTAGCTTGACGTCACGGGCACCCAGATGTCCACCACGTCGCGCAGTCCGGTGTCGGCCCCGAAGGAGTCATCCTGCGCCGTGGTCATCGTGCGGACGCCGGGGTGCCGGCGTTTGACCTCGCCGAACAGATCCCGCATCTGGCCGAAGCTGTCCTGCCTCACCTCGTCGAAGCCGTAGACGTACGCCCGGTCCAGCAGCCCCGCCCTCTCCAGCTCCGGCACGGTCTGTTCCAGCACCTCCAGCACGTGCCCCCGCGAACCGCCGCTCCCGGCGAACACGATGTTGAAGGCATTCATGCCCCGCTTGACGGCGTTCCCGATCATCGCCACATCCGGCGCCTGACGGCGGTACAGGTGATCCGGCCCCAGGCGGTGCTCCAGCACGATGTCGATGTATTTCTCTGCCAGCTCCGCCGACCACGCATCGCCGTAGAGCCTGGCGACCTCCGGCTGGTGGTAGGTGAAGGCGGTCGGGAGGCAGGAGCCCGCGGGCAGGGTGAAGTCCCAGACGCCCACGTCCAGCCCCAGGCGGATCGGCGCACAGCCCTCTGCCGCGACGATCACCTCACCCGTGTAGTCGCCCGGAGGCGTCGCCGGCGAGGTCGCCACCTCCAGCCAGAAGGCCACGTGCTCGCCCCTGCCTGCGTCGCACCGCCTCTGGAAGGTCAGCAGCGGGTCGGGATACCAGCCCCGGTACTGCACGTCGTACGGCGTGTCGGTCCCGGTCTTTACGTGGCCGACGAGGGCCACTTCCACCTCCGGCGGCGGCCCATCGGTCGCAACGCCGACCGGACGCAGCGGCCGGACCTCCACCTCGACGCCGTGCAGATCGCCGCCGGCCGCGATGACCGCCACCTGCAAGGCCTCGCGCTCGTTGCGCGCAAGCCTGATCCGGGCCCGCTCCGCGACAAGCCCCTCGAAGGCGAAGTCCTGGATCATGACCTTCTGCATTGAGGACGCCAGACCCACGGCGAAGCCCGCCTGCGGCGCGAAACGCAGCGTCTCGGCCAGGCAGGCCGCATCGCCCAGCTCCCTGTCGAGCGTCCCCAGCAGCCCGGCGATCCGCCGCCAGGTCGCCGGGTCGTGCCGGGCCGGATCGTCGATATCGCGGCACGCGGCTTCGATCGCCGGCCCCAGCCGGTCCAGGGTGTCGCTCACCGTGCCCCGCAGAGCCTCCGGGAAGCGCGGCAGCATCTCCCGCACGCAAGCCGTCCGCCCCAGCCAGCGATGCGCACGCTCGCGCACCGCCGGCGTGGCCACCGGCCACCATCCGCGCCAAGCGACCCGCCCATCGGGTTCCAGAAGCTCGACATCCACACGGCGGACGCCGTCATCGCCGAGCACGAACGACAGCCGACCGTCCTGATCGACCCTCGCCGTTTCCGTCCACCGCGGCCGGCCTCGGTCGTCTCGCCCCGTCAGCCGGCAGCCGGCTTGAGGCCAGGGGTCCAGCAGCAGGACGTTGGGCCCGATCGCCGGCGCGGGGTTCTCCCGCAGACGCGGCACCGCCGCCCCGTCGCCGCCGAAAACCACCCGGCCGAATTCGCCGGGCGACTGAACCGTCCGATGCACCCACGTCCAGGCGCTGCCGCCGCCGGGCCCCTGGCGGGCGAAGTTCATCGGCCAGACGTCGCCGGGCCGCGGGGCGGGCAGGCCGAGGTCCTCGAAACGGATGCGCAGCACCGCCGTCCAGCCCCGCTCGTCGCGGGCGACCCTCGCCTCGGTCGGGCTGTTCCATGAGGCCTCCCGGCCGCGGGCGTCATACAGCGTCCCGGCGGCGTTCACGTCGAACTGGTGGAACGACCTCCGCCGCCCGGACGGGTCGCAGAACAGCTCCACGCAGTCGTCCCGCCAGACCGGCCCGTCACGCTCGACAGTCTCGGCCTTGAGGACGCCCCCCGGCACACCCTCGCAGCGGAAAGCCACCGCCAGCCCCCCGGCGTCGTAGCAGAGGTAGACCCAGGTGGGCAACCCTGCGGGGCCCTGCCGGCCGAGTTCACGAAAACCCGCCAGCCGCGCGGCCCGGTTCCAGGGAGGTTGATCGAGTTCCAGCGGAAGGGTCGCGGGCATCTCCAGCCGCGGAATCAGGATCTCCTGGAAGACCGGATCGGCCCAGGGTTCCGGCTCGCCGGCCGGTGCCCCGCCTTGGGCCCACGTGGCCGCGGCAGAACAACACACCATCATCGCGAACCGAACGCGCATGGTCGGCTTTCCTGGCAGGACTGTCGCCGTCGGTCCGGCCGGCACGCACACAGCGGCCACGGACACGCCGGACACGGCCGGCATTGTAGCACGTGGGCGGTGCCGGCGGCCGTGCCCGCAGTCGCTGCTGCCGGCCGATGGCCGCTTGCGGGTGTCCTCTCTCAGCCCAGCGTCCTCTTCTCTGCCCGCCCTCCAGCGATGTGGTCCGCGGCCCGGGAGTCTCAGGGGGTCATCCGGCCTCCGCGAGAACCGGCCGAAACCCCGACGGTGCTCCGAGCCTCGCCCCCGCGTTGACATCCCTGCGGCCCGCACCTCTAATTGCAGTTGAGCCGGCTTGCGAACCGGTCCGCCGGCCGGCCCCCGGACTCGCCGGCGGGTGCCGCCCCGGGGCGTAGCTCAGCCTGGCTAGAGCGCCTGGTTTGGGACCAGGAGGTCGCAGGTTCGAATCCTGTCGCCCCGACTTTGTTTGAGAATAGGCCCTTCGGCGAGAACGTCGAAGGGCCTTCTCTTTGTCGTTACAAGACTTGTGGCGTTCAATGCTCGGTTCAATAGAACTCCCTCCAAAATCGTCCGCCGCTCGTCTTTTGTCGAAACTCGCCATCGTTCCGCCGCCGTTTGGGCCAGATCAAAGGCCTCTACGGCGTGTTCTGATCCAGTCAGTGGCGTGGCGCGGCTCGTCTGGATGTCGGCCTCGACCTTGTCCAACTCCTCCTTGTGCAGCACGGTCTTGGCGGTGAACGTGTTCTTGTCCACCGCGCCGGCGAGGTACGCATCCAGTAGACGCTGCTGCATGGCCTCCAGGTCGGCCTTGCGGCGGCGGAGGTTCTTCAGTCGCTCCTCCCGCACCAGCGTCTCGTCCTTGCATGACTCCACGAGCTGGTCGCGGAACCACTGGCGCGTGTCGTCGTCCACGATCCGCAGCGATTCGAGGTCCGCCAGGATCGCCGCCTCGAGCTGGTCCTCCCGCCAGCGGACGGTCGGGTGGTCCTTGTCGGGGTAGACGTTGGCGCAGCGGTAATAGACGTACTCGCGGACGCGGCCGTCCTTGTTGTTGGTGCGGCGGATGCGTTCGGCGGTGATCCCGAAGCCACAGTGGCCGCAGACGAACATGCTCGCGGCCAGGTAGTGGTTGCCCTTGGCGGTGCGACGGTTCGTCTTCTTGAGCAGCTTCTGGCAGTGCTCGAAGGTCTCCTTGTTGATGATCGGCTCGTGCTTGCCGACGAAGTGCTCGCCCCGGAACTGGACCAGACCGGTGTAGTACGGGTTGTTGAGGATGTACGAGATCGCGGTGCGATGGAAGCGCGGCTGGCTGGGCCGGAAGACGAAGCCCTCGCGTTGCATCTGGTCGCCGACCTGCTCGAAGGTCATGGTGCCGGTGGCGTAGAGCTCGAAGATGCGCCGCACGGCCCTGGTGTTCTCCGGGTGCGGCTGGACGCCAGCGGCAAGTCGTGCTATATATGGGGCATCCTCGACGCGCTCAAACAGCGTCTGGACGAAAAGCGGTACAAGGCATTCCCCGGCAGCGCCCTGGGCTACAAGAGCGGGCAGAACAGCGTCGCGGGAAGCATCCGCGACTTCCGGCGGAACGTGACCGAGCAGCTTGGGCGCGAGCTTGGGCTGAAGGTCGAGGCCCACGACGTGATCGAGACATCGAAGGCGGGCTACCGCCTCAACGCCCGGATCGTCGTGAAAGATATGCGAAATACCGGGTCACACCCGAAGGCGGATAGTCGAGCAAACGGCAGCCATGACCCAGTAAATGCTGGTTCAGAAGACCCGGCAATCGAGCGGCAGGACCAGATCATGGCGTTGATCCGTCGCGGCGAGCGTCTCCGCGTGCCCGGCTTCGCCGAGAAGCTCCGTTGCTCGTACACCACGGCCAAGCGCGAAGTCGACGCCCTGAAGGCCGATGGGCGGATCGAGTTCGTCGGCCCGGCGAAAACAGGTCACTACGCCCTGACCAAATCCTGAATCAGCGGCCCCTTGCCGGTTTCCTCTGGCCCAGTTAACGTTGTTACGAAAGCTCTGCCGATATAACTTATCGACAGAGGAATCGTAACTGGCCAGGTGATCGCCATGAAGACCCAAAGTGACAGGTTGATCCAGTACGTTCGCAAGACTGGTGTGATCCGTCCCCGTGATCTTCACGCAGTCGGCGTGCCCCGGGCGGTGCTCAAGCGGCTGACGGATCGCGGCGAACTGATCCGACAGGCCCGGGGCATCTACACGTTGCCGGAGTATCAACCGACCCGGCACATCGACCTGGCCACCGTCAGCGCAAGAGCGCCCAAGGCGGTGGTGTGCCTGATCTCGGCGCTGGAGTTTCACGAGATCACCACACAGGTTCCCCACGCCGTGTGGATCATGATCAGCAAGGCCGGGCATCGTCCGAAGATCGACCAGCCCCCGATCCGCGTCGTGCGTGCCTCCGGCCCATCGCTGACAAGTGGCATCGATACACGACGCATCGAAGGGGTCGCGGTGCGGATCACCAACCCGGCCAAGACCGTGGCCGACTGCTTCAAGTACCGGGATCATGTCGGGCAAGACGTGGCCATCGAAGCGCTCCGCGATTGCCTGCGTCAACGCAAAGCCACACCCGGCGAACTGTACGAGATGGCCCGCATCAACCGGGTTGCCCGGATCGTCCGGCCCTACATCGAGGCACTCACATGACCAGACGTCCCGTGAGCAATCAAGCGGCGTCGGTCCGACAGCGCCTGATGAATCTCCGGCAGGCGCGGGGCGAGGACTACAACGCGATTCTGACCCAGTACGCGGTCGAACGATTCCTCTATCGCCTATCTCGGTCCACACACGCGGATCGATTCATTCTCAAGGGGGCCATGTTGTTCCGAGTAGGGGCTGGGAGTCTGCACCGCCCGACGAAGGACCTTGATCTGCTGGGGCATGGCGAAGCAACGCCGCAGGCTGTCGCCCAGACCGTGCGTCAGGTGCTCACCACGAAGGTGAAAGACGATGGCTTGACCTTCGACCCCGATAGCGTGGTCGCCGCAGAGATTCGGGAAGAGCAGGAGTACGGCGGCATTCGCGTCAGACTCGTGGCCATGCAGGGCAGTGCCCGAATCCCGATGCAGATCGACGTTGGCTTTGGCGACGCGGTGACTCCAGCCCCGACCGAGCACGCATTTCCCACGTTGCTCGATATGGATGCGCCGGTTCTGCGGATGTACCCGCCCCAGACCGTGGTGGCCGAGAAGTTGGAGGCCGCCGTGGTGCGGGGCATGATCAACAGCCGCATGAAGGACTACTACGACCTGCCGGTGATTTTCAGAACACACCAACTGAATGACGCCGAACTGGCCCAAGCGATCCATGCCACGTTCGGGCGCAGGAAGACGGAGATTCCCCAAGAGGTGCCCGCTGGTCTTTCGGAGGAGTTTGCCGCCGACGCCAAGCGGCTGTGGCGCGAGTTCCTCCGCCGTCTGGAGATCACCGACGCCCCGGAGCATTTCGCGGAGGTGGTGCGCACCGTGCGGGATCACCTTTGGCCGATCATGGTGCAGGCCAGGAACCTGAAATCGCCCTGAAATGCTCGTGCAGTTGCTCGGTCCCGCCGCCAGATGACCGAGTATTTACTGGGTCATCATGACCCACTAACGGCCCAACTTTCGATGAATCGGACGATGATTTGCTCTATACCAGGTGTCGGACTTCGACTCTTTTCGGAAATGAGCCCTTCGGCCAGGACGTCGAAGCGTTGGCAACCAAGCGTTGGCAACCAAGGACATCCATTCATTGTCACGTCGCCGGGAGGGTGGGCGGCGGTGGGAGGGGATGCGATCGCAGGGCTCCGGCGGGCTGATGACCTGGCGGCGGCCGGGCCGGTCGGCGCGGTGGCAGACGGGGCGGGGTCAGCCGTCCGGGGCGGGCGGCTTGGCCGTGCTTCAGGGGCAAGGTGATTCCAGGGCCTGAAGGCGGGCGACGAGGTCGCGGACGGCGGCCTGGGCGGCCGGCGGAAAGATCAGCACCAGCGTGCCGACCTCCACCTGGCGTTCGGCCGGTTGCAGTTCCAGACGCCCGGCGGCCAGATCGACATAGACCGTGTCGGTGGCGGTCGGCACGAAGCCCTTGGCCCGGTAGAGTTGGCCGGCGGCCTCCTGCAGCGCCGCCCGCAAAGCCTGGGGATCGATCGGACGCCGCACCACGCAGGTGTCGGTCAGGCAGTCCGGGTCGCGGCAGGGAGCGTATTGGCCGTCCGCATGGCCGGGGGGAGTTTCGGCCAGGATATCCAGATCCACGGCGCAGTACCGGGCACGGAGTACGCGGGCCGAGGGGTTGATCTGGCGCACGGCCTGTTCGGCGGCCTCGACGGCCCGGGCGTCGCACAGATCGATCCTGTTAAGAATCGTCGTGCCGGCGGCCTGGACCTGGGCGGCGATCGCCGGCAGGGCCGGGAGCAGCTTGAGGAAGTTCGCCGGATCGACGACCGCGACGATGCCGACCAGCCGGAAAACGCGATCGAGGCGGGTTTCGGCCAGCATCCGGGCAATGACCCGGGGGTCGGCGACGCCGCTGGCCTCGACCACCACGCCGGCCCGCGGCGAGCCGGTGGCGAGGTCCAGGCCGGCCAGGGTCTGCAGGTGCTCGATGAACTCCCCCACCAGGCACCGGCAGAAGATGCTGCCGCCGGGCACGGCCACCAGCCGGTCGGCGGGCAGCCGCAGGAGCTGTCCGTCGATATCGACCTGGCCGAACTCGTTGACCAGCCAGGCCACGGGATGCCCGCGGTAGCGGTCGATCAGGCGTTTCAGCAGGGTGGTCTTGCCGCTGCCGAGAAAACCGGTGACCAGGGCCAGCGGGATCATGCTCCGCCCTTCTTGCGGCGGGCTTTCTCCTCCAGGGCCGCCACCAGCGTGGAGATGTCCGGGATGATGGAGGGGAACGTGACCTCGCCGTCGATGCAGATCGTGGGGATCTGGCCGACGCCGAGCTTGGACATGTGCCCCAGGCCGGCTCGGGTGGTGATCTTGTGCTCGCGGATGACCACCTGATCGCCGAGTTTCGCGGCCGCCTGTTCCACGGCGCTGACCATGTACTGGCAGGGCGCGCAGGAGGCCGAGTCCAGGGTGACGACATCGACGATGACATGGTCCTCGCGCGAGTAGTCCGGCAGCCGGATATCCTCGAAGCTTTCGGCGGACTCGACGCCGACGGCGTGGCGGGCGACGTTGCGCTGGTATTCGTCGTGGACCATGCGGGCGACGGCCTGGAGGTTGCCCTCGGGGGTCTGGAACGGCAGGTCGCAGCCCGGGGCCAGGACGAAACCCTCCCGGCCGCCGATGTCGATGCAGCGGATGGCGTCGCGTTTGGCGTCGGCCTCGGTGCCCAGCAGCAGGACGGTGGTCAGCCTGAGGTTTCCGCCGAAGGACTTGCCGGCCGCCCGGGCCAGATCGCGGAGCCTGGCCAGGTCGATGTTCTCGTCCACCGAGACGTTGTCGCAATGCGTGGCGCACATGTTCTCGAGATTGCGGGTGGCGTTGCCGCAGACGAACAGCGAGGCCGGGAGCCCGCGGGCGTGGACGTGGTCGAAGACCGCGTTGACGTCGTCGGTGACGAACTCGCGGAAGTGGGCCGGCGAGATCTGGCTGGTCATCGGATCGACCACGGCGATGACGTCGGCGCCGTGGTCCACGTAGAAATCCACGGTCTTCCGGCAGACCCCGGCACAGAAGGCCACCACCCGCCGGACCGCCCCGGGATCGTTGAACATCTCCAGGAAGATCTGGGTGCCGACCAGGTGCAGGGCCAGGGTGAACGGCCCGGTAATCAGGCCGTAGAGTGCGACTTCGCGGCCGATCTCGCGCCTGAGCACCTCCAGGGCCCGCCCCACCACCGGAAACCGTCCGCGGGAGACGTCGAAGGCCGGCAGGTCCGCCGACAGGCGGCCGGCCAGGGGATGGGAGATCACCGACGGCGGGGTCTGGTCGGCCCACTTCATGCCGCAGCCGAGGACCTCGGCCTCGATCTGGAGGTCGAAGACCACCGGCAGGCCGTCGGGCTGATAGAGCTCGCAGGCCCGGGTGAGTCCCTGCACGATAAGTTCGTCGGACTGGAGATACTCCTGGGCCGTGCGGCCGATGATCCTGCCGCCGTGCACGCCGACAAACGGGATCCAGGCGGGGCGGGGGGTCGGGCCGTTGCGAAGGGCCGTCAGCAGAATATCTTTTCCGGTCAAGGCGGAGGCTCCTTTCTTTATTCCGCGACGCGCCGGGGTATGCTAACGGACCGGCCGGGCGGTCGCCAGCGTATCGGGGCCGCGGACAAGGCGGAGGTTGCCGGGCATGTCGATCCCGATCGATCGCAGGGGTTTCCGGGCGGCCGGGGCGACGACGGCCGGGGCTGCGGTGTTGCCGGCGGCCTTCGGGCAGGGCCCGTCCGACGCCGGACGGCCGGTGCGCGTGGGTATCATCGGCTGCGGCGGGCGCGGCACCGGCCTGACCGGCATCCTGGTGGGCATGCCCGGGGTGCGGGTGCCGGCGGTCTGCGACCCCCAGCCGGCCCGTCTGCAGGCGGTTTCGCGGCTGGTGGCGGCGGCCGGCCAGCCGGAGCCGGCCGGTTACGGCGACGGTCCGGAGGCCTGGCGCAGGCTTTTGCGGCGTGACGACCTGGACGCCGTGGTGATCGCCACCCCGTGGGACCTGCACGCCCCCATGGCCGTGGAGGCGATGAAGGCCGGCAAGTACGCCGCCGTGGAGGTGCCCTGCGCGTTGAGTCTGGAGGAATGCCGGGCGCTGGTCAAGACCCACGAGGCCACGGGCGTGCCGTGCATGATGCTGGAGAACTGGAGCTACCGGCGCGACAACCTGGCGGTGCTGAACATGATCCGCCGGGGGCTGTTCGGCGAGATGGTCCACTGCCACTGTGCCCACTCGCACGACTGCATTGATCACTGGTTCTTCGATCCCCAGGGCCGCGACCGCTGGCCGGCCCGCTTCCTGATTGAGCACAACCGCGACCAGTACCCCACGCACGCCCTGGGCCCGGTGCTCAGCTGGCTGGATATCAACGTCGGCGACGCCTTTGCGACGATCACCTCCACCGCGACGGCCTCGCGGGGGATCAACGCCTACTTCGCCCGCAAGTTCGGCCCGGACCACCCCGGCGCCAGGCGGCGGTACGCCCAGGGCGACATCGTCACCAGCGTGATCCGCACGCAGAAAGGCCGCACGATCGTGGTCAACTACGACATGCAGCTGCCGCGCCCGTACGACAACCGCTGGATGGTCCAGGGGACGCTGGGGCTGTACCGCGAAGACCCCCCGACGGTGTACATCGTGGACCGCAGTCCCGAGTACCACCAGTGGGAGCCGTTCGCCGGATACCAGAAGGACTTCGACCACGTCTGGTGGCGCGAACACGGGGCGGCGGCCCAGGCGGCCGGTCACGGCGGTACCGACGACCTGGAGCTCAGGACGTTCCTGGACGCGGTGCGGGCCGGGACCCAGACGCCGATCGATGTCTACGACTCGGTGACCATGAGCATGATCATCCCGCTGTCGGAGCGTTCGATCGCCGCCGGCGGGGCCCCGGTCGAGTGTCCGGATTTCACCTCCGGCCGGTGGAAGACGCGCCGTCCGACCTTCGCCGTGGAGGCGTAGGCGGTCGTTCCCCGCGGCGGCCGGATCGACGGGCATCGGGCGTGGCCGCAGGCGCCTGAGGGAGGCTGGCCGGCATGGGCGATGCCGTCGGGGTGATTCTGGTCGTCGCCTTCGGGCTGGTCCTGCTGGCGCTGGGAGTGCTGGGCCACCTGATGGCGGCGCGCCGCCGCCGGGAGCTTCAGCAGCTGGCCGACGAGCTGGGGCTGACCTTCAGCCCCGGGCGCGACGGGCGGATGGAGGAGCGTTTCGCCGCCTTCGGCTGCCTGCGGCAGGGCTCGCGGCGCTACGCCGAAAACGTGCTCCGCGGGCGGCTGAACGGCCGGGCGGTCTGCGGCTTCGACTACCACTACGAGACGTACTCGCGCGACTCCAGGGGCCGCCGCCGGACCCACCACCACTGGTTTTCCGCGGTGGTGGTCGACTCGGGTCTGCCGCTGAAACCGCTGTTCATCCGGCCGGAGGGCTTTCTGGACAGGGTGGCCGAGTTCGTCGGCTGGGACGACATCGATTTCGAGCTGGACGCGTTCTCGCGGCGCTTCTACGTCAAGGCCCCCGACCGCAAATGGGCGTTCGACGTGATCCACCAGGCGACGATGGAATTCCTGATGAACTCGCCGGCGTTTCACATCGAGTTCGCCGGTCCGCATGTGATGGCCTGGCGGCCCAGCCGGCTGGAGCCCGGGGAGTTCCGCGAGGCGATGTCGGTGCTCGAGGGCATCCTGGAACGCCTGCCGGAGTACCTGCTGAGGGAACTGAAAGGAGAGCAGAGCTCATGACTGCAGCGATGACGGCGTGGACGGTGTGCATGGGGGTCGCCGGGCCGGCGCAGGGCGGCGGCCTGATGCCGGCGGTGGTGGTGGTCGGCGGGCTGGTCCTGCTGCTCCTGCTGATCGTGGCGGGGCTGTACAACGGGCTGGTGCGGGCCCGCAACGCCTGCGACGAGTCGTGGGCGGACATCGACAGCGAGCTGCGGCGCCGCTACGACCTGATCCCCAACCTGGTCGAGACCGTCAGGGGCTACGCCGGTCACGAGAAGGAGACCCTGGAGCGCGTCGTCGCGGCCCGCAGCACCGCGATGGCCAACCACGGCTCGCCGGAGTCCCAGGCCCGCGACGAGAACCTGCTGGTCGGGGCCCTGCGGCAGCTCTTCGCGCTGTCGGAGGCCTATCCGGACCTCAAGGCCAACCAGAACTTCCTGGCCCTGCAGCAGGAGCTGGCCAACACCGAGGACCGCATCCAGCGGGCCCGGCGTTTCTATAACGCCAACGTGCGGGACCTGAACAACCGCATCGAGGTGTTCCCCTCCAACCTGGTGGCCGGGGTCTTCGGTTTCAGCCGGCGGGAATACTTCGAGATCGAAGAGGCCGCGGCCCGCCAGCCGGTCCAGGTGCGCTTCTGAGCGGCCGGGGGGCCGCCCGAGGCGCGGCGGCGGTCAGCGGCCCGGCGTCGGAGCCTCCGGCGCTGCCGATCCGGCCCGGGGCAGCTCCAGACCGGCCAGGCGGACCAGGCCGCGGAGGTCCTCGAGGATCAGGTACAGCGACGGGATGATCAGCAGGGTAATCGCGGTGGCGAACAGGATGCCGTAGCCCAGGGACAGGGCCATGGGGATCATGAAACGTGCCTGGCGCGAGGTCTCGAAGATCATCGGGGCCAGTCCGCCGAAGGTGGTCAGCGTGGTCAGCAGGATCGGCCGGAACCTCCGGACGCCGGCCTCGAGCATCGCCTGGGCCGGCGAGGCGCCCTCATCGCGCCGCCGGTTGGCGTACTCCACGAGCACCAGGGCGTCGTTCACCACCACGCCGGAGAGGGCGATGATGCCCATCAGGCTGATGACGCTCAGGGTGTAGCCCATGAGCAGGTGCCCGAGCACCGCCCCGACGATGCCGAACGGGATGCTGACCATCACGATCGCCGGCTGCAGGTAGCTGCGGAACGGGATGCCCAGCAGCACGTAGACCAGCAGCAGGGCCATGACGAACCCGCCGCGCAGGCTGACCAGGCTCTCGCGCATGTCCTGCTGCTTGCCCTCGAAGCTGCAGCCCAGCCCCGGATGCCGGCGGACCAGCTCGGGGAGGATCGACGCGTTCAGGGCCGCGATGACCTGGTCGGTTTCGCCCTGGGGGACGACGTCGGCGGTGACGCTGACGGTGCGCCGGCCGTCGCGGCGGTTGATCGTGGTATAGGCCCGGCCGGTGCGCACCGCGGCCACCTGGCGCAGCGGCACTTCCGCGCCGGCCGGGGTCCGCACGATGAAGGCGTCGAGGTCGTAGAGACTGACCCGCTGAGCCTTCGGCAGGCGGACCATGACCTTGATCTCGTTGCGGCCGCGCTGCTGGCGCAGGGCCTCGGCCCCGTAGAACGACGCCCGCAGCTGGCGGGCGACCTCGGCGGCGGTCAGACCGAGGCTGCGGCCCTCGGGCAGCAGCCGGAAGTCGAACTGCTGCTTGCCGGGCATGTAGCCGTCGTCGATGTCCCGGGCGTTGGCGAAACGGGCCAGGGCCGCGGCCAGCTCCTGGCTGGCCCGGTCCAGCACGCCGATGTCGCGCGGGCCCAGCTTGAGCGTGTCGTTGGCCCACAT
>CAZSYS010000030.1:13157-21871 GCA_964611365.1 uncultured Planctomycetales bacterium
ACGCCGTTGTCGCGGTGGGTCAGCTCGACGGTCTGCGAGGCCCCGGCGCCGGGTCCGCCGCGGTCGGACTGGAAACGCAGCGACTCCAGGCCGCGGAGGGTGCCGACCCGCTCCCGCCACAGGGCGACGAACTCGGCGGTCCCGATCGGCCGGACCTCCGGTTCGGTGAGGTAGGCGGTGACCTGCACCTCGTTCTCGCTGACGTTGGCCCGCACGCCGCGCATCAGCGCCTGGCCGCCGTGCTCCGCGGCCACCTCCTGGGCGGCGCGGACCAGCCGGTCGGCGACCTCCTCGAGCCTGCCCCGGGGGGATCCGTAGGGCAGCAGGGCGGTGGCGTCGGCCTGGTCGGCCTCGACCTTGGGCATCATCTCGAAGCCCAGCCGCCCGCTGGCCACGTACCCGACGACCAGGATCAGCATCGTCAGGCCGCCGGCGACCGTCAGGTACCGGCAGCGCAGCACGCCCGCCAGAAACGGGCCGAACCCCCGCTCGATCGCCCGGGAGATCAGGCGGCTGAGCCATTCCTGCCCGCGGTGAACCACGCCGCCCAGCCGCGTGCCGCTGTCCTTCTTCATGTGGGCCAGGTGGGCCGGAAGCACGAACAGCGACTCCAGCAGCGAAATGATGAACACGCACGAGACCACGACCGGGATCACCCGCCAGATCTTGCCCATCATCCCCGGCATGAACATCAGCGGAACGAACGCGGCCACGTTGGTCAGGATGCTGTAGACCACCGGCGTGGCCACGTCCCGGGTGCCCCGGATGGCCGCCTCCAGCCGGGCCATGCCCCGCTGGCGGTACTCGAACACGTTCTCGCCGACGACGATGGCGTCGTCCACCACGATGCCCAGGGCGATCAGGAACGCGAACATCGACACCATGTTGATGGTCACGCCCGCCAGAGGCAGAAAGAGCAGCGACCCCAGGAACGAGACCGGAATGCCCAGGGCGACCCAGAACGCCAGCTTGTACTCCAGGAACACGGTCAGCAGGATCAGCACCAGCGCCAGGCCCATCGCGCCGTTGCGCAGCAGCAGTTCCAGCCGCTGGCGGTAGATGTCGGACTCGTCGCGGCGCACGTCGACGTGGACGCCCGGCGGCAGGTCGGGGCGGATCTCCTCCAGCTTGCGGCGCACGGCCTGCGACACCCCGATGGGCGTCTGGTCGCCGACCCGGTACACGTCCAGGTTGACCGCGGGCCTGCCGTTGTAGGTCACGAACCGGTGGCTTTCCTCGAAGGTGTCGCGCACCGTGCCTAAGTCGCGGACCAGCAGCTGGGTCCCGTCGGTCGAACTGATCACCGGGATGCTCTCGAACTCGCGGGCCCAGTCGCGGCGGTCCTTCATCCGCAGCAGCACCTCGCCGGCGTCGGTCCGCAGGCTGCCGCCGGGAAGCTCGATCGACGCCGCCCGGATCCGCTCGGCGATATCGTGCAGCGTCAAGTTGTAGGCCCGCAGGTTCTCCTGCGGCACCTCGATGCTCACCTCGAAGATCCGATCGGGATTCAGGTCCACCTGGGTGACGTTCGGGTCGGCCAGCAGGCGGTCGCGAACCTGCTCGGCCAGCTCGCGCAGGACCCATTCATCGGCGTCGCCGTAGAGAATGACGTCCATGACCCCGCGCCGGTGGGTCATCAGCACGACGTCCGGCTGCTCGATCTCCTCCGGGAAGGTGGTGATCCGGTCCACCTCCTGGCGGATCTCCTGGTAGATCCGCTGGGCGTCGGCCCGCTCCTCCAGTTCGGCCCTGACCGTGCCGCCGCCCTCGCGGGCGACGGCGGTCACCTCCCTGACCCCGGTGATGCCGCGCACCGCCTCCTCGACCGCCAGGATGATGCCCTGCTCGACCTCCTCGGGGCTGGCGCCGGGATAGGGCACCCGGATGCTGACCATGTCCAGGTCGAATTCGGGAAAGACCTCCTGCTTGACCCGCAGGGTCATGACGGCCCCGCCGACCAGCAGGAAAAGCATCAGCAGGTTGGGCGCCACCGAGTGCCGCGCCATCCAGGCGACGGCCCCGCGACAGTCCGCGTCAGTCGCCACGACGCGCCTCCTCGGTCCCCGGACGCGATTCCGCCGGCGCGCGGGCGGCGCCGTCGGCCGGCCCGGAGGCGGCGCCCGCGGAGCCGTCGATTCTCAGGGCCATGCCCGCCACCGGCGCCGCCAGGTCGCTGATCACCAGCCGCTCCCCTGCCCGGACCCCCGAGCCCACCAGCACCGTCTCGCGGTTGCCCCGGATCACCTGAACGTCGCGGATCTCCAGGGCATCCCGGTCGTTCATGATCCACAGCCGGTGCCCCTCGCGCAGCGCCGTCCGCGGCACGGCCACCACGTCGCGCACCGGACGCCCGGCGATGGCCACGTTCACATAGGCGTCCAGCAGCAGCGGCAGGCGCCGCCCGTTGGCGGCGTCCAGTTTCAGCGGGTCGGGCACCTCGATCAGCACCCGGGCCATACGCCCCTTCGGCTCCAGGTCGGCCAGCAGACGCACCACCGCCCCGGACCACTCCCCGTAGAGTCCGGTGCCCAGCTCCTGGCGGATCATCGCCGGCGATCCGGCCGATCCCTGGTCGTCCGGGAAGACGATCCAGCTCAGCTCGTCCACCGGCACGGCCGCCTGCACCCAGTAACGGTCGGTGCCCACCAGCACGCCCAGCGGCGACTGCGGCGTCACCTGCGAGCCGATGTCCACGTTCTCAGACTGGACCATGCAGTTGAACGGTGCCCGGACCGTCGTGCGCTCCAGGTTCAGCTCGGCCTCCCGCAGGGCCGCCCGCGACGCCTCGAGCATGGCCGTGGACCGGGCCAGCTGCGGCCGGCGCAGGGCCAGCTCCAGGTCCAGCTCGCTGGCCTGAGCCTGCATGTCCAGCATCTCCCACTCCCGGCGGGCGACCTCCTGGTAACCCTGCTCAAGCTTGAGCTCGTACTCCGACTGGGCCAGCTGCCCCCGGGCCCGCTGAATCGCCAGCTCGTAATCGCTCGGGTCGATCCGCAGGATCACCTCGCCGGCCTGGAACCGCCCGCCGGGCACGAAATTCCCGCTCATCTCGACGATCGTCCCGGCCACCCGCGGCTGCAACACGATTTCCTCGGCGGCCGTCACCGTGCCCATCACCTGGACCACCGCCGGCTCGGCGGCGGGCTCCAGGATCATCACTTCGACCGGCGTGGATCGAACCTCCGGCAGGCGCCGCTCAGCCTGAGGCGCAGTTTCGATCAGCCGCCTGGCTCCGGCGACGGCCCCGCCGATCAGCGCCATCGGCAGCAGCACCGTCAGTACGAAGCGCAGCAGCCGCCCGGCCGGACCTGACCGGACTGTGCCCGGGTTCGTGGGCTGCACCACCGGCGGGCGGATCGGCGAATCCTCGCTCATGAAGCCGAACTCCTTGTGGCCGGAACCTCGCGGCTCAGACGCACCGGCTCGGCCAGCTGTCGTGTCCATGTGCCCCCCAGGGCCCGGTACAACTGCAGGCGGTATCCCAGCAGCTCGCGCCGGCCGACGACCAGCCCGCGGGCCAGCGACTGGGTCCGCTCCAGCGCCGCCAGCACCGGCAGATAGTCGCTCAACCCCTTCAGATAGCGGCCGCCGGCCTGGCGCAGGGCGTTGCCGGCATCCTGGAACTGCCGCTCCAGAGCTTCAATGTGAGCACGCTGCCGGCGCTCCTGGGCCAGGGCGTCCTCGACCTCCCGGATCGCCCTGAGCACCGTCAGCCGGTAGTCCGCCAGCCGCTCCTCCACCACCGCCAGCGTCCGCTGGACCTCCGCCTCGCGCCGCAGCCCGTCGAACAGCGGAGCCGAAAGCCCGCCGGCCAGGTTCAGAAACCAGTCGTCCAGCACGTTGTCGATCCTGTCGGCCTCCAGCCCCACCCCGCCGGTCAGACGAATGGCCGGCAGCTGATCCGCCCGGGCCGCGGCCACCCGCTGATCCGCGGCGTTGAGCCGGGCCAGCGCCGCCCGCACGTCCGGCCGGCGGGTCAGCAGCTGCGCCGGAATGCCCGCAACCGGTTCATCGGGCACGTCGGTCAGCTCGTGGTCCCCGATCTCCAGCTCCGTCGCCGGCGGCCGGCCCAGCAGCACCGCCAGATCGTGTCGCAGCAGCTCTTCCCGGGCCTGGACCAGCGGGATCTGCCGCTGGACGTCGCTGACCGCCTGCCGCTGCTGATACACGTCCAGGGCGGAAACCTGGCCCTTGCGGAAACGCAGCTCGACCAGCTCGAGATAGGTCCGGTTGGTCGCCAGCTGCTCGTCCAGGATGCGCCGCAGCTCCTGCTGCTCCAGAATCCGCAGCCACCGGTCGGCCACCTCGCCGGCCAGGGTCATGGCCGTCGATTCGAGCTCCTCGCGCGTCGCCTGCAATTCCAGGTCGGCGGCGCGGTAACCGGCCGCCACCCGCCCCCAGAGGTCCACCTCGTAGCCGGCGGCCAGCGAGAGCCCGAACCGCCGGGTTTCGCGGGTCACGCGCGTCGGCGGCTGCTCCTGCATCGCCGCGTTCAGCAGACTGCTGGCCGACAGGCCGGTTCCGCCGCCCGATCCGCCGGTCGATCCGCCGCCGGCCTGGACCTGCCGCACGGCGCTGTCCAGGCCCCGGGCCGCCCCCTGCAGAAGGGCGTCGCGCAGCCGCGAGCGAAACGACGGACTGTCCGTCTCGACGGTGGTGACCGCCCGCCGCCACCCGGCGTCGCCGGTCAGATCCAGGTGCGGGTAGAGTCCCGACGCCGCCGACACCACGCCGGCGCCGGCCTGGTCAAGCCGGGCCCAGGCCTGCCGCAGCGTGAGGTTGCCCCGCAGCGACTCCTCCACCAGACTGTCGAGTTCGGGGCTGCCAAAATCCTGCCACCAGCGATCGCTCGCGGCCGGCCCGGAACCCTGAAGGCTGAACTGCGCCGGAAGCGGGCCCTCCGGCGGAGCCTCGCGGCGCGGCACCAGCAGCTGACAGGCCCCGCAGGTCAGGACCAGCCATCCCCCGGCCAGCGCGAAGGCTCTTGCCCCGGAGATCATGCGGCGCCTCCGCCGTTGCCGGATATGTTCCGCAGCGCGGAGAGACAGAATCGGGTCACATGCGCGGCCAGCCGCTCGATGTCCGCACGCGAGTAGGTCAGGAAAGGCAGAATCCGCACGAGGATCGGCCGGGCGTGTACCAGGTGAACACATTGCCCCACCACGCTCTCGGCGCAGAGCTCGAGCGTCTGGCGGTCCGGCGGATCGGGCAGGATGCCGGCGATGATCTCGACCAGCAGCTCGAACCGCGGGCGGATGTAACGCTCCACGACCATGTCCAGAGCCCCGGTCGGCTCGGCCATCTCCAGCATCATGATCCGCGCCTGGTGGGGACGGTGCCCGCCGGACAGGGCCCGGGTCAGCAGGGCCAGGACGAAGGCGTGCAGCCGGGCCTGCGGGTCGGCCGTCGGATCACGGGCGACGGCCAGATCGTCGTCGTCCTGCACGCTCTTGTGGCCGGCCTCCAGCACCGCGTGATAGAGCCCCTGCTTGTCGCGGAAGTGGTAGTTGACCGCGTTGAGATTGACCCCGGCCGCGGCCACGATCTCCCGCACGGTCGCCCGACGGAAGCCCTTGCCGGCAAAGACCGCCGCTGCGGCCGCAAGCAGCCGATCGCGGGTGCCGCCGACGGGAGGAGCTTGCTGCATCGGTGTGTGCTCCGGGAAGAACCGCGTCATACACACGTACTAAACGTATGAATAGTACAATTGTTTCATGATGTCAATGGAGGCGCAAATGAATGCAAGATATTGTATATAATGGCCTTAAGATAGAAGTATGTTTTTCGGCCCTCAGGCCGGGGCATATCGTCGGCTTTCAGGCAGGGTCGTATCGGCTGACCGGGTCGAACAGCCCGGCACCCAGCCAGCGGGCGACGGATTCGTCCTTGATCAACGCCAGCCGCCAGATGTCGCAGCGGAAGTGCTCGTGCCAGTTGCTCTCCACCGCCCGGCCCATGCCCTGCAGCACGATCAGGTCGCTGCGTGCGGCCTCGGCGTCGCATTCGGGACTGACGCGTGCCAGGTCGATCAGCGGCATGTCGCCGCCGGAGGTCACGACCGCGATCCGATCGCCGGCCAGCAGTCCGGCCAGCGCCGGATCCACGCGGCCGGCGGCTTCCAGGACCGCAGTCAGTTCCGGTGCGGTGATGTCGTTGAGTGCCGGGCGGCTGTTGGCCGCCAGAACCACCCGCAGCCCCCGGCCGGCGAGTTCCCGGGCGATCGGCAGGGCTCCCAGAACGGCGTCGGAGCCGGCGTTATCGACGAAAATCAGGGCCTGCCGCCAGCGTCGGGGGCCGGCCAGCCGCTCCAGCAGGGCGTCGGTGCCGTCGGCGAACCAGGGTCGCCAGCGGATGCCGTCCAGGAGGGTCTGGAAGTCCAGCTGCCCGTTGCGGTACATCTCGATGGTCTGCAGGGAGCCCAGATCGAACATGTTGCCGGCGAAAAAGCCGCGCAGCAGCAGATCCCAGCGCTGCTGAGGTCCGGCGGCGTCGATGGCCGCGATGATGCGGGGATACAGCGTCAGGGCCGCGGCGTTCTCGCGCTGCCTGACCCGCAGGTAGGGGTCCGGCCAGCCGTGCCGGTCCAGCAGGCCCTGGCGGAAGCGGCACAGGTCGATGGTGTAGACCGCTCCGCCGCCGGCGGCCTGGTCCGCGAAAGGCTGCAGGCCCCGGCGGTATTCCTCCAGAAAAACGGCCCAGCGGCGGTCGAAGTCCCGGCCGGCCAGGCCGTCCTCGCGCAGGTGCGGCTCGATCCGGCCGGGGAACGTCGCGAACAGGCCCAGCCAGTGGGTCCGGTCGTCGGCCCGGGCGACGATGTTCCACTGCGACACGCGGTAGCGTGCCGGATCCCGCAGCTGGCAAAGCACCGACATGCCTTCAGTACCCCTTCAATGCCCCTTTGAAGGCCGGGACGCCGTGGGGCAGGCCCGGCGACGGATGGCTCAGGCGTCCGGATCCTCCGGGCGGCCGACTTCCGTGTCGTCGGCCATATCGTCGGGGATCGGGATCGGGCGCCCCTGGCGGTTCACGCAGGCCAGTACGCTGGAAGCCTCGCACAGCAGCAGGCCGTCGCGGTACAGGCGGTAGGCGTGATCGATGCGTGCCCGGGTCTGGCGCGTGACCCGCACGTTGAGCCGCAGCAGGTCGTCGTAGACCGCCGGCCGGCGGAAGCGGCACTCGATCCGGGCGACGACGAACAGCACCCCGGCGGCCTCGAGGTCGCGGTAGCGCCGTCCGGAGGCGCGCAGCAGTTCGGTGCGCCCCATCTCGAAGTACTCGAAGTACCGCGAGTGGTGCACAAAGCCCATCGGGTCGCACTCGGCGTAGCGGACCCGGATCTCGATGTCGCACTCCCGGACGGGCATCGCCTGTCGGCTCCCGGACACACCGGAAGGGTCATCATAACCGCCCCGGTCGCGGCGCAGAAGATCGCCGTGGCCGGCTTGATCTTGGTCGGACGCCCGGCGATGATCCGCCCTGAGGCGGTCCGAGGCCCGGCGATGCCGCCGGAGGCCGGCGGGCCGCAGACCGGTGGACCGGTCCGGGGACCGGCGGGTCCGCCGCCGGGACCACTGCCGCCGACACGAAAGCAGGGCACCATGAGACGATCGTACCGGCCGGGTCCGTGGATCAGCGTACTTCTGGCGATGCTGCCGTCCGCCGCGTCTGCGGCCGACGCGCCGTCGTCGCCGTCGTCGGCGCCGTCGGTGTCGGCGGCGCCGGGCGACGATCCGCGCCGGGCGGTGGTCAAGATCTTCGCCTCCCAGTCGCCGCCGAACATGTTTCAGCCGTGGCGGATCACGCCCCCGACCGAGGCCACCGGCTCGGGCGTGATCATCGCCGGCGGGCGGGTGCTGACCAACGCCCACGTGGTCAACTACGCCCAGCAGATCTACGTCCAGCTGCACGAGTCCTCCGAGAAGCTCGACGCCGGGATCGAGTTCATCTCCGACGAGTGCGACCTGGCGACGCTGCGCATCGAGGACGTCGACGCCCTGTCTGACGTCCGGCCGCTGGAACTGGCCGCGGAGCTTCCGCCGCTGAAGGCCAAGGTCAACGTGCTGGGCTACCCGACCGGCGGCGACACTCTCAGCGTGACCGAGGGCGTGGTCTCGCGCATCGAGTACGTGCCCTACTACTTCGACACCGCGGCCCTGCGCATCCAGGTCGACGCGGCCGTCAACCCCGGCAACAGCGGCGGCCCCGGCGTGGTGGACGGCAGGGTCACCGGCATCGTCTTCAGCAAGTTCACCGAGGGCGAGAACATCGGCTACCTCATCCCCGCGGAGGTCATCCGCCATTTCCTGGACGACTGGGCCGACGGCGACTACGACGGCTTCCCCCAGCTGGGGCTCAGCTGGGCAACGCTGGAGAACCCTTCGCTGCGCGAGTATCTCAAGATCGACCGCCCGGTGACCGGCACCGTGGTTCACCGGGTCAACCGCGACGACCTGGGCGACCGCATCCGCCCGTGGGACATCGTCACCCACATCGACGGCACCGCCATCGACAACCTCGGCATGGTGCCGATCGCCGAGGGGGTGCGGGTCTTCGCCGGGTGCCTGGTGTCGCGCAAGAGCGTCGGCGACACCGTGCGGCTGGGGTTGGTCCGCGACGGGGCCGCCCTTGAGGTCGAGATCCCCACCATCAGCCGCATCCCCCAGGTGTTCCGCCGGATGAGCGGGGCGCGCCCTTCCTACTTCATCTACGGCGGG